>JBAUIN010000181.1:0-3170 GCA_049682975.1 Pontixanthobacter sp. | reverse complement strand
ACGCCCCATTCGGCCGCAGCGTTTTCGAATGTCGGTATTACCGCGAAAATGCCGATCGATCCGGTAATCGTTTCAGGTTCGGCGAAAATCTGTTCCGCCGGGGTTGCTACCCAATAGCCGCCGCTGGCTGCGACATTGGCCATGGATACCACGATCGGAATGTCCTTCGCCTTGTGGCGCAGGATCGCCTGGCGGATTTCTTCCGATGCCAGCACCGAACCTCCGGGAGAGTCTACTCGCACAACCAGCGCCTTGAAATCTTCATCCAGCGCTTCGTTCAGTAAAGCCGAAATGCGATCGCCACCGGCGACACCGGGGCCGCCTTCACCATCGACGAGCTCACCGGCGATCGTGACCACGCCGATGGCATCGCCTGCGACATTGAGCGGATTGTCTGCCAGCCAGGCGCCCAGATCGGTGAAAGCGAATGCGCCCGGCATGTCATCGAACGCATCCTCTCCTGCCACTTCGGCAACGCGCGCGCCGAATTCTTCATATGTACCCAGCTTGTCGACAAGGCCCGCCGACAGGGCCGCTTCCGCGAGATTGCCCTGCGATGCAGCGACCCATTCGGCGGGTGATTGGGTTACGGTGTCGAGATCGGCGGATGGGCGGGCCTTGCGCACGCTTGCCTGCCATTCTTCCCATAGGGAGCCGTATAGCGCTTCGGCATTTTCGCGCGCTTCGGGAGACATTTCGTTGAGGGTGTAAGGTTCCACCGCCGATTTGTATGTGCCGACCTTGTAGATGCGGGCATTTACATTAAGATTTTCCAGCAATTCGCCGTAATATAATCGCGATCCGCCCGGCCCGGCGACCACCGCGCCGCCCAGCGGGTTCAGCCAAACCTCGCTAGCATGGGAGGCAAGGCGCATCCCGTCATCGGCATAGCCGATCGCGTAGGCGAATACGGGCTTGTCGGCGGCGCGAACCCGGTCGATCGCCTCCCCGATGGTCTGCATGTGGACCTGTCCGCCACCCAGAAATTGCGTCAGGTCCAGCACGACCGAATTGATTCGCTCGTCACCGGCAGCGGTTTCGAGCGCATGGACGATCTCGCGTGCCGGATATTCGGTGATCGGTGCCTGTCCGCTGACGAATGCGGCGAAGGGATCGACGGCGGATCGCTCCTCAACCACCACCCCGTCCAGATCGATCAACAGCGCACCGTCGCGAACCTGTGCGGGGCTGGGGCGGGCGGAGAGGATGCCGAACAGCAGCGTGAAGAACAGCAGCAGAAAAACGAGGCCGAGCCCGTCCTTGATGCCGACCAGTAACCGCCAAACCTTACCTGCGAATGTCATGAATTTGCCCGTCCCGTATTCTAAACTTGGCCATCAGTTAGGCGCAGTTCGCACGATGTTCCAGCCGAAACCGCCCAAAATACCTTGAGCGGCCGATGCCCAT
Source organism: Pontixanthobacter sp. (assembly GCA_049682975.1). Lineage (GTDB taxonomy): Bacteria > Pseudomonadota > Alphaproteobacteria > Sphingomonadales > Sphingomonadaceae > Pontixanthobacter. The sequence continues at coordinate 1,763 of JBAUIN010000181.1, read as the reverse complement.
CGACTAACGCCTTGCCTTTAATGACATCGGCGCAATCTTCGATCGGGACCAAACGGGACTATCCCGCTGGCAGTGCCGCCTTTCCGCATCGCGACCTCCTGGGCATCGCGCATCTCGAACGCCATGAAATCCTGTATGTTCTGGATGAAGCGGAACAGTGGGTCGCACTTAACCGCAAGCCCGCCAAACATAGCGATGCGTTGGCCGGGCTGACGATCATCAATGCATTTTTCGAAAACTCCACCCGCACGCTGCTCAGTTTCGAAATCGCAGGCAAGCGGCTGGGTGCGGATGTCGTTAATATGCACGCCGCACAATCGAGCGTGAAGAAGGGCGAAACGCTGATCGATACGGCGATTACGCTGAATGCGATGCGCGCCGATGCGATCGTTATCCGGCATGGATCGAGCGGGGCGGTCGATCTGATCGCGGATAAGGTCGATTGTCCAGTGCTGAATGCGGGCGATGGCAACCATGAACATCCCACGCAGGCGCTGCTCGATGCGCTGGCCCTGCGCCATGCGTTGCGCGAACGGGGCGTCAATGCGGATGACTTCACCGGTCTGAAGATCGTCATCTGCGGCGATATTCTGCACAGCCGGGTCGCCCGCTCCAACATCCTGTGCTTGACGGCTCTGGGCGCGAGTGTGCGCCTATGCGCGCCGCCCGCTTTGATGCCTATGCAAGTGGAGGCGATGGGGGCCGAACCGTTCCACGATTTCGACGCCGCTTTGGATGGCGCGGATGTGGTGATGATGCTGCGCCTGCAGACCGAACGGATGGCGGGCCAGTTCATCCCCTCGGCGCGCGAGTATCATTTTCTGTTCGGCCTGACGAAGCATCGGTTGGAGCGCGCGGCCCCCGATGCGCTGGTGATGCATCCCGGCCCGATGAACCGCGGGGTTGAGATCGACAGCGATGTGGCCGACATGCTCGACCGATCAATCATTACGCGGCAGGTCGAAATGGGTGTCGCGATCCGCATGGGCGCGCTCGATATACTTACGCGGAATGCGCGTAACGTGCCGGGGTGGAGTACCCGCGACGCCGATACGTCAGGCCGGCCGCTATGAAGCAGCAACAGCCTTTGACGATAACCAACGGACAACTAGTACTTGCCGACCGGGTGGAACGGGGGGCAATCCGTTGCGTCAACGGCAGTATTGAGGCGGTCGGCGATGTGACGGCGCATGATGGCGATCGCGTCCTCGATGCCCAGGGCAAGCTGATAACGCCCGGCCTCATCGATTTCGGTGTATTCGCGATCGACAAGCCTGCATTTCACTTCGGCGGAATTACCCGCGCGGCGGTCATGCCGGATCAGAACCCGCCGCTCGATTACCCCTCCCGCGTTCGCCAAGTCGCGCGCAGCGGAAAGCCGGATTTCTGGGTCCACCCCCTGGCCGCCGCGACGAAAGGGCTTGGCGGAACCGAGTTGGCGGAAATCGGCTTGATGCGCGAGGCGGGCGCACGCGGCGTTGCCACAGGCAGGGCGCGAATTGCGGATTCAGGCATGATGCTGCGATTGCTGCAATATGCCGCGATGCTGGATCTGGTCGTAGTGACCCATGCCGAAGATGAGGGGCTGATTGCGCGGGCGAGTGCCACCGCCGGCGATCTGGCCACCCGTTTGGGTCTTCCCGCCGCGCCGCCCGAAGCCGAAGCGCTGGCGGTGGCGCGCGACATTATGCTGGCCGAAATGGCAGGCGCTCGTTTGCATATCCGGCAGGTTACGACCGCTGCGGCGCTCGATCTGGTGCGGA
>JBAUIN010000180.1:0-1898 GCA_049682975.1 Pontixanthobacter sp. | reverse complement strand
ATCGACGGGCAGGAAGGCACCTATTTCGGCTTCGAAAATCTCACCTGGGCACCGATGGCGCGCGACATGCTCGACCAATCGCTGATGACCGACACGGAAAAACAGTGGTGGAACGATTATCATGCGAAAGTGCAGGACCTGCTCGCCCCGCAAGTCGATGGCGATGTTCTCGAATGGCTGAAAGACGCTTGCCAGCCGATCTGAAGCGTGCCTGTTTGCGGGTTCTGTCGATCATCCTGCATTCAGCAAGGTCGGACCATTCTTGTACTTTACGGGTTGCGGACGGCAATATGTCGGGCCGTTTCCCTTGCCAAAGATTGGAGTTGTCCGCATGTCCTTCAAACCTCTTACACTCGTTTCCTCCGCTGCCGCATTACTCATCGTCGGCGGCGGTTCCGCATTGGCCGCACAAGCCAATGGCGGCGCTGGTGCCGAAATTTCGCTGGCCGACCATCAGGAGCGCAACGCCAAGCGGTTCGCCCGGATGGACGTTAACGGCGATGGCGCGATCGATGCGGCCGACCGCGCGGAGCGGCGCAAGGCGCGGTTCGCGCGGATGGATGCGAATGGCGACGGCGCGGTGACGTTCGCGGAAATGGAAACGGCACGTCAAACCCGCGCAGAACGCCGTGAAGCGCGGATGGAACGGCGAGAAGCCCGAACCGGAAACCCGGCCGCACGATCGGGTGGCAACCGCATGGCGAGACTGATGAAACGCGCGGACGAAAACAAGGATCTCGCGATCAGTCGCGCCGAATATGACGCCCTCATGATGCGTCGGTTCCAGCGGCTCGATACGAATGAGGACGGGGTAATCTCGCGCGAGGAACGTGCCGCGCGCAAGGAACGGCGCGCCGCCCGCAACCGGGGGTAATGCAGTAACGCGGTGGGCGCGACCGGTCGGCGCGAAGGATGCCCTACCGCATCAATCCACCGATCAGATTGCGCACGAAGCGGCCCGCGATCGGTCCGGCCAGATCGGTCGCGACCGAACCCACGGCAGAGGTGACGCCGGAACGCATCGGATTGGCGCGGGACTTCTTGCCCAGAACCGTGCGCGCGGCCATGCCGGCGGCCGATCCGGCGGCGACCTTCGCCCCGCGGCTGAACGCCTTTTCCCATACGCTTTTCGTTTTACGCGGGCGTTTGGCGACTTCTTCCTTACCCTTCGCCTTCACTTCCTCGGCGGTTTCGGCGGCATCCTCCGCTTTGGCGAGCAGCATTTCCTCCGCACTTTCGCGATCCACCTCCTCGTCATACTTCCCTTCGACCGGACTGATCGACTGGATGATTGCGCGTTCTTTCGCGGTCACCGGGCCGAGACGGGAACGCGGCGGTTTGATCAAAGTGCGCTGAACGACGGATGGCGCGCCGTCCTCCATCAATGTCGACACCAGCGCCTCGCCCACGCGCAATTCGGTGATCGCTTCCTCCACGTCCAGATCGGGGTTGATCCGGAACGTGTCCGCCGCCGCCTTGATCGCTTTCTTGTCGCGCGGGGTGAACGCGCGCAGGGCATGCTGCACGCGGTTGCCCAATTGGCCCGCAATCCTTTCGGGAATATCGATCGGGTTCTGCGTCACGAAGAACACACCGACCCCCTTGGATCGGATAAGCCGCACGACCTGTTCGATTGTGTCTTCCAAGGCGTCCGGCGCATCGTCGAACAGCAAATGCGCCTCGTCGAAGAAGAAGACCAGTTTCGGTTTTTCGGGGTCGCCTACTTCGGGCAGCGTTTCGAACAATTCGGCCAGCAGCCATAGCAGGAATGTGGCGTAGAGCTTCGGGCTGCGCATCAATTTGTCGGCGGCCAGCACATTCACGATGCCGCGCCCCTGATCGTCCATTTTCAGAAAGTCGTCGATCTCCAGCGCGGGTTCGCCGAAGAACCGATCCGC
>JBAUIN010000179.1:0-5598 GCA_049682975.1 Pontixanthobacter sp. | reverse complement strand
GAATTACGAAAAGTCGCTGGCAGCGGAACGATTGGCGGAGGCTGGCGGCGCGGTGCAGCAGCCCTTTCCCGGCGCAGTACTGGGCAATCCCGAAGGCAGCGTGACGCTGGTCGAATTTACCGATTATGGCTGCGGTTTCTGCCGGATGAGCCGCGACCATGTCGATGCGCTGATTGCTGCCAACCCCGATTTGCGCGTGGTGATCCGCGAATGGCCGATCTTCGAAGGCAGCGACGACGCCGCCCGCATGGCTCTGGCAGCGGCGCAACAGGATAAATTCGCCGCATTCCATCAGGCGATGTTCGCGCAAGGTTCGACATCCACGACCGGCATAAGGGCAGCGGCCAAGACGGCGGGCCTCGATCTGGCGAAGGCCGATGCGTTTCTGTCATCGCAGGCGATCGACATGGAACTGGAAAAGAACACCGCCCTCGCCCAGCAGCTTGGTTTTGGCGGAACGCCCAGCTGGGTAGTGGGCGATCAGGCATTCGAAGGGGCGATCGGGGTCGACGGGTTGCAGGAAGCCATCGACGCCGCCCGCGACCTGTGAGGTGCGCCTTCCGATTATTGAGCGCTATTTTGGCCGGTTTGCTGATCGCTCCGGCACTTGCGCATGTGCCTGGCAACGAATTCGCAACCTCCTTCAAGACGCTGCAAGCGCGCGATACTCTTTTGCAAAATATCGGTTGGCGATTGCAGCGCGGTAATGCGCCCTTTTGCGATAAAACGCAGTTTTCGTTAGGTTTGCTGATCGATGACGCGCTGTCCTATCCCGATGCAGCCGCACGTCGCTCGATCGATGGATTGCAGGGGGATTTTTCAGTTCAAGCAGTGGCGATGGGTAGCCCAGCCCATCTCGCCGGGATCGAACCTGGAATGGAGCTGACCGCCATCAATGGTGCGCCACTCAGTGACCGGCCATTCGACGCGGATCGGCCATGGGCGCGTGCGACCTATGTCCATGACAGACTGACGCCGAATGTCGAAAAGGCGGCCTTGCGAGCTATTACACTTGTTATGACAGACGGGCCAACGACTATGCAGCCTGTTAAAACTTGCCGCAGCCGGTTGGAGGTTGCAACCGGTGGGAAGGATGCGGTGGCAGATGGCACGCGCATCGTCCTGAACCGCGATTTTGCTGGATTCTCCTATCCCGAGGATGAGTTCGCTGCAATCGTCGCGCATGAATTGGCGCATAATTTTCTAGGGCATCGCGGCTATCTCGATGCGCGCGGCCGCACACGGTCCGATATTCGCGCGACGGAACGGGAGGCGGATCGGCTGATGCCATGGCTGCTCGCTAATGGCGGCTATCCACCGGAGGCCGCGTCACGGTTCATGCGCCGATGGGGGCCAGACCATAGCGGGGGATTGCGTTTGGGTAAAAAGCACGATGGTTGGCGCAAACGACTTGCGTTGATCGAGGCGGAATTACCGTATGTCGCCGCATCCATCGCACAGCATGGCCATGCCGATTGGAAGCGCAACTTTCGCTCGCAATTCACCCGCAACTAGGCAAAAGCGGTGTCCTAATCGTCATTTACATACATCGACGATAGCGGCTTCGCCATGACCCGGCGGACCATCGGTTCGAAAAATTCAAGCGATTCGCTTTCGTAACCGGGATCGAACGCAGCCTGATCGTATTTCTCGCAAAATTCCGCGCAGGCATCGAAATGCGGATTGTCCCGATGTTCGTCGCGCATATTCTGATCGCTGCCGATGAAATGGAAGAAATAATACCCCTGAAAAATGCCGTGATGCTGGCAGATCCAGTGTTCTTCTTCCGTCACGAACGGTTTCAAAATTGCCGCCGCTACATCGGGGTGATTGAACGTACCCAATGTGTCGCCGATGTCGTGAAGCAACGCCATCACGACATAGCGTTCGCCCCGCCCGTCGCGATGCGCGCGAGTCGCGGTTTGCAGCGAATGCTGCATTCGGCAGACCGGAAACCCGCCGAAATCGCCTTCTAGTAATTTAAGATGCTTCAGCACACGGTCGGGCAGATCGGACGCGAATTCCATGTAATGCTTGCTGATGAGGGCCCAGTCCTCGGCTGTACCCTCCTTCATTTCGCGGAACATGGCCCGCCCTTGCGCATGTTCTTGAACGGCGTGCATCTGCCCGGTTTTAATATCCATCATCGGCTCTCCTCATCGGCATCAATACACCATACGCCGCATCACGCCAAACCGCCGCGCAGATTGCATGTGACGAATGCCGCCGATCTGGGTTAGAAGCCCGTCGCAATGGCCGTTCTGCCCTTCCAACCCACCCCGTTCTTTGCGAACAAGAACCGCGCGTTCTGGAACCTGCAATTCGCCGGTTGGGGCGGTGCATTGCTCCTGCGAGCGATGTCGGCACTGGCCAATCGCGCGGATTTCGATTTTCTGATCGTCATCATCATCGCATCGGCGATGGGGCTATCGATCAGTCTGGTGCTGTCGGTCATCTATCGCCAACTCATCAACCGGCGGCCCTTGATAACCTGGACCATGACCACCCTCGTCCTGGCGATAGCGGTCAGCCTGTATGCTTTCATGGATGTGTGGGTGATCGAATTGTATTACCCGGATCGCGAAGGCGGTTTCGCGCAACGCTTCCTGGGCGTGTTCTATCTCGATCTCACCCTTTTGGGTGCATGGTCGGCCTTATATTACGCAATCAATTTTTTCCTCCAAGTAGAGGAACAAGCAGATCGGCTGGAGCGGTTGGAGGCACAGGCGACCAGCGCGCAGCTGGCGATGCTGCGGTATCAGCTGAACCCGCATTTTCTGTTCAACACATTGAATTCCATCAGCACGCTGGTGCTGCTGAAGCAGACCGAGCCTGCCAATGCGATGCTTACACGCCTGTCATCCTTCCTGCGGCATACGCTGATGGTGGAGGCCAGCGGACAGGTTACGCTGGCGCAGGAGGTGGAAACTCTGAAGCTGTATCTCGGCATCGAACGGATGCGGTTCGAAGATCGCTTGCGGACCGACTTCAAGATCGAACCTGCCGCTGCCAAGGCGTGCCTTCCTGCCATGCTGCTGCAACCGCTGGTCGAAAATGCGATCAAATACGCCGTGTCGCCACAGGAAGAAGGCGCACGAATCACGCTTTCGGCGGAAATCATCGGGCGGAGGTTGCGCGTGACCGTCGCCGATACCGGGCCGGGTATGCCGGCAGGTCAGACGAAAGACGAACTCGGCGCACGCACGCTTCCCGATGCAATAACCGGATACCGGCAAGCGGTTTCGACCGGAGTGGGCCTCGCCAATATTCGCGATCGGCTGGCGCAAGCATATGGCGAGGAGCACTTGTTCGAAATTCGCAGCCCCCCGACCGGCGGATTTACCGTGGTCATCGAATTGCCATTCGAGGAATCGCAGGAAGAACTCTTTCAGCAACCCTTCAGGAACCCAGGCGCAACGACCGAAGCAGCGCAAGACAACACACCTTCGGAAAATTCAGAGGTCACACAGACCAGGCAGATTGGAAGACAGACATGACCATTCGTGCAATCATCGTCGATGACGAAAAACTGGCCATTCAGGGTCTGCAATTGCGGCTGGAGCCGTTCGAGGATGTCGAAGTGATCGACACCTGCGCCAATGGCCGCGAAGCCATCCGCAAGATCAAGACTTTAAAGCCGGACGTCGTATTTCTCGATATCCAGATGCCGGGCTTCGACGGTTTCAGCGTAGTGAAGGGCGTGATGGGTATCGAACCGCCGCTGATCGTGTTCGTGACCGCCTACCAAGAACACGCCATCCGCGCGTTCGAAGCCAATGCGGTCAATTATCTGATGAAGCCGGTCGATCCCGATAGGCTCGCCGACACGATCGAGCGGTTGCGCATCCGCATGGCGGAGAAGAAGTCGTCGGACGAGGCGGAAAAGCTGATGAACGTCCTCGCCGAAGTAGCTCCCGACGCGGCGGAAGAATTCACGGACGAAAATGCCGAGCCCGCCGGGGAAAGCGCCGACCGATTCGAGAAACTAATCAACGTGAAGGACCGCGGACAGATTTTCCGCGTCGAAGTCGGTTCGATCGAACATATCGAGGCGGCAGGCGATTATATGTGCATCTACACCGGCGACAATTCGCTGATCCTGCGCGAAACGATGAAGGATCTGGAGCGCCGCCTGGACCCCCGCAAATTCCAGCGTGTGCATCGCTCCACCATCGTCAATCTGGATCAGGTGCGCGAAGTGAAGCCGCACACGAATGGCGAATGCTTCCTGGTTCTGAGTTCCGGTGCCGAAGTGAAGGTGTCGCGCAGTTATCGCGATGTCGTCGCGCGGTTCGTCCATTGATGACAGACGAATTCGACCTTCCCGGCTTCGATTGCGATGCATTTGTTCGCGAGACGCTGGACGAGGATCTGGGCACGGGCCTGCCGGGGGGTGGGCAGGATGTAACCTCCCAAAGCGTCATTCCCGCCGATGCGCGCTTTTCGGGTACGATGGATAGTCGCGATGCGATTACCGTGGCGGGCCTCCCGATCGCGGCGGCCTTTCTTCGCTATCTCGATCCGCGGAGCGAAATCGACATTCTGGTGGAAGAAGGTGCGCAGGTAACGCCTGGCACCGACCTCATGCGCCTCCGCGGCAATGCGCGCGCGCTGCTGACGGCGGAACGCAGTGCGCTCAATACCGTGCAGCATCTGTCCGGCATTGCGACGATGGTGCGCGCATATGTGGACCGTATGGCCAATTCCGCCTGCACACTGCTCGACACGCGCAAGACCATTCCCGGCTTGCGGCATCTGGAGAAATATGCCGTGCGCATGGGGGGTGCGGCCAACCACCGAATGGGCTTGTGGGATGCTGCGATGATCAAGGACAACCACGTGGCGGTTGCGGGTGGCGTGGGCGAAGCGGTGGCACGGGCGAAAGCGGCGGGTATCGCTACGATCATTTGCGAGGTGGACCGGCTGGACCAGATCGAACCGGCGCTGACGGCGGGGGCGACACGATTGTTGCTCGACAATATGGCGCCCGATATTCTGCGTGAAGCTGTACGCATCGTGGCGGGCCGTGCACCGACGGAGGCTTCGGGCGGTATCGATCTCGACACGATCGCGGCGAAGGCGGCGACCGGAGTCGATTACGTATCGGTCGGGCGCCTTACCCAATCGGCCCCCGCCGCAGATATCGGCTTGGATTTCACGCCACTGTGAAGATTTTCGTCGCTTTTCTGGCGATCGTCGGCACTATGTCGGCGGGTTCACCGCTGGCCGCGCAAGCCTACCAATGCCGAATGCCGAAAGTGGTGTCGGTTCCGAAAATCAGCCCGCAGGCCAAACCCCGCCGCCTGCCGGTCACGGGCTATACGCTCGCGGCAAGCTGGTCGCCGGAGTTCTGTAAGGGGCGCGAAATGCAAGCGCGGCATCGCACCCAGTGTTCGGGGCGGAGCGGTCGTTTCGCCTTCGTGGCACATGGATTATGGCCGGAAAGTCGCCGCAACTGGCCACAATGGTGTGCCACACGGCGAACGGTCAGTTCGGCAGTGGCACGCGCCAATATGTGCATGATGCCGTCGACACGGTTGATCGCCAGCCAATGGGCGAAACACGGCAGCTGCATGTCGCGCCGCCCGCGCACCTATT
>JBAUIN010000178.1:0-5379 GCA_049682975.1 Pontixanthobacter sp. | reverse complement strand
CCTTCGCTACGCTCGCCAAACCCATTGCGGTTTTTGACGATGCACTCGTCAGCAGCATCGCATCCGCACCGAACCAGTTTTCGCGCCGAAACATCGATTCGATTAGAAACCCCGTTTTGAACAAGGGGCCGAAAATCATGCGTTCCGGCTCCTTGTCGGAATCGTGTTCCGGGTCGCCTGCCAGACGCGTATATTGATTGTAAATCGGGCTCATCGGTTGGCGATGGGCGGCGGTGTCGATGAAACCGCGTGACGTTATCTTGCCCGGCAGAACCACCAGATGAGATGCCATCGGCAGATAACCGTATACTCGTTCACCCTGCTGAAACTCGTCATGCGCGCTTTCAGCCACGACTGCATGCCCCCACATCGGGACGATCCCCATGCCATCTTCGGCCGGGAAGAAATTCCAATAGCCGAACCGGTCGCCTGCCACGGCATAGGTCACATTGTTGGACGTGACCGAAAAGCTTTCAACCTTCAGCCGCACCGCGCCGTCGGGGAGCGGCAATGCGTCCTTATCCACAAGTTCGGTTCTGGACAGATCGCTGCGATCGACGTGGACGGCTGTAGTCATGATATTCTCCCTATTGACTAAGGGCGTAGCGACTATCGGCCGATCACGCCATCCCATCGCAAGGCTCCGGGATTACCGTTACTCGGTACTCCACCGCGTATTCATGATCGAACCTCGCACTTGGCAATCGGCGAGCCAGCCCGGCAGATGATCCATCAACGCAATGCCCGCACCGCCCTGCGGGGTCAGTTCGACACTGCGAATGATGGGATATAAAAACGCATCAGCCATCGTGAACCGGAGCGATGTCCAGGCCCCATCCTTTGCGATTTCCAAATCGAGGAACGACAAAAGCCGCGCGATGTTCGGCAGATGCTTTTGGATGCGGGCGGTATCGAGCGGCTCCCCGCTGAAACGATGCATTAAATGCGGCATGACCAGACCATGTTCGAACAGCGGGAAAAGATAGCTGTTGCCGATCGCAATCCATCGATCCATCACGGCGCGATCGCGTGGATTGGTGGGCTGCAAAGCGCCACCATTATACTCATTGTCGATATATTGCGCGATGGAGACGGTTTCGTAGAGCTCTAGCCCGTCAATCTCGACCACGGGAACCTTACCGAAGGGGTGCCGATTATCCGACGCATGCGCCGCCGTGGGAATTATGGCATATTCGAGCCTGGCTTCCTCGCACACAATTTGCACGACCCGGACATAGGTCGAGACGACCGGCCCGAATATCTGGACCGGCGCCGTCATGGCATCACACCCGCATCGGCATCAATACATACAATGCAGGGCTCTTGTCGTCCTTGCGGATCAGCGTAGGAGCCCCGGCATCGGCCAGATGCAGTTCCACCTCGTCGCTGTCGATCTGGCCGAGAATATCTTTGAGATAATTCGCATTGAAACCGATTTCGAAGCCATCGGAACCATATTCGGCCGCGACTTCCTCCGTCGCTGTGCCGTTGTCCGGACTTGTTACGGACAGCACGATCTTGTCCTTTTCCAAACCCATTTTTACGGCGCGGGTTTTTTCCGTCGCGATGGTCGCAACGCGGTCGACACCGGCGTAGAAACTGCGCGGATCGACCTTCAGCAATTTGTCGTTCCCGGTTGGGATGACGCGGCTGTAATCGGGGAAAGTGCCGTCGATCAGCTTGGAGGTCAGCACAACGCCGCCCTCCCCACCAAGAGTGAAGCGGACTTTGCTGGCACTGAGGTCGATCTGCACATTGCCGTCCAGCGCCTCTTCCAAAAGCTTGCGTAATTCGGCCACGGCTTTGCGCGGGACAATGACATCCGGCATACCTTCCGCACCATCGGGCTGTTCGATGGTATAGCGGGCCAGGCGGTGGCCGTCGGTCGCGGCGGCTTTAAGGACCGGACCGGAATTACTTCCGCCATCATCCGCGACATGCAGGAAGATGCCGTTGAGATAGTAACGCGTTTCCTCCGTCGAAATCGCAAAACGCGTGCGATCGATCAGTTCGGCGAGCGTCTTTGCCGGCAGTTCGAAGCTGGTCGGAAGGTCCCCTTCCACGATGGTCGGAAAATCATCGCGCGGCAGGGTCGGTAAGGAGAAACGGCTGCGGCCTGCCTTGATTGCCATGCGGTTTTCGGCGGTTTCCAGACTGACCTGGCTCCCTTCCGGTAGTTTGCGCGCGATATCGAACAGAAGGTGGGCGGAAACGGTGATCGCTCCGCCACTTTCGACAGAGGCGGCGCTCATATTCTCGACCACTTGCAGGTCGAGATCGGTCGCCATGACTTTCAGTGACCCGCCCTCATCCGCTTCGATCAGCACGTTGGAAAGGATCGGAATGGTATTGCGGCGTTCGACCACCGATTGGACGTGAGACAGGCAACGCAGCAGCGTCGCGCGTTCGATTGTGGCCTTCATCGCGTATCAAATCCCTGTTGCGCGCCTATGGCCGGTCGTGCCAGCCGGCGCCGGTAATGTGACCTCAACTCTTACCGCAGGAAGGTCATGGAGCAAGGCCATCGTACCGGCGCGCGGAATTCGTTGGGGATAAAGACTTGACGTTCCTGTCTTGTTCTAAATTACGTCAGCCCGGCATGACCATGCCGCCATTCACATGCAGCGTTTGCCCGGTCATGTATCCCGCCTCATCCGATGAAAGAAACGCCACCGCTGCGCTGATGTCTCTGCCTTCGCCCATTCGTGCCATGGGAATGCGGGCGTTGAGCGTATCTTTCTGCGCGTCGTCCAATTCGTCCGTCATCGCGGTGCGGATGAAACCCGGCGCGACGCAATTCACGGTTATACCGCGACTGGCCAGTTCCTGCGCCAGGCTTTTCGACATACCGACGATGCCCGCTTTCGCCGCCGCATAATTCATCTGCCCCGCATTACCGGTATGGCCGACGACGCTGGTGATGTTTATGATTCTGCCGAAACGCTTTTTCATCATCGGCCGTGCGGATGCGCGCATGAGGCGAAACGTCGCTTCCAGATTCACACGCATAACGTCGTCCCACTCGTCATCCTTCATCCGCATCGCCAGATTGTCGCGCGTGATACCGGCATTGTTGACGAGGATATCCAGGCCACCCAGCGTATCGATCGTGGCGGGTATCAGCTTTTCGACATCGGCAGGGTCCGAAAGATTGCAGGTGATCTCAACATGATCGCCAGCCGCTTTCGACGGTGCCTCATTGTTCAGCTGCTCGCGAAAAATACGTAATTTTTCGCCATTGGAGCCCGACAGAGCCAGTCGCGCGCCCTGTTTCGCCAATGCCAAGGCAATTGCAGAGCCGATCCCGCCGCTGGCGCCGGTAACGAGGGCGGTTTTCCCGGTAAGGTCGAACATCAGGCAAGCTCCTTCGCAAGCGTTTCGATATCGGTCATGCCGATCGTGCTAGTAATATGTGCGTCGCGATCCGTGCGACCGATCATGGGGCCAAGCACTTTCCCGCCAATTTCGACGAACTGTTCGACCCCCGCAGCGCGCATGGCCAGTACGCTTTCACGCCACCGTACGCGCCCGGTGATCTGTTCGACCAGCAGGCGCTGCTCTTCGGCGGGGTCGTCGACCAGCGATGCCGTCACATTGGCGTAGATCGGCAGCGCGAGCGATTGCGGGGGCGTTTCCTCCAGCGCCGGCGCCATCGCATCCGCCGCCGGTTGCATCAGCGAGCAATGGAACGGCGCGGACACCGGTAGCGGAACACCGCGCTTGATGCCGAAATCCTTTACCAGTCCGACTGCGCGATCGATGGCGCCCTTATGGCCGGAGAGAACAACCTGGGTGGGGTCGTTATCGTTGGCGATTTCGCACACTTCGCCCTGTGCGGCGGTATCGGCCAATTCCTGCGCCTTGTTTACATCGGCACCCAGCAACGCGCACATTGCGCCGATGCCGACCGGAACGGCTGCCTGCATCGCCTCTCCGCGCAGACGCAGCAGACGTGCCGTATCGGTGACAGAAAAAGCCCCGACCGCACAGAGAGCCGTATATTCGCCCAGCGAGTGCCCGGCAACGCAATGGCCATGGTCGGGCAGCTTCACACCGAAATCATGTTCCAGCACGCGAACGATCGCCATCGCATTGGCCATGATCGCGGGTTGCGCGTTCTGGGTCAGCGTAAGTTCTTCATCCGGCCCGTCTCGCATGATTTGCGAAAGTTTTTGCGACAGCGCGTCATCGACCTCTTCGAACAGCTGGCGCGCCGTGGCGCTCGCATCGGCCAGTTCGCTGCCCATGCCGACTTTCTGGCTACCCTGCCCCGGAAAAACGAATGCTCTCATATCTGACCTCGTGAATGTAATGGTCGCGGCCTATGCGGCGCGCGGCGCGGCTGCAAGGCCGAACGGCACAATGCGGTTCGCGGCATCATGCCCTATGTCGGCACGTCCAAGGTAGGGAATATCGCTACGCGCGCACCAATCCTGCGCGATGGCCTCCGCAGTCGACCCGAAGGGCCGGTCGTTCTGCGGTACTGCCGATACGCGCCCCAATCGCAGGCCCTCGATACCGCGAAGATGCTGCGTTATGTGAAAAAATAGACGGTCGATCGCATAAAGATGCTCTGCCACTTCCTCCACAATCACAACATGGCCGGTGAGATCGGGCATCAGATCGGTCCCGACCAGCATGGCTAGCGTCGTGAGGTTGAACGCGACGCAGGGTGTGGCATCCAGCGACGGCTCCAGCCCCGTCACATCGCCGCCCAAATAGTCCAGCACTCGGTGGATCGCCGCCCCCCCGCCATCGCGCCGTATGTCGCCGACCAAAGGAGCGTGAACCGGGCGACCGATACCCGTGCGATAGAGTTCTGCAAGCAGATAGCCATTGTCCGAATATCCCAGAAAACGCTTGGTTCGCGCCGTGCCTGCCATGGCGGCAACTGCCTGCGCAGCGATCCGGTTCGCACCGTAGCCGCCCATAGCGAACCACACCGCGTCCACGGCGGGATCGTTCGCGCAATCCAGCAGCGCCGCCAGCCGATCGTCGTCATGCCCCGCAAAATGTCCGTGGCGTGCGAAGCATTGTTCATGGAAAGCCAGTTCAATATCGGGATAGTCCCGCGCGATCGCCTGCACCGCCTCGGCACGATCGCGCTCAAGCCGTTTGCCCGGCGCACATATCGCAACTTTCATCATTCCAGTATCTAGCCATCTTGCGTGAGGCGGCACAACTGCATACCGCGCGCTGCATGAGCGAATTCCCCACTTATGACGAATTGCTGGCCCGTCCTTTCTTCTTTTGCGGCATCGGCGGATCGGGCATGCTGCCCTTGGCGCAGATTTTGAAGGGGCGCGGCGCGCAAGTCGGCGGGTCGGACCGCAGCTTCGATCAGGGACGCACGCCAGAGAAATTTGCGGCACTGGAGAA
>JBAUIN010000177.1:0-9587 GCA_049682975.1 Pontixanthobacter sp. | reverse complement strand
TGATAGGGGATATCGACCTTGCCGACCAGTTCGGACACGGGGGCGGGGTCGTTACCGAACGGGGCCATCACTTCGTCGCCCGAACGCGCCGAAAGGGAACCGTCGTTCCCCATTCTATCGCCGCCGGTGGTCTGACACGCCGCGAGCGACAAGGCGATGACGCTGGTGGAGGTGAAGCGGGTAAAGGTCGAAATGTGCATGTTTGTTCCCCTATTTATCGTTTTCGAGCGGATTATCGGCGGCTCGACACTGTTTTTCGCGATCGTGCATTCTGCATGGCATCCTGCCGCCAGAAATGCACAGGTTTCAATTCATGTCGGACGAACAGCGCAGCCTGATCTGCGAAATGCGGGCTTTTGGGACGAGTGATCGCCGCACCATAGGGCTGGATCGATTGCGATCGTACGCGTTTGCCCGGTGCCCATTCCATGAACATCAGGAAGCTGTCGCCATGCCGCACCGACAGGCGGCCATCATCATCGACGTTCCATAAGGTCGACGCGCGCAACGTGTCGCTTCCCCCGTCCAGCGGCAAGTCGACATCGCCCTGACGCAGCCGCAGCAATTCGGACATGGGCGGTGTCAGCGTGCCAAAATGGGTCGTTAGATGGTCGGCGGCCTTGGTCAGTTCCTCCAGCGCATCGGGTGTCGGCTGGTTTTGGTATTCCGCGCCCATCCAGGGACGGATCATCAATAGGGCGATCGCATCGGACGCGCCGATACTGTCCGACGTCAAATCCCATTCCGCCAGCAGCCGCTGTGCCTGCAGCAGTTCGCGTTGCCCGGAGAGATCGAGCGCCGCCACGCTGTCGAGCATATCGGCCACATACCCTTCGCGCACATAGCCGGTGTCGTATTTAATGCTTTCCAGCGTTTGGCGATCGATGACATCGTATCGCGCCATCAATTGTTCCGTCCGGCGCGATCGATTGGTTTCTTTCAGTTCCACGCCGAGCCGGGGCGGAATACTGACGGGATCGATATTGTCCTGCGGCGCGGTGGCGGAATAGGGCATATTGTTGGCGTTGTAGACCCAGCCGCTGCCGGGATTGATGACTTTGGGAAGCGCGGAATAATCGACCGGTCCCTGCCAGATGAGATCGCTGCGATCGCCTGGCAGAATGCTGCGCCAATCGGGGCCTTCGGGCCGGTCGGGAATGGCGGCGTTGTAGATCATGGCGATATTGCCCGCTTCATCGCCATAGATGAAATTGGTCGACGGGATGTCCATCCGCGCCAAGATCCCCTGCCACTCGGCGAAGTTACGCGCTTTGTTCAGTCGATAATACGCATCGAGTTGCCCCAGATTGCCCATGCCGCCATAGCGAATCGCGAATGCGCCATCGTCCTTGATGATAACGGGGCCATGTTCGCTACGGTGGATCGTGCGGCGAATGGGTAATGTAATCGGCCCCATTTTGACGGGGAGCGTGACCGTTGTGCTTTCCAGATCGCGCCATTCGCCATCCATCCGGTATCGTGTGCCGCTATCGTCCAGTTTCAGCTTATAGACATCGGTCATGTCCGGGCGATTGACGGTATTCGTCCAGCCCAGATGCTCGTTATGGCCGAGAAAGGGGAAGGGGCTGCCGGGGAAGTTCGCGCCCGCGAAATGCCAGCCTTCGCCGCTTTCCACGACCATTTCATACCAGGCAACGCCGCCGCGCCATGGCTGATGGCTGTTGGACACGACGCGGGTAACGCCATCGCCCGATTTATCCGGCGCAATCGCCCATGCGTTGGAGCCCGACAGGGCGCCATCGGTACCCAGATGCAGCGGCAGCGCGATCGGCGTCTCGGTGGGCTCGTCCGTCATGATCGGTTCGGCATCGGACGAAGGCTGCGGTGCGCCGATGGCCGGGCCGAATTCCGGTCGCAAGCCTTCGCCCGCCACCAGATCCCCGATGATGTTGCCAAGCCCGAAAAAGAAGGGCTGACGTAGCGCGAAGCCAGTGGCCACATCCTTCCCATCGACGGGAAACAGTCGGGCGAGCTTCAATTCGTCGGGATGCGCCGCGGCGTAATCGTTCAGACCCGCGGCATAGGCTTCGAACAGTCCACGCGTATCGGCTGGCAGCGTATCGTAATGCCGATCCGCCGTGCCGCGCGCATCGATTAGGTGATAGGCGAAATCGACCTGCGCGCCTTCTTCGCCCGCGATCGCACCGTACCGGCCGCGCGACATGGCAACCACGTCCTGCAGGGTGAAGAAATCATCCTCCGCATGGGCGATCGCCACGCCATACGCGACATCCGCATCCGTCTCGCCGTAGATGTGCGGAATGCCGAATTCGCTGCGGATGATTTCGGCGGTGTAGGCATGTGGGCTTAAACTTTCCGGCCGGTCGCCTCGTTCGGCGAAGAACGGCTCCCATGTCATCAACCCGATCAGGGCGATGGCGATCATCGCCAACAGGCCCAGCCCCAAACGCGCAAACCACCGTTTCATGCAACACCCCTCATGGGTGAAAGGCTTAGCGCGCCCACCGAAAAGGTCAAAGGGCAAGCTGCGATCCCTCGCATTCGCGTGCATACCGGCGCATGTATGGGCACACGCATTGCAATGAAACGTCGGTTCCCTATCTCCCTAACACACTGATAGCGAAGGATGCCGTTTATGAACCTGGAAAAATTTACCGATCGCGCCAAAGGTTTTCTGCAATCCGCGCAAACCGTCGCGATCCGTAACAACCACCAACGCATTTCGCCGACCCATCTGCTGAAGGCTTTGCTGGAAGACGATGAAGGCATGGCGGCGGGCCTGATCGAGCGGGCCGGGGGCACGGTCGCGACGGCGCAGGATATGGTGGACGAGGCCTTGGCGAAGGTTCCAGCGGTATCGGGCGGCGGTGCGCAACAAACGCCGGGGCTCGATAACGATGCCGTACGCGTGCTGGATCAGGCAGAGAAAATCGCGGAGAAGGCGGGCGACAGCTTCGTCACCGTGGAACGACTGTTGGTTGCACTAACGCTGGCATCGACCACCACGGCGGGGCAGGCGCTGAAGGAAGCGAACCTCGATCCCAAAGCGCTTAACGCCGCGATCAACGATCTGCGCGGTGGCCGGTCCGCCGATACGGCCAGCGCGGAAGATGCCTATGACGCGATGAAAAAATATGCCCGCGATCTGACGCAGGCGGCTCGCGACGGGAAGCTGGACCCGGTGATCGGTCGCGACGAGGAAATCCGTCGCACCATTCAGATCCTCGCCCGGCGAACGAAGAACAATCCCGCGCTGATCGGCGAACCCGGCACCGGCAAAACCGCCATTGCCGAAGGGCTTGCCCTGCGGATCGCCAATGGCGACGTTCCCGACAGCTTAAAAGGGCGCACGCTCATGTCGCTCGACATGGGTTCCCTGATCGCCGGTGCGAAATATCGCGGCGAGTTCGAAGAGCGCCTGAAAGCGGTGTTGGACGAAGTGAAGGGCGCGGACGGGCAGATCATCCTGTTCATCGATGAAATGCACACGCTGATCGGGGCGGGGGCCTCCGAAGGGTCGATGGATGCGTCCAACCTGTTGAAACCGGCCTTGTCGCGTGGCGAGTTGCACTGCATCGGTGCGACCACGCTCGACGAGTACCAGAAATATGTCGAGAAAGACCCGGCGCTGCAGCGGCGTTTCCAATCCGTCTATATCGACGAACCGACGGTCGAGGATACGGTGTCGATCCTGCGCGGCTTGAAGGAGAAATACGAGCTGCATCACGGGGTCCGCATCACCGATGGCGCCATCGTAGGTGCCGCGACCTTGTCCAACCGGTACATTCAGAACCGTTTCCTGCCCGACAAGGCCATCGACCTGATGGACGAGGCCGCCAGCCGCATCCGGATGGAGGTGGAATCCAAACCCGAAGAGATCGAAACGCTGGACCGGCGCATCATTCAGCTGAAGATCGAAGAATCGGCCCTATCGCGCGAAAGCGACCGGGCATCGAAGGATCGGCTGACAGCCTTGCGCGAGGAACTGGCCAATCTGGAACAGCAATCGTCCGAATTGACGACGCGCTGGCAGAACGAACGCGACAAGATAAACGCGGAAAGCCGTTTGAAGGAAGAGCTGGACCAGGCCCGGATCGAGCTGGAACAGGCACAGCGGCAGGGCGATCTGGGGAAAGCGGGCGAATTGTCCTATGGCAAAATTCCCGAACTGGAAAAGGCGATTGCCGCCGCTTCCGACCAGACCGAGAACGCCATGTTGCGGGAGGAGGTGACCGAGGCGGATATCGCCGCCGTCGTCGCGCGGTGGACCGGCATTCCGATGGACCGGATGCTGGAAGGCGAACGGGAAAAGCTGCTGCAAATGGAAGACATGCTCGGCAAGCGTGTTATCGGACAGCGCCAACCGATCGAGGCCGTATCGAAGGCGGTGCGCCGCGCGCGTGCGGGATTGCAGGACCCGAACCGGCCGCTGGGATCGTTCCTGTTCCTCGGCCCCACGGGTGTCGGCAAGACGGAACTGACCAAGGCACTCGCCGAGTTTCTGTTCGACGACGACAGCGCGATGGTTCGCATCGACATGAGCGAGTTCATGGAGAAACACGCCGTCGCCCGCCTGATCGGTGCGCCCCCCGGCTATGTCGGTTATGAAGAGGGCGGCGTCCTGACCGAGAGCGTGCGCCGCCGGCCCTATCAGGTTGTGCTGTTCGATGAGGTGGAGAAGGCGCATTCGGACGTGTTCAACGTGCTGCTGCAGGTGTTGGACGATGGCCGCCTGACTGACGGGCAGGGCAGGGTCGTGGATTTCGCCAACACGCTGATAATCCTAACATCGAACCTCGGCAGCCAATTCCTGGCCAACATGACCGACGATCAAAGCGTCGACGATGTCGAACCGCAGGTGATGGAAGTAGTGCGCGGGCATTTTCGACCCGAGTTCCTGAACCGGCTGGACGATATCATCCTGTTCCACCGTCTGGCGCAGGAACATATGGCCCCGATCGTCGAAATACAGGTCGGACGTGTGCAGAAGCTGCTGGAAGATCGCAAGATTACGCTGGACCTGACCGAAGCCGCCTTACGCTGGCTCGGCCGTGTCGGCTACGACCCCGTTTACGGTGCAAGGCCCTTAAAGCGCGCAGTGCAACGCTATTTGCAAGACCCTCTCGCCGACATGATCCTGCGCGGCGATGTCCCGGACGGATCGAAAGTGGCGATCGACGAAGGTGACGGAGCGTTGGAGATGGTCCGGAGCTGATCATCGCAGGCGTAAAAGTATTAAGAAAAATTGATAAAAAAAGGCCCCGAGAAATCGGGGCCTTTCTTATTTCGAATGCAATACTCGCTTAGAACTCGGCGCGAACACCAGTGTAGAAACGACGACCGAATGGATCGTAGATCGCACTACCATCTCCCAGACCAGTCAAGCCTAGTGGCGGCTTCTCGTCGAACACATTGTCGACGCCTACGTAAAACTCGAATTCGTTGTCGCTATCAACATCTTCGATCTGCCATGCAAAACGCAAGTCGTGATAAACGATTTCAGGGTATTCAAGTATGCTGAACCGATCGGGGTTCTGCGGAGGACTGTCGTTCAACGCGAACTGCTCTTCGTAGAGCGTGGTCAGCTGTGGGCCGATGTAACGTGCACCATAACCAAATGTGAACTGATCAAGCGTGAAATCAATGTCGAATACGAACTGATCCTTAGGATCACCAAGTTCACTTAACAGTCGATTTTCAAAATCAGGATTGGTTGGATCCTGGAAATTGCTCGATTCCAACACATGCGTGTACAGTAAGCGAGCATTGACGAATGCATCGACACCCACCGATGTACGATAGGATAAATCGAAGTCGATACCCTCGCGAATTCGACTAGCGAAGTTCAGTGGGGACTGAAGGATCGATCCTTGAAGTATCTGTCCCGGCACCTCCAGTTCCGGACCCGTAGTGTTACCGTTCCGAGTGAAGTTACCGCAGAATGGATTATCAAGCGTGGGCAAGTCGTAACAGGTATTGATGATCGTTTGACCGGCCACCGATGCAATCACGTCTTTCACTTCGATATCGTAATAATCGACGGTCAAAGCGAAACCCGGAAGGGCACGCGGTTGCAAGACGGCTCCGATGGTGATCGAGTCTGACTTCTCTTCAAACAGATTTGCGTTCGACCCGTTACGACCTTCGGTAGAAACGTTGGCGTTAGCCGTTTGCTGGAACGCGTCATTGTCGAGAATGTCACCCAAATCGGCACGACAGTTTGCGGCCCGATTGGCAGAGCCAGCATTAATCTGGTTCGATCCACAAGGGTCGAGAACGGTGATGAATGTAGTCGTCAATTCACCTGCAGTTTCAGTATAGTTAGGTGCACGTACCGCTCGGCCATATTGGGCGCGGAATGCAATATCAGGTATCGGTGACCAGCGACCGCCGAAATTATAGGCGTATGTTGTGCCGACTGCACCGTCATATTCCGATACACGTCCTGCAGCCGTGAATGTCAGTTCTTCGAAGAACGGCGTATCGGCGAGGATCGGAAATTCGAGTTCGCCAAAGGCTTCTTTCACTTCGAACGGGTCGGGGTTGAATATGGGAAGCGGGTTGGTGAATGTCAGATTGTTCTGAATAGCTTCGTCAGCTTCAAAGAACGCCTCTTCGCGACGGTACTCGGCCCCAAGAGCAAATCCGATGGCTCCTCCGGGCAGAGTGAAGAAACCGTCTGTAGTACCGGAAAGGAAGCCGATAACATTGTACTGTTCCAAACGACCAAAATTACCAGCATCTGCCGTGATATACTGGCGAGCTGCTGAATTGTCGGGTGCACCAAATTGATTGTAAGGGACACAGGCGGCGATATCTCCCGCAAGCGTCGAAGGATCGATACCCGCCTGACCAAACGCGGCATCAGGATCGAACTGTGAACGACATTTGATCTGACCGTCGGCAGGATCGCGCCCAGCGTCTAGCGAAAGTAATAAGCGTTGCGTAAACACGTTACCGAGAACGTCGATATCTTGCTCGGTACGACCGTAGCTACCTGCGATTTCGTAGTTCAGGTTCGAAGTTATATCTCCACGAAAACCTAGAACTGCGCGATAGGTTTCACGCACGGTATCTTCGTCTCGGCTGCCGAGATCTTCGAAGCTTCGATTGACAGTAAAACGTTGCGACCCATCCGCAACCGCGTCTAGATCGATGGGTCCACCGGCGATGAGGTCATTGACCACGCCGCCGCGAACGAGTTCAGTCGTCACCAACTCACGCGCCTGTTCGCTCAAGAACGGATTGTCCAAACGGGCACGAGCCCTTGGATCGCTATAGGTAAAGCGGCCCTGTGCAAATGCGGGACCAGAGTTAGAGCCTTGCGTCTTTGCACGAACGTATTTGGCTTCAGCGAAAACTTCAAACGCTTCGGAAAACTCGAACGAAGCCAGAAGGTTAGCGACATAGCGCTCGCTAAGCGGAAAGACGGAGGTTTGAATACCTTCGTTGCCAGTATCGCCATTGCCGCCGATAAAACCGCCGAACTGTGAAGTGCTCGATCGGGCAGTAAAGGTTTGAGGTACCAATTGACCGTTAGGCAGGAAAACGAAATTGCAGTTGAATGGCGTCCCGTTCAGGGTTGAGCCGCCACATTCGTCGCGGGCTTCGCTCTGCGGAAAGCCTACCAAACCATTTCGAGAAATAGTACCGGTACGCAAATCACGAACGAACGTAGAATCCGGAATTCCATCGAAGCGACCGTTGTCATCGACATTCGTCCGTGCGAAGCCGTCAACTCGACGCCGCCATGGAACATCGGAAGCAAAAATTCGATTTTGACGTGTGTACTCGCCGGCTACCGCAATATTACCACGATCGTCAGCGAAATTCGTCCCAACCAAACCAGAAACGAAATAATTTGCACCGGCGCCATAATCGGGCAATCCAGCACCCGCCCGTAATTCGATGCCGTCGTAATCATCCTTCAAGATAAAGTTCACGACGCCACCGATTGCGTCGGACCCATAAACGGCCGAACTGCCACCGGTGACAACATCGATGCGTTCGATAAGCGCGGACGGTATGGAGTTGATGTCAACCGCAGACGCCGTGCTCGAAATATCAGCTGCCACATGCCGACGGCCGTTCACCAGAACCAGTGTCCGACGTGTGCCCAACCCGCGCAAGTCAAGCAGATTCAATCCTGCAATACCAATGCTGAGGCCAGGGTTTGACTGAGAAACCGTTTGGCGAAGAGCCGGGAGGTCATTCAGTAATTCACCGACGTTGTTCTCGGACTGCTTGTAAATCTGATCGCCCGAGAACGTCGTTACCGGGGCAGTCGACGACAGTTCAGGACGACGGATACGCGAACCGGTTACAACAATCGGATCGATGATCGCAGGCCCTTCTTCGACGGCAATATCATCGGAATCACTGCTCGGTACGGCCTGTGCCGACGCCGGGGTCGCAGTCATAGCGAGCGAAAGAGCCGCCATACCACTTCCGGCAAACAGACCGATCTTCGCGATGGATGATTTGGTGTAATTTCTCATTTCAGTATGATCCCCTGAGATTAGAATTCGTCGTAAGAATCGCCCGCGCGATCTCCTTACGAAACCGCGACCTACTGCCATAATGGCAATTCGATGACAATCTTGTTGCCGCATATTAAGGTTGCTATCTCGCGTTTTCTGTCAGTTTACGCGCCAGACCCGTGGAACTGATGCCCCATTGCAACACTTCGGCCATATGCGGGGCGGTTGTATGGAGTTACCAGTAAGAACTACCTGATCCGCCGCCCTTTCTCACCCGTGCGGCCGTTTATGCGAATGAAATAACTACCTAGCGACGCCTTCTTAAATTCCACCGTGTCCCCCGGTTCGGTAGCCATAACCTGTCGCGAGGCGCCGGAGATACGCCAGACCGCATCGCCCTCAGCGATGGTGAAATACAGCACGTTCCGACCGCGCTTGCTGACGCTTGTGATGGTGGATTGCAGCAAATCGAGCTGTTCGTCCTTGCCGTCGCGATCGCGGAAAAGCGATATGTCGGGAAGGGAGAAGCCGAACAGTCCGCGCTTCGTTTTCTCGACCACGGCCTCATCGACGATGCGCACTTCGCCTCTGTCGGTTGCGGCGACCAAAGGAGTTACTGCATTGTCGTAACAGAGAAGCCTTGCCGTATCGTCGGGCTCAATTTGGCATTTGCGCAATTCCGCCAGGTAATCCGAATTGGTCTGCATATCCTGAGCTAGAACAGGTGCGCCAAACGAGACGCAGATCGCAGCGCCTGTCAGAGCGCGCGCTATGGGCGATAGCCGCGAAACCTTGGTGAACAACATGGCGATGGCCTTTCGATCTGAGTGATGGGTTGCGGGACCGGAATGGCACGGCACACGCCATCCGCCAACTGTAACACGTTTGCCACAGTGTAGCGATTACCCGAACAAAAGCGCGGAAGAGCGATTGCGATTGCAGCATTTCCTCATCTAGGGAGCCTCCGTTCGGGTTCGCACCCGATTTGTAATCATAGTTTTACGAGGCACCGTAGTGGCGCCTCTGCTTAGAGGGGATTTCAATGTCCAAGCGTTATACCAAAGCTGCATTGCTGACCGGCACTTTCATGGCCGGTGCCATGATTACCGCACCGGTTTCGGCGCA
>JBAUIN010000176.1:0-2827 GCA_049682975.1 Pontixanthobacter sp. | reverse complement strand
GCGCGCTTCGTCCAGAGCGGAAAAAAGGCGCCGCTGCTTATGATGGTCCGCCAGAATGCAATCGACGATGTCCATGGAATGTCCCCTGTTCTATGTGAGTATGAACCGGGGAAACGGGCGGAGCCGGACGGGGTTCCGTGCATATGGTTCGCAATAAGCGTATCCGATTAAGCGGCGTCTCCGATACCCAGATCGCCCAGCTTGCGATATAGCGTAGACCGCCCGATACCCAAGCGCCGTGCGACCTCCGTCATACGACCCCTATAGTGACCGATTGCCAAGCGGATAATATCAGCTTCTATTTCTTCCAGCGATCGCAGATTGCCGTCTGCCGTATACAGCATCACGCCGACGCCGTCGTGAAACGCGCTGATGGAATCGTCGCTGACGTCGCCGACCATCTCGGACAATTGCGGGAAACTGTCGGCCGTCAGGATTTCCCGATCGCAGAACACTGCCGCGCGGAACAGTACGGTTTGCAATTGGCGAACATTCCCCGGCCATTCGTAAGCGGACAGCAGATTGATCGCAGAATCGCTTACGCTCATATGCCGCAGGCCCGGTTGTTCGCCGATACGCGCGAGGAAATGACGGGTAAGGGCGGCGATGTCGTTCTGCCTGTCGCGCAAGGCGGGCAGCAAGATGCGGGTCTGCGCGATACATTCGAGCAGATCGGCGTGGAAATGACCAACCTTGCCCTCTTTTTCCGGCGTGTTGCCCAGTGGCAGATTACTGGCGCACAACACGCGTACATCCACCTTGAACCCATGGGTCGCGCCGATTGGGCGGACGATCTGTTTCTCCAGCGTCTCCGCCAGCTTGGCTTGCAGATCGAGATCCAGCCGGTCGATCTCATCGAGAACGAGTGTTCCGCCGTCGCAATGCTGCAGCGCGCCGATCTGCCGATCGAATGCGCCGGGAAAGGCGTTTTGTTCATGACCGAACAGGATGGATTCGACTGAATTGGCGGGAACGCTGCGAATGTTGATGAGGCGAAACGCGGCTTTGGCGCGGGGACTGGCCGAATGCATGGCGCGCATCAGCATTTCCTTGCCCGTCCCGCGCTCCCCCTCGATCAAGACGGGGCCATGGCCGCGCGCGGCCTTGGCAGCTTTGGCCAACGCAGTGCGGAACGAAGGGGAATTGCCGATCATCGAATCGAAATCGAGCGAGGCGTCGATCTTTTCCGACAAGGGCTGCAATTCGTCCTTCGGTGCTTCCTGTTTCGTCGCGCTGCGCAGGGCCTGCATCAGCCGGTCGGGCGATACCGGTTTAATGAGATAATCGGTGGCGCCCGCGCGCATGGCCTCCACGGCCAACATCGGGCTCGCGCTGGTCGTCAGCATCAGGATCGGCAATTTGGGGCGGCGCGCTTTGAGGCTTTCGATAAGCTGGCAGGCGTCATCGCCCGGGACCCACTGATCCAGAATGATGGCGGAACATTGCATGCCATCGCGCGTGCTGAGCATGGCGATGGCCGTTTCGCCATCCTTCGCGACCAGCGTGCGCCAGCCTTCGCGGCCCGCAAGCGCGGTGATCAGCCGGCTTTGAGCCGGTTCATCGTCGATCAGCATCAAAAGGCGCGGTTCGCTGTCTGCCATTGTTTTCCAAATCTGTACCGTTGTGGGACAGGGAGGGGTGTATAAGCAAAGCGTAAAAGTCCGATTAAGTCTAACCGGTCATTATGAATACTTTGCACGCTGTGACACTTGAAGCACAAGGGGGCAGGCGATACACCGGTAAGCCAGGCGCTATGGCGCCCTTCTCTTGGAATGACGCGAACACAGGATTTATCGATGAAATCTGCAAACGATATGAAAGCGGCGAACAAAACCTATGATGCGTTCATCGCCAATTTGAAATGGTCCGTGCCGGTCATCTGCGTGATTACGGCGATCGTCGTAATCCTCATTTCCTGACCGATAGACCGGCTTTTGCAAATTGCCGCCTTGAAGGAACGCGCCGCGGGGGAGCAGCGCGTTTCCATCACTCCGGAAACGGTGAAGAAATTCATCGCTTTGGGTGCGGAAGTAACCGTTGAGGCAGGCGCAGGCGCAACGGCGGCAATCGCCGATGAACGATATGCGCAGGCAGGTGCCGTCATCGCCGATTGCGCGGCGACGGTGAAGAACGCGGATATCGTTTTGGGCGTACAGGCGCCTGATATTGCGTTACTGCAAGGCGCCAAACCGGGCGCTTGGGTTGCCGCGACATTCGATCCAATCGGCCACTCAGCGCGGGTCGACGACTACGCCGAAGCGGGCTTCGAAGCCTTGGCGATGGAATTTATGCCGCGCATCACCCGCGCCCAGAGCATGGATGTGCTTTCCAGCCAGTCCAATCTTTCGGGCTACAAGGCGGTATTGGCTGCCGCACATGAATATGGCCGCGCCTTCCCGATGATGATGACCGCAGCGGGCACGATCCAGGCGGCGCGGGTCTTCGTGATGGGTGTGGGGGTCGCGGGCTTGCAGGCGATCGCCACGGGGAAACGATTGGGCGCTCAGGTCAGCGCGACCGATGTGCGCAGCGCGACGCGCGAACAGATCCAGTCGCTCGGTGCGAAACCGATCTTCGTCGACGATGTCGCGGGTATCGAGGGTGAAGGCAGTGGCGGCTACGCGACCGAAATGAGCGCGGAATACCGCCGCGCTCAGGCCGAGCTGGTTAGCGCGCATATCGCAAAGCAGGATATCGTGGTCACCACCGCGCTGATCCCCGGTCGCGCTGCGCCGTTATTGGTGACCGATGCCCAGATCGCGACGATGAAAACCGGCAGCGTGATCTTCGATCTGGCAGTATCGCAAGGCGGCAACGTCGAAGGCAG
>JBAUIN010000175.1:0-2605 GCA_049682975.1 Pontixanthobacter sp. | reverse complement strand
TTCGGACAGCAGCGTGGACTTCTCGGTGATATGGGGTGCGAGGATGATGTCGTAATGACGGGCATCCACTTGCTTAGCCTTAGCCATTGAAACGCGCCTCCAGCTTTTCGACTGCGTCCTGGGTCAGGATCAACGTCTCATGATTAAGAATGTCGTATACGTTCGCGCCTCGCGCGGGCAGAACGTTTACACCCGGAAGGTTGCCGGCAGCCTTGCTGAAACCATCTTCGACACTGTCACCATCGATAACCAGCACCTTGCCGGCAAAGCCATGCTTATCGAAATGCCATTTGAGCGCCTGCGTCTTGGCATCTTTCAATTTCAAACTATCAACAACGACCAGGCCGTTGCTGGCCTTACTCGAAAGCGCCATTTTCAAACCCAGCGCTCGAATCTTCTTGTTCAGCTGCGGGTTGAAGTCGCGTTTACGAGCGCCGTGCGCCTTACCGCCGCCGATGAAGATCGGTGCGCCACGGTCGCCGTGACGGGCAACGCCGCCACCCTTCTGCTTACCATGCTTGGCACCCGTGCGGTTCACATCGGAACGCTCGCGCGTGGGACGCGCCGTGCCACGACGGTTTTCCAACTGCCAGGTGACGACACGATGGAGGATGTCGGCACGCGGCTCGACACCGAATACGGCATCGTTCAGTTCGACTTCGCCCGAACCTTTGTCGCCATCGATTTTCTGGACCTTGACCTTCATGGCTTAGTCCTCCCCTTCAGATTTGTCCGAGTGGGTCTCGGCAGTTTCGGGATTATTCACAGGATCCTTGCTTTCGCCAGGCTCACCCGCAGGAGCGACTTCGGATGCAGCACCGGCTTCCTGCTCTTCCAGGAGTTTTGCCTGCTGCGCTGCTGACACTTCCTGACGGACACGGTGCGCAGCGGCATCTTCGACCAGACCTGGCGTCGCGTCCTGCGATTCGAACTCGTCTTGGTTGCGGCGCATGACACCGGGGAATGGCAGATCTTCCGGCATCTTGAGCTTCACGGAGTCGCGCACGACCAACCATGAATTCTTATGACCGGGCACAGAGCCCTTTACGAAAATAAGACCGCGATCGGCATCCGTCCGCACCACTTCGAGGTTTTGTTGGGTACGCTGGCGATCGCCCATGTGGCCCGCCATTTTCTTACCCTTGAACACGCGGCCTGGGTCCTGACGGTTACCCGTCGAACCATGCGAACGGTGGGAGATGGAAACGCCGTGCGTCGCACGCAGACCACCGAAACCCCAACGCTTCATCGCACCCGCAAAGCCCTTGCCCTGCGTATGGCCGGTAATGTCGACCTTCTGCCCGGCGATAAAATGCTCGGCCGAAAGACGCGCACCGACAGGCAACAAGCCGTCTTCGCCCGCGAGCCGGAATTCGGCAACGCGCTGCTTCAGTTCGACCTCCGCTTTTGCGAAATGTTCGCGCTGCGGCTTCGCCACATTCTTTTGCTTGGCCACACCGGCACCTACCTGAAGCGCGAAATAGCCATCGCGGTCGGCAGTACGGTGAGAAACTACTTGGCAATTTTCAAGCGACAGAACGGTCACGGGAACGTGCCGTCCATCTTCCTGAAACAGGCGGGTCATCCCGACCTTTTTTGCGATCACGCCAGTGCGCATCGTCTGAACTCCTAACACAGAGGCCTGCCGGACCATCCGGAAGGCATGCCAACCCATTTTACGATACGTCGCCCCGTCCGGGCTGAATGCGAACCAGTTGCCTGATATCCGCGAGACGGGGGACGCAGACCCGAACGAATTCGGCGGTATCCCAGATAGTCTTCGCCCCGGCCTATACCGGAGCCGGAAAATTAAGCGAGCTTAATTTCCACGTTTACGCCGGCAGCCAGATCGAGCTTCATCAAAGCATCGACCGTCTGAGCGTTCGGCTGCACGATGTCGAGCAGCCGCTTGTAAGTACGAACCTCGAACTGCTCCCGCGATTTCTTATCGATATGCGGGCCGCGGTTCACGGTGAACTTTTCAATTCTCGTCGGCATCGGAATGGGGCCACGAATGAGCGCGCCGGTCCGGCGGGCGGTTTCCGCGATTTCGCCAGTTGCCTGGTCGAGAACGCGATGATCGAACGCCTTTAGGCGAATGCGAATATTCTGGGCTTCCATGTCCAACTACCAATGAGAAAGAGCAAACAAATAACCAGCGCCCCTACCCCTCCACTGGTGGAAGGATGGAACCGCTGATCGAAACTGAAGACGATGGCGGGACGAATCCCGTTCGTTGAGGCGCGCTATATGGGGAACGCGCGAGGCTGACAACCCCGATCCGACATATTCCGCGCATTATAATTGCAGAGACCTGAAATAAAAACGCCCGGTAGCCTCAAGGGCTCCGGGCGCTTTTTATCAAAGGGCGTAAGGCTTACTTCTTGATTTCACCGACAACGCCGGAACCGACGGTGCGGCCACCTTCGCGGATCGCGAAACGCAAGCCGGGGTCCATGGCGATCGGTGCGATCAGCTTGACGTCGATCGTTACGTTGTCGCCGGGCATGACCATTTCGGTGCCTTCGGGAAGCACGACTTCACCGGTTACGTCCGTAGTACGGAAGTAGAACTGCGGACGGTAGTTCGCGAAGAACGGCGTGTG
>JBAUIN010000174.1:0-4468 GCA_049682975.1 Pontixanthobacter sp. | reverse complement strand
GGGGCCGGTGGGGCGAGCGGGCACTGCAGAATGTGCTTGAGCAATGCGGCCTGTCGCAACACACCGATTTCAATCTGGAACAGTCGATCGACACGGAAGGCGGGCGGCTGCGCCCCGATGCGATCGTGAACGTACCGGGCCAGAAAAAGCTGGTGATCGATGCCAAGGTTTCGCTGAATGCCTATCAGGAGGCGTTCGAGGCGGATGACGACAATGTGCGCAAAGCGGCGTTGCTGGCGCATGCGAAATCCATGCGGAACCATGTTCAGCAACTGGGTGCGAAATCCTATCAGAGCCAGTTCGACGATGCGCCCGATTATGTGGTGATGTTCGTGCCCGGCGAACATTTCGTCGCAGCCGCGCTGGAAGCCGACCCGGAATTGTGGGATTTCGCGTTTCAGAACGGAGTGCTGCTAGCTTCGCCCACCAATCTCGTCGCCATTGCGCGCACGATCGCGCAAGTCTGGCGGCAGGATCAGCTGGCCGACGAAGCGCGGGAAATCGGGAAGGCGGGTGCCGAACTGTACGAACGCCTGGCGACCGCTTCGCAGCATCTGAAACGCGTCGGCTCCGGCCTGGAAACCGCCGTGGGCAATTACAACAAATTCGTCGGCAGTTTCGAACGCAACGTGCTGACTTCCGGCAAACGCCTCGCCGATAAAGGCATCGAGATCGGCAAGCGGGAGATCGAGGAAGTACCGATGGTCGAAAGCACGCCGCGCTACACGTCGCAGGATATCGTCGACGATGATGCAGAGGAGAACAAAGCTGCGCTGACCGATCGGTCGCGAGATCGCGATCCTGCGTAACGCGGCTTTAGCGGCGGGCGCCGCAGTCGGTAGCGCCGATGATCATTTTCCTACATCATCCTGGTCGGCTATTATGCGAGTTGTATGGCGAAACGGTTTTCCTACCAATGGGGGGGGCGGGGGGGCCGTAGAAGGATTGGTCATACGATATAGGTAAGTATCTGTTTTGATTGGAGTTATTACCTGCTTGCGAGGGTGACACGGTGTCGCCTTCGTCAACCAAGTGTCGCCAAGGTTTCGTAAGCCAGCACTGCGCCGGCCACCGCCGCATTCAGGCTGTCCGCCCGTCCGCGCATGGGCATAGTGACGCGCAGATCGCATTCTTTTTCATATATTTCCGGCAAGCCTTGCGATTCATTGCCGACCAGAATGAAGCATGGGTTCTGATAGGCCGCATTGCGATAGGGTACGGCATCGCGCAGGCTTGCCGCGACCAGTTGGCCTGGCTTGGCACGCAACCACGGCACGAACTCCGCCCATGTCGCCTGCGCGATCTGTTGCGTAAACACGGCGCCCATGCTGGCGCGCACGGCCTCCACGCTGAACGGGTCGGCGCAATCATCCACCAGGATCAAACCACCCGCGCCCACCGCATCGCAGGTACGCAGCATCGTACCCAAATTGCCGGGGTCGCGCAGCGCCTGCGCCACCAGCCAGATCGACCCACGCGTGCGATCCAGCGCAGTAAGCGACGTGTCCAATTCACCGAACATGCCGGTGACTGTCTGCGGATTGTCCTTGCCGGTAATCTTGGTGAGTATGTCCGGCGTGGTTTCGATCACTGCGCCGCCGGACGATGCGACCGCATGCTCCAGCCGTTCCAGCAGGGGATGCGGCTCACGCGTTTTCGCCATGACGAGCAATTCGGGAATATACCCGCATTCCAGTGCGTCGGTCAGAAGCCGCAGCCCCTCGGCCAGAAACTTGCCTTCGCGTCGCCGGTGTTTCTTGTCGCGCAGACTGCGCAGATATTTGACGGTCGGATTGGAAAAACCGGTGATTTCGCGGCGTTCCGCGTTGCCCGTCATTCCTCGCCGAACCCGTTTTCGATAAGGGCCGCCAGTTCCTCGAACGCGGCCTGAGAATTCTCGCCGGTAACGACCAGCTCGATTGTATCGCCTTTGGCCGCGCCCAGCATCATCAACCCCAGGATCGAACCGCCCGCGGCTTCGTTGGGTTCCTTGACGATCTTCGCCTGAACGCCATCGGGCAACGCCGCCGCCGCACCAACGAATTTCGCGCTGGCCCGTGCATGCAGACCACGTCGATTGACAATGGTGATAGTCTTGCGATGTTCGGCGCTCATTGCTGTTCGCTTTCCTCGCCCAGAAATTCCGAAGCCACGGTAATATAAGTCCGCCCCGCATCGCGTGCGGCAAATGCGGCGGTCTTCACATCCACTTTCTTGCGCACGCCCGCCAGCCGGATCAGCATGGGCAGGTTGATTCCGGCGATCACTTCGACCCGCCCGGCATCCAAGAGCGATATTGCGAGATTGGATGGTGTGCCGCCAAACAGATCGGTCAGGATAATGACTCCTGCGCCGCTATCGACTTCCTTGATCGCCGAACCGATCTCCGCGCGCCGCTCCTCCATATTGTCGCTGGGGCCGATGCACACGGTCGCGATCGCCTCCTGCGGGCCGACCACGTGCTGCATCGCATTGACGAATTCGCCGGCGAGGTTGCCGTGGGTTACCAGTATCAAACCGATCATGACGCGCGCATTTGTCCCCAATCGCCGCGCGAGGCAAGGGGGGAGTTCGGGCTGTCCCGGTTCACGACTTCGCCCGTTCGATTTCGTCCGCGGCGCGCGATCCCAGATTGCGATGAATGACCGTCGGGGCGAAACCGGCGTTCCGCAACGCCACGTTCATCCGCTCTGCAGTGGAGACCGACCGATGACGACCGCCGGTGCAACCGAAGGCGATATTGACATAACTTTTGCCCTGCGCCGCATAACGCGGCAACACGGTTTCCAGCAGCAACCGTATCTGATCGAACACCGTTTCGAATGCCGGATCGCGGCGGATATATTCGCCTACCGGTTCGTCCATCCCGGTCTGTTCCCGCAGATCGTCGACCCAATGCGGATTGTCGAGGAAGCGCATGTCGAACACCAGATCGGCCAGAGGCGGTGTGCCGCGCGCGAAGCCGAAGCTGGAAATGATGACCGCCATCTGATCCGGGCGATCTTCGGAGAATTGTTCGCGCACCGTTTGCTGCAATTGGTTGCTGGCAAAGGCGGTCGTGTCGATCACCATATCCGCCCAACGCCGCAACGGCTCCAACAATTCCCGTTCCGCCTTGATGCCCGCGCGCACCGGCCGCCCCAAGGCCATCGGATGCCGTCGCCGGGTCTCGTTATAACGCCGTTCCAGCTCGCCATCGTCGCAATCGAGATACACCGTGGTCAATTGCAGATCGCCGCGCTGCGACAATTCTTTGACCATAGCGATGATGTTCTGCGGTACGAAACCGCGCGTACGGGAATCGAAGCCGATGGCGAGTGGCGTGCGCTGCGCGTCCGCCTCCGCCTTGTCCAAGAGGCCGCCCAATAGCCGTATCGGAAAATTGTCGATCGTCTCCCAGCCCAAATCTTCGAGCACGCGCAAGGCAGTAGTCTTGCCCGCACCGGAGAGGCCGGTAACAAGGAGGATACGCTGCCGCTCACGCGGATCGCCAACAGGCGCGTCGGAGGCAAGATCGCATGATTCGTTAGACATCGCATCGGAGTCTGCGCGCAAACGAACGCCGATGGAACCCCGCAAAACTAAACAAATGTCGCCGGTTCATGGCGCAAACCGTGAAGGGTGAGCGCATATTCAACCCGTATTGCATCGGCCAGGGTGGGGCCGGCGGGTCCGATCGATATGTCGAGATGCGGGACCGGGTGGTCGAGGATAGACATCCACTCCGCCTCTTCGACGAACCGCGGTGCATTTTCGACGATGCGCAAAGTAAGGCCCACAGGTGCCGACACACAGGGCAATTCGGCAATGCCGATATTGCGCAATTCGATTTTGCCTTGAGTTGCGGTTGGGGGTGCGGCCCACAGACCATCGGGTTTGACCATCAGTGCGACCCCATCATCACCGATCAACTCGGCGCCCCGATCGATGAGACATAGCGCCAGCGCAGTTTTGCCGACACCCGGTTTGCCCTTCACCAAAACAGCCCGGCCCCCGATGGCGACCGCGGTATATTGACGCAGGATCGGCGCATCGGTGGATCGGCCCGGAGTCACTGGTCTGCGGGCATGATGTAAGGAAGGCGCAGTATCAAGCAGGCACCATCGCGAGCATCGGCGCGATCCCGCGCATGCAGCGTCCCGTCATGCGCCTCCGCAATGGTGCGCGCGATGGCGAGGCCCAGCCCGCTGTGATTGCCGAAATCCTCGGCATCCGGCCGATCGGAATGGAAGCGGCGGAACACTTTCTCGCGTGCGTCCGCGGCAATTCCGCGCCCTTCATCGCTGACCAATACCGCGACCCAATCGTCGTCGATAGTGATCGTCACATCGATGGTGCCGTCGGGCGGCGAGAAGGATACGGCGTTGTCGAGCAGGTTTTCGATGACCCGTTCCAGCCGAACCGGCACACCTTTGACGTTCGCTGGGATCAACGGTTTGTGCAGTTCGACATGACGCCGTTCGTTCTC
>JBAUIN010000173.1:0-4068 GCA_049682975.1 Pontixanthobacter sp. | reverse complement strand
GTCGACGGGCGGTTATGTTGCAAGGTGTCGCCGATTTTACCAATCTCGAAGGTGGCTTGATCAGCGGTGTTCGTGAATCCGTCTTGTCGCAGTTAGGCAACCGCGTCGTAAATCGTGGCGCGATGAGTGGCAATGTCGTGTTCAGAGCAATGAGTAATGGTGTGAATGGTGGATCGAGCGGTAATGTTACGACGTTTATTCAAGACGGCGGTACCGTAGAAGGTAGTGTCAACCTCGGGGACGGGGCCGGGCTGTTCGTGCAATACGGTGCGAGCAATGCGATCAGTGGCACAATCGACGGAGGCGCGGGCGCGGATTTATTTGCATTGGTTTTCAGAAACACCGGGACTGCGACATTGGGCGCGGCCAACATTATCAGCTTCGAAGAAACGCTCGTTCAAGCAGATGGGGCCGAAACCGTCCTTACACTTGACGCGTCCAGCATAATAGATGGTTCGCTTTACATCGGTGGAGACGGGTCAATCATCAATAACGCCGATATTGGCGGTTCGGTCTTTTCTGGATCCGAAGCTTCGAACGCTGCAGCACTGGCAGGTATCGACAACACGCTCGGCAGTTTCATAAATACGGGAACTGTCGGGGGTTCGGTATCGCTCGACAGTCGGAGCTTCGCAAATTCGGGCCGCATCGGTGGCTCGGTAAATACCGGTTCGGGGGCCAATCTCTTCGATAATAGCGGCGCGATCGGTGGCGATGTCTTTCTTGGCGGCGGCGACGACATCTTCGTCTGGCGGTCCGTTGGAACTCTTGTCGGCACCGCCGATGGTGGCGCCGGTAACGATCTGCTTACCATAAATGCCTTGGCCGATGGTTCCGTTGTTGGCTCAAAGTTTGCAAACTTCGAGCGGGTCGAGCAAGTCGGTGATGGGACCATTTCATATTCCGGCAAATTCGACGCCGGAACCATCGAATTGAACGGCGGCAAACTGGTCGTAGAGTCCGGCAATACGTTAACCACTGCCAACGATCGTACGATTACAGCTGCAGAAAACTCGGTAAGTATCGAAAACCGTGGTATAATCTCAGGCGGTATCGGCCTGGGCGACAGTGCCGATATCGTTGCGAATTTCGGCATAATCAACGGTCCGGTTTCGTTGGGTGCAGGCGACGATATCTTTGTCGACGGTATGGATAGCGCGACCGATGGCGGCGTCGATGGCGGGGCCGGCAACGATCTCTACACCGTGGTTCTCAGCGGGGATCGCAGTTCGATCGGTCAGAGGGATGGGTTCGAGAAACTCGGTCTTTCAGGACCTGGCACGCTTACCCTATCGCTGGATCAGGATTTCGATTCGATTGAGGTGAACGGTTCCAATCTGGTGCTATCGCTCGGCGACAATTCGGTCGGTTCCATTACGGGATCGGCATCGGACGAAACGCTCACAATCGATGCCGACGTTGGTTCGATCGATTTGGGTGGCGGAGATGATACCCTGCGGTTCGCTGAAGGTAGCACTTTCAATCTTTCGGCCACAGGCGGCGATGGCATGGATACTGTCATTCTGGCATCGAACGCCAATATGACATTGTCCGGCGGCCTCACGGGTTTTGAGTCATTGGATGGTCGAAATGTAGGTGATGCGACGTTGAGGGCGTCAAATTATTCGTTCGATCAAGTGGCCATCGGCGGCAACCTTACGATTGGAACCGATGCCGCGCTCAAGACCGACCAACTGACGTTCGGAGCGGACGACAACAGATTGTCCATCATGGGCGGTTTTTCCGGCTCCCTGGATGGAGGCGACGGAACCGATAATATCGATGTAGCGGCTACCGAAGCAGGTCAGACTGTTGCATTCGGCGATATCTCCAACGTCGAAACTCTTAACCAAACCGCAGGCTTTACGACGATAGCGGGTTCGGCATCTGCGGATGTGATTACTCTGACGGGAGGCAGGCTGTCCGGATTGAACGGGTCCAACATAACGGCGTCCGATGTTATAGTCGGGAAAGCGGCAACTTTCGGTTCGTCGGGAACGATTTCGGGAAATCTCAGCGTTGCGGGCTTACTGAATATCGGAAATTCTCCTGGCACGATGGTCGTCAGTGGGAATGTTTCATTGGAAGAGAATTCCGTTACGGAGTTCGTCATAACACCCGCAGGTTCCGCCAGTCTCCTGGTGCGGGGCGGCGTTGAGATCGCAGATAATGCAACACTTAGACTGGCTGCGGATCGGATCGTGGGGCCGGGCAGAACCCTCGATCTGATAACGGCCACCGACGGCATCAGCGGAAGTTTCGACACCATCGTCAATCCAGCTTCGGTATTCGGCCGGGTCGTTCAACAGGCGGAAAGCATTCAGTTGCGTGGCTTATTCAGGAACGATGCGGACTTCAGCGTGCCGGTCCAGAACAGTATCGCTTACGTCAATGACCGGTTGGGAAATGATAGCATTTCCGACACCTTTCTTAGCGCCGTATCGGGCCTTGCGGATGATCAAGGAAGGTCCCAAACCGCAGCTTTCAACCAGCTGACACCGCAAGCCTATTCGAGCGTTCAGCAAATTTCGATCGAGAACAGTTTAAGCATCACCCATGCTACGCGCAGCGATGCGTTCGTCGGCACACGGGAAGATGCGTCGTTTTTTGCGCTCGGCAGCGCACTCGGTAGCTATTCGACTATCGAAGAAAACGAGCCGCGTGGCATCAGCCGGGCGCGTTCCACCGGTTACGGGGTTCTTGGTGGGATTGGTTTCGGTACATCGTCCGCGTCGGTAAGCGCATTTGGCGGTATCGTGCAGAATGATCAGAACCTCTCCGATCTTGACGCGCGCAGCGATGGGGATGGCGTAATCGTCGGACTTCACGGACGTTACAACCTCGGTAAGCTGGCCCTTAAGGCGACCGTCGCTTACGATGAGCGCACGATGCGCACACGCCGGACCCTGGTAGACGGAAGGGCGATGGGAACATACGATCTCCAAGGCTGGACGGTCGATGCCAGTGTCGGGTACGCAATGTCCTTGTCTTCCGATTGGTCCGTCGAACCTAATATCGGTGCGACATTTATCCGTTCTGACCGCGATCTGATCGATGAAACCGGAACGAGCGAATTCGTCGCATCAGTCGAAGAAAATCGTACGGAAGCGTTTTTCATCGATGGTGGAATTAGACTGGAAGGTGATATTTCAGACGAAGCGCAGTTTAAACCTCATGCCACTTTAGGCGTTCGTTATCGGGCGGACGGGTTTGAAAATTCTGCGATATCGGGATTTGCCGGTGGACCGGTAACACTGGTGGGAAATGGGGTTAGCCGCGATCCTTTCATCGTCCTTGCCGGCATTGGGGGGGATTTCGAACTGTCGGAACAGCTGCATCTGTTCATTTCGACGACTGCCGAAGCTGGCTCGTCCAACCGGCGGATCGACGGCAGCGTTGGTTTGAACTTCGCGTTGTGATTATGAATGCCAGTGCATGACTTCTTTGTATGAGCAATGGCCCCCCGGACGGACGCGGCGAAGTTTCCGCTTAATCTTCCGGGGGGTATATAGGCAGCAACCTAAGCCATTATTTCGAACTTGAAGAAAGCACGGTAGCTGACTTTGGAAATCTATCTGCCTCGCAATCGCCTGGGTCGAGACCCTGCAGGCAGCGGTTTGGATGATCGACCCGATACAGATACTCCAGCGAATTTTCGCCGATGTCTGGCAAAGCGGTGCCATATGCGGCATCATTATTGAACGGTTTGGGCGCTATACCGAGCCGGGGCGATCTCGGTTTGAAAAGGGCTTAAGACCCTCTCTAGGTAACGAAGCTGCTGATGGCGTTCGCACCAGTTTTTCATTATTATGGCAAGCCCGACATCGACGAACCCTAATCACTGCTCTCCCCGCCATACGAAAGCTAGCAATGCAATGAGTGTGCACTTAGCGAAGACGAACTTTACGTCATGCCACAAGCGCCAGAAATCGAAGGGTCGATAAGTGCGGTCGTAGTGACGGCGACACCTAAAGCCCATGCTCGCAAACCTATCATTTTTGTCTTATATGACAGTTTAATCTCCGGGCTTTAAGAACGCACAATCGACAACAGCCTGCGCAGGACTAC
>JBAUIN010000172.1:0-13799 GCA_049682975.1 Pontixanthobacter sp. | reverse complement strand
TCTTAATCGCGTCATTATCCATTGCCTTACCCTGACCCAATGGCGACCAGCTTTGCGTCACGATACCCATCTCGTCGTGCAGTTTGCGCATATCGCGCTGTTGAAACGTAGGATGCAGTTCGATCTGATTGAGCGCGGGGACCACGCCGGTATCGTCGACGATGCGTTTCAAATCCTGTTCGCGAAAATTGGATACGCCGATGGACTTCGCCTTGCCCGCATTGCGCAGTTCGATCAGCGCTTTCCAAGTATCGACGAACAGATCCTTTTCAGGACAGGGCCAATGGATAAGCAGCATGTCGACATGATCGCGGCCCAATCGCTCGAGACATTTGTCCGCCGCTTTCAAGGTGCGATCGTATCCCTGGCTGGCATTCCAGATTTTCGTCTGCAGGAAGATGTCGGACCAATCGCCGATACCTTCGCCCACCTCCTTTTCGTTCTTATAGACCGCTGCCGTATCGACCAGCCAGTATCCGGCATCGAGCGCGGTATGCACAGCCTTAGCTGCATCTACGGGATCGATCTCCCAAGTGCCGAAGCCCAGCTGCGGGATCTGACGATCGTCGTTCAAGGAAAGTGTGGGATAGTTTTTGTCTTTTACCATGCCCACCCAATGCTCGGTCGACAGGCTGGTTCCGTTACGGTGCGCCACTGCTTGACTAAGCTTCGCGCCCGCCCCTAACGCGGCACGAAAAGGGACGCGCCTTCGCCGCCAGCCCAAGGGAACATACGATATGGCAAATGTTACGGTAATCGGTGCCCAATGGGGTGACGAGGGCAAGGGGAAGATCGTCGATTGGCTGGCCAGCCGGGCGGATGCCGTCGTACGTTTTCAGGGCGGGCACAATGCCGGGCACACGTTGGTCATCGATGGCAAGGTCTTCAAGCTAAGCCTGCTGCCCAGCGGGATCGTATCGGGCACATTATCGATCGTCGGCAATGGCGTGGTGCTGGACCCATGGGCGCTGAAGGAGGAAATCGAAAAGCTGGAGGCGCAGGGCGTTTCCATAACCGACGATAATTTCGCGATTGCGGACAACTGCCCGCTGATCCTGCCGATCCATCGCGATCTGGATGGCTTGCGCGAAGCAGCCGCGGGCACGGGCAAG
This sequence comes from Pontixanthobacter sp., assembly GCA_049682975.1. Taxonomy (GTDB): domain Bacteria; phylum Pseudomonadota; class Alphaproteobacteria; order Sphingomonadales; family Sphingomonadaceae; genus Pontixanthobacter. Next base: position 12,687 of record JBAUIN010000172.1, on the reverse strand, counting down.
ATCGGCACGACGGGCCGGGGAATCGGCCCGGCCTATGAGGATAAGGTCGGCCGCCGGGCGATCCGGGTCTGCGATCTGGCGCATCTGGATACGCTGGAACCACAATTGGATCGCCTATGTGCGCATCATGACGCATTGCGCGCCGGGTTCGATCAGGAACCGGTGGATCGCGCAGCCCTGCTGAACGAACTGCGCGATATTGCGCCTTTCGTTTTGCGGTTCGCCCAGCCGGTTTGGAAGCGTTTGAAAAAGGTTCGAAAAGCGGGTGCGAAAATCCTTTTCGAAGGTGCACAGGGCGTGTTGCTGGATGTCGATCACGGCACATACCCCTTCGTCACAAGTTCCAACACAGTCAGCGGCACGGCGGCCAGCGGATCGGGCCTGGGGCCCAATTCGACCGGCTTTGTTCTGGGTATCGTGAAGGCGTATACGACGCGCGTCGGCAGCGGTCCTTTCCCGACCGAACTGGACGACGATGCCGGGCAGCGATTGGGCGAACGCGGCCATGAGTTCGGAACCGTGACCGGGCGGCAGCGGCGTTGCGGTTGGTTCGATGCGGTACTGGTACGTCAAAGCTGTGCGATCAGCGGAGTGACCGGCATCGCGCTTACCAAAGTCGATGTATTGGACGGGTTCGATGTGGTAAAAATCTGCACGGGTTACCGCCTGCGCGGCAAAATCATGGACTACTTCCCAAGCCATTCCGCGGATCAGGCCGAAGTCGAACCGATCTACGAAGAAATGGAGGGGTGGCACGAAAGCACCGCCGGTGCGCGCAGTTATGCCGACTTGCCCGCGAATGCGATCAAATACATCCAGCGGGTGCAGGAATTGATCGAAACCCCGGTTGCTTTGGTATCGACCAGTCCGGAGCGCGACGATACGATTTTGATGAAAGACCCGTTCGAAGACTAATTCGAATGCTATACTTTGTATATTCTGACGGATCATTACTATTAAACTTGACAGTTGAACGCGCGTTTCGCAATTCTCCCGTCTGTTCGGGAGGGTTGTTTGCCGCAAACAAAATTCATTCGCGAAGATAACGACAGTTCGACCGTAGAATCGATTCCGCCGCTGACCATATCCGTTTTTGCCGACCGATCCGATATTCGCGAAGCCATTGTCGACGATGTACTGGCTGTCGGGCAAGTGGTCGGTGAATCGGGCGATCTGGCGCTTCTGTCCGATCGTTCGGCAAGCAATCATGGTGAGATTGTCATCGTCGATTGTCCGCAGGTCGAAGCGATCACCTCTGCGGCATTGAACCGGCTCGATCTGAACGCTGAGCGGACCGGTATGCATCTTATCGTATCCACTTCGGTCGATGCTGTGGACGGCGTGTTCGGGTCGCTCGAATGCGCCAACACGACGCTGCTGATCGACCCGACTAGGGGTGAACGCGTAATTGCGCTTGGCAGCCTATTAACCACAATACCCGACATGCGTTTGCGCGAAATGTCCGACAACGATCGTATCTCCATGCTGCGCCTGACCGAACAGGTGTCGCAGATTGCGGAGCGGTTGGAACGCATGGATTCCCGCGGCCTCAATGCAAATGGCAGCGCTTTTCGCTTCGAATCGTCGAAAGTGGATTTTCATGGCGAAGCGGATGGGGAGGGCGTTCGGTCCAAATCGAAACCAACATTGCCCGATCCGCGATTGGTCCGCCGCATCATTCGCCAGCGGGCGATACGGGCGAAGTTTTTCGATGGGGAATTGTTCGCCGATCCGGCCTGGAACATTCTGCTCGATCTGACCGCGGCGCGGGCGGAGCATTTGCGGGTTTCCGTATCCTCGCTGTGTATTGCGGCCGGTGTACCGCCGACCACAGCGCTTCGATGGATCACGCAGATGGTCGAAACGGGTTTGCTGGTACGAGAGGAGGACGAGGCGGATCGTCGGCGGGCGTTCATCGCGTTAAGCGACAAAGCGGCGGATGCGATGGCGCGCTATTTCGCCGAATTGCAGCAAAGTGCAACCGAGCTGATCTAGTCGTTGCCGCCCATCGGTGCGCGTAAAATCAGGGTCAAACCAGCATCGGCGTCTGCGTCTGCGGGTAGGATACGACGGACCGCATCGGCGCGGGCCCGGTTCAGGATCGCAGCGGGTACGTGGGGATCGTGCAGAACGAGATCGACCGTTCCAAGCAGCCGCGCCTGTTTTAGTGTCAAATCTTCGGGATCGTCGCTGACCAACTGAATTTCGATGATCTCTCTGGCATGGTTCACACTGGCACCGTTCAGCCAATTATCGAGATTATCGGCGGAGCGTTCGTCCAGTGGATCGAGCATACCGCCTTCGCCCAGCGCTTCGTCCAACGCGCGGCGTCTGTCCGACCCATCCGGGAAGCGTACGCGCATGCGGGATCGGGATTGTTCCAGCTTCGCCGCCAGCCGACCGAGCGATTGCGGCAGAAGTTTTTCCAGCCGCAATCGCAACTGCTTCGCCAACCCTGCCGATGCGCCGGAAGTGCCGATGGCGATCAGCACCGGGTCGCGGTCAAGAATGCTAGGGGTGGTGAAATCGCATAATTCCGGGCGATCGGCGACGTTCACCAACAACCCTTTGTCGCTCAACCGTTTGGCGGCGGCGCGGGCCTGTCGTTCGTCGTCCAGCGCGATGAAAGCCAGCTTCGCCTGATGCGCTTCGGTTTCGGCGCAGGGAATACCGCCGGCACGTTCCACCAATCGCGCCTTCGCTTCGCCCATGTCGCCTTCGCCGATTACGACGACGCGTTCACCCGCAATGCGATGCAGCAAAGGCAGCGAGCGGATTGTGGCTTCGTCGTTCACAGCCAGTCCGGTACGCGCTCGGCGTCCATGATCGCAGATGGCGCGATCCGGTCGGCGACGACCGCGAATTGGTCGCCATCCACCAGCACCTCCGGCACGAAACCGCGGCTGTTGTAACTCGATGCCATGGTCGCGCCATAGGCACCGGCAGTGCGGAAGATCGCCAATTCGCCATTGTCGATCTGGTCCATCTCGCGGTTCATGGCGAAGGTATCGCCTGTCTCGCAAATCGGGCCGACAATATGCGCGATCATCCGCCCGCCATGGGGCCGGACGGCCTCGATATCGTGCCATGCGCCATACATGGCTGGGCGCGCGAGATCGTTCATGGCTGCATCGACCACGACGAACGGGCTGGCATTGGAACTGCGCTTCGTGCGGATGACGCGGGTCAGCAAAACGCCCGCATTGCCCGCGATGACCCGCCCCGGTTCGAATGCCAGCGCCACATCCCAACCCTTCGTGACACGGGCGACCATCGCGCCATATTCCGCCGGGCTGGGTACGTCGTCGCCTGTCTTGTAAGGTACGCCCAATCCGCCGCCGAGATCGACATGCGTGACTTTCAGCCCGTTCGCACGCAGTTCTCCGACCAGCTTGCCGACTTTGATAAAAGCGGTTTCGAGCGGCTCCAGACTGGCAAGCTGACTGCCGATGTGAACGGCGATACCGCGCAGATCGAGTCCGTCCAGCGATGCCAGATTGGCGTAGATTTCCCTCGCCCGATCGATCGGAACGCCGAACTTGTTCTCCGCCCGCCCGGTCGAGATCTTTTCATGCGTGCGCGCATCGACATCGGGATTGACCCGCAGGGTGCAGCGTGCGGTTTTGCCATGACGCGCGGCAATCGCCGCCAGTTCGTGCCCCTCTTCTTCCGACTCGATATTGAACTGGCCGATATCCGCTTCGAGCCCCTGCAGTAGTTCGTCATGGGTTTTGCCGACACCGGAAAACACGACATCGCGCGGCGGCATATCGGCAGCCAATGCGCGCACCAGCTCGCCGCCGGAGACCACATCCGCCCCGTATCCTTCACGCTGCAAGACTTTCAGCACGGCCAGATTGGGGTTCGCTTTGACCGCGAAGGCGATGTGCGGATTGTCGAGATCGCGCAACGCTTCGCGAAACACACGGGCATGACGCACCAGCGTGGCGCGCGAATAGATATAGACGGGGGTGCCGACCTTTTCGGCTATGCGGGGAAGGGGCACGTCTTCGGCATGCAGCACGCCGTCGCGCAGTTGGAAATGGTCCATCGTCGATTGCGCCTATTCGGGGGGAAGATCGAACGGATCGTCTTCGCGCACTTCGGAACGGCGACGCAGTTCGACGCTGCGTTCCGGGGCGGCGGTGGGCGGCACTTCCAGCAGATCCTCCGCAGTGGGGCGCGCCTGCGTGCCGTAGGGGGCCACCGGAAGCGTCTGCCCCGCCGCCGGTTCCAGATCGGCTTTCTGTCCGCAAGCACTCAGCAGCGCCACCGTACCTAAAGATAAAATCGCGCGCATCATTCTTTCATACCCAATTCCTCCAGACCCAGCGCCGAACGCGCCCGGGCGATCTGGTGTCTTACCTGTTCGGGTGCCGTGCCGCCATAGGATGCGCGCGCGGCGACCGAAGCCTCCACCGACAGCGCATCGTAAACCCGCTCGTCGATCCGGTCGTCGATTGATTTTAAATCGGTCATGGATAGTTCGCCCAGCGCAACACCCTGCTGCTCCGCCAATTTGACCGCCGCGCCGGTGATGTGATGCGCTTCGCGAAACGGAATATCGGCCTGCGTTACCAGCCAGTCGGCGAGATCGGTCGCGGTGGCGAAACCCAGTTCCGCCGCCTGTCGCATCCGGCCGGTGTTGAACGTGCTGTCCGCCACCATCCCGGTCATCGCCGCGATGGATAGGGCCAGCAGTCCGGCAGCTTCGAAAACGGGTGGCTTATCGTCCTGCATGTCTTTCGAATAGGCAAGCGGGAGGCCCTTCATCGTGACCATCAGCGCAGTCGTCGCGCCGATCACGCGCCCGGCATGGCCACGCACCAGTTCGGCGGCATCGGGGTTCTTTTTCTGCGGCATGATCGAGCTGCCGGTCGACAGGCTGTCGGCCATTCTGACGAAGCCGAAGGGCTGGCTGGCCCAAATGATGAATTCTTCCGCCAGCCGCGACAGATGCAGCGCGATCTGACTGGCGATTGAGAGGAATTCGAGCGCGAAATCCCGGTCGGACACTGCGTCCAGACTGTTAGCCGTTGGCCGATCGAAACCCAGCGCATCGCTGGTCATGTCGCGGTCGATCGGGAAGCCGGTGCCGGCCAGCGCCGCCGAACCCAACGGGCACTCGTTCATCCGCACCCGCGCATCGGTGAGCCGTGAACGGTCCCGCCGTAGCATTTCGTAATAGGCCATGAGATGATGGCCCAGCGTAACCGGCTGTGCGGTTTGCAGATGCGTGAAGCCCGGCATGATCGACGAGGCATGGGCCTCCGCCTGCGTCACAAGAGCTACCTGCAACGCCGCGAGCCCTTCATCCATCTGATCGATCGTCTCGCGCACCCACAGCCGAAAATCGGTCGCGACCTGATCGTTACGGCTGCGCGCCGTATGGAGCCGACCGGCCACCGACCCGATCAGATCGGTCAGGCGACTTTCGGTAGTCATGTGAATGTCTTCGAGATCCCAGTTCTCCGGCACCCCGTCGCGTTCATACTCCGCAGCGATACGATCCAGTCCTTCGGCAATGGCCCGCATGTCATCGGTCGAGACGATATTTTGCGCGCCCAGCATCGCGACATGCGCTTGGCTTGCCGCGATATCCTGTCGCCATAAAGCCTTGTCGAACGGGATCGAGGCGTTGATTTCACGCATGATCGCGCTAGGCCCGGCAGCGAACCGTCCGCCCCACATCTGGTTGGAGCCTGAAGTGCCGTCCTTATCGTCTTTGTTGCCTGAACTCACTCGAAATGCCCTGATTGCCGCGGGCCTGTGTCTGGCCCTTTCCGGCTGCGATAGGGACAGCGCCGAACCCGCGCAAGACAGCCCGGAACTGTCGGACGCGAAGCCAGCCTTGGCCGGGACGATCGACGATAGCCACGCGGGCGAATTGCTGCCGACGCTGGAGGTTCGGCAAGCAAATGGCACGGTGCTCAATCTGGGTGCGTCGCAGGGCGAGCCGTTGCTCGTCAATTTATGGGCGACGTGGTGCGCGCCGTGCATCGTCGAAATGCCGATGCTGGACGAACTGGCGCAGGATATGAACGGCAAGTTGCGCGTGCTAACCGTCAGTCAGGATTTACAGGGGGCGGAAGCGGTGGAACCGTTTTTTGCGGAACGTAATTTTGCGATGCTGGAACCGTGGCTCGATCCCGATACGACTTTGTCGACCGCGATCGGTGGCGATGTGATGCCAACGACCGTTCTATATGACGCATCGGGCCGGGAAATGTGGCGCGTTGTCGGCGATTACGATTGGTCGAGTGCGGAAGCGCGGGAGGCAATCGCTACGGCGCTGACGGAGTAACACATCGAAATTCTTGGCATCGCGTTAACCCTTCTCGCCTAGGAAGCTACGTTTTGGAGGACGCGAAGAATGACGTATCGATTTGGAAAAATAATCGCCGGCGGACGCGAAGTTTCCGCTCAAGAGCTGCTTGATCTACCGAAGGAGCATTTGCTCGATCTGCGTAAACAATATCGCGCTTTGGCGCCTTCCAAACATACATCCGATGTCATCGATCTGCGATTGAGCGAAGAGCTGGAAACGGCAGAGCGAACGCTAGAAAATGTCGAACAGCAGCTGGACGGCGCAACACCGAAATCGCAGTTGAAAAAGCAGGTCGACATTGCGGAAAAACTGGTGGGCGACGTTGCAGACATCGTCGGCGCAGATGATCGCTGCGAAGAAATCGCAAATGCCGATCCCGATCTGAAGAGGCGATTGCTGCGTCGTACGATGGATGGTGGCGCGGTGCCCTGCGATAATCGCGCATAAATGCTTTTGAAATGGCGAGTTTTTCGCCTGTCGCATGGGAGTTTCGATGCAGAATGATCTCCCGGATCATTCTGTCCAATCGTTTAACCCTTCGCTTGGCGCTCGGGAGTTTTCATGTAATTTGATCCCGCGGATCAAATTATTTAGTGAAAACTGGTGGGCGATGACGGGCTCGAACCGCCGACCCTCTCGGTGTAAACGAGATGCTCTACCAACTGAGCTAATCGCCCGATCCAATATCGGAAGGCCGCGTAATAGCGCGAACGGTTCCAAAATCAATCGGCAAAGTGGAATTCTTTGATCCGGCAGTGCGCCCGTTCTAGGGCGGGGCAATGGATGATCGGCATATTAGAATATTCGCCACCGGCGGCACGATCGCGGGCACTGCCGGATCGGCGACGCGGCGCGATTATCGTCCAGGCCAGATCGGGATCGAACGCTTCATTCGCGATATTGCCGCATTGGGTATCGACGCGAAACTGAAGGGCGAGCAATTCGCCAATATCGGTTCGGAAGATATGGGACCGCCGGTCTGGGCGAACCTTCACGCGGCGGCTTCATCGGCGATCGACGATCCGCAATGCGCCGGAATCATCATCACGCACGGCACGGATACGGCGGAAGAAACCGCGTTTCTGCTCGACCAGACGCTGCCAACGACCAAGCCGATCGTGTTGGTTGGCGCAATGCGGGCGGCGGACGCGGTCGGTAGCGACGGATTGCGCAATTTCGCCAATGCTATCCGGGTGGCCGGTGACGCGGGTGGGGCGGGGCGCGGTGTCGTGTTGGTGATGAGCGATCAGATCTTCGCCGCCCGCGACGCGCGCAAGGCGCATACGGAGAACATAAACGCGTTCAAGGGCTTCCCGCGCGGCCCGGTCGGCCATGTGACGCCGACTTCGCTCGAATGGTTCGGCCCGGCGTGGCGCGATGGCGAAGGCGCGCGTTATGCGTACCCGGACAGTCTGCCCGAAGTGCCGATTTTATACGCCTATGCCGGAATGTCGCCGCAGCTGGTTTCTCAAGCGACGCAAGGCAACGTGGCGGGACTGGTGTTGGCGGGCTTCGGCCACGGTAATGCGCCGCGAGATATTCGCGATGCTCTGGCCAAGACCGTCGAGCGCGGCGTAGCGGTCGTTAGGGCCAGCCGCGTCGATGAAGGGTTGGTCGATCGTGAACCGGAGGACGACGCCGCCGGTTTCATTGCCGCCCGCGCCCTCGGCCCACCACGCGCCCGCATTCTGCTGCAATTGCTGCTGGCAAACGGAATTACCGACCCCGCTGCAATACAAAAGGAATTCAACCGGCGGTAACTGTGTCCCCCCTCCTTTTCAAAGGAGGGGTTGGTGGTGGTATTGCGACCGGAAGGGCGCACGCGGCTTCGGAACCACCCCACTGCGAGTAGGCAGCAAGCTACCAACTCTCGTTGCCCCTCCTCTGAAAAGGAGGGGCAATCCCGCGTCTATCAATCGTGCGGTGTGACCAGATATTTCTCACCCGTTCGCATTGCGCGATAATCGAGCGCAGCGTCTTTCGTCAGCATGCCTTCCAGATCGACTGTGCTCTTGTAGCTGCTGGCGAAGGTGGTTTTCAGATTGTCCAGCACCCGCTTACGCATCCGCCCGACCGTTTCCATCCCCGCCTTCGCTAAAAACGGCGTCAGCAGCCAGCCGGAATAGGTGAAGCCGAAGCCATAGGATGGCGTCAGGATCGTCGGGCCGAGATCGAGACGGCCATAGACATACATCTTCTTGTCCTGGTTCGACCCATAGCGGCTATATTCCTCCATCTTCGATACCGCGACCTGCTCCATCGCCTTGAACACCGTATCGACAGTCTTGCCGCCGCCGATCGGGTCGAAACCGAAGAATGCATCGGTGGCATCGATCGCCTTGCGTAGCTGGTCCATGTAATCGTCATCGGAGGAATTGACGATGTGCGCGGCGCCGATGTCTTTCAGCAGATCGACCTGTTCCTGCTTGCGCACGATGTTGACGAGCGCGATGTCGTCTTCCTGACAGATCTTGTTGAGCATCTGCCCCAGATTGGATGCGGCGGCGGAATGAACGATCGCTTTCTGCCCTTCCATCTTCGCGGTCTCGACGAAGCCCAGCGCAGTCATGGGATTGACGAAAGCGGACGCGCCATCCTCGCACGAAATATCGCCCAGCGGCAGGCACATCTGCGCATCGGCAATGCAATATTGGCTGAAGGCATTGCCGGGTACGCAGGCGACGCGGCTGTCCATCAGCGCTTTTGCCGCCGGATCGTCGCCCGTCGCGACGACCGTTCCCGCGCCTTCGTTTCCGACCGGCATCTTATGGCCATGCCGCCCCTTCGCCGCACTGTTGAACGGTTCGGGCATCTTGGCGACGATCTTGCCGGGGGAGTATTCCGCATTCTCCAGATCGGCCGGGCCGAACAGCAATGCGAGATCGGAGGGGTTGATCGGCGCGGCTTCCATTTTCACGAGAACCTGTTTGCCTTTCGGCTCCGGAAAGTTCGTCTCGCCGACCTCCACTGTCAACGTGCCATCTTCGGCGAGGGTAGAGAATATCTGTTTTCCGGTCGTGGTCATGGTCGTTGCCCTTTTCTTCATTGCGAGCGACCGACAGGTCGCACGGCAAGCCAGAGGTTAGTATGCTACGCTCTGGATTGCTTCGTTGTTACGCTCCTTGCAATGACGGGGGGCGGGGTCAAGCGGGATAGGTTGCGTTTACGAAGTACAGCCCGTGTGGCGGTGCGTTCAAACCCAGCGCCTGCCGGTCTTTCGCGTCGCGCGCTTCGATCACGCGGGCTTTGTCCCATCGGCCCATGCCGACATAAGCGAGGCATCCGACCATGGAGCGGACTTGATGGTGCAGAAAACTGCGCGCCTCCGCTTCGATAGACAGCCATTCTCCATCACGCCGAACGTCGAGCCGGTCGAGCTGTTTGATCGGACTTTTCGCCTGACAATTGACGGAGCGGAAGGTGGTGAAATCATAACGTCCGACCAGCGCCTGCGCCGCGTCGTGCATGGCGGTTTCATCGAGAGGTTGCGGCAATTGCCACGCGCGATTCCGGTCGATGGTCAGCGGCGCGCGGCGATTGCGGATGCGGTAGACATAGCTGCGACCGATACAGGAAAAGCGGGCATGCCAGTCCTCCGGAACGATTGCGCAATGGGTGATGGCGATGGGATGCGGGCGCAGGTGGGCGTTGACAGCTTCGGTTACCTTGAACACGGGCCAGTCGCGGGCGAGATCGATATGGCTGCGCATGGCATAAGCGTGAACGCCCGCATCGGTGCGCCCGGCGGACTGCATGCGTACCTCTTCCCCGCAAAAGGCGTGGACGGCTTCCTCGACAGCTTGCTGAACGCTGGGGCCGTGCGCCTGACGTTGCAGCCCCATGAACGGCGTGCCGTCGAATTCGAGAGTAAGGGCGTAGCGGGGCAATCGCTTACGCCCGCCGGTCATTCCCGCGAATGCGGAAACCTAGGGTTGCGGTGCCGTGCAATACACTCTGGGTTCCCGCGTTCGCGGGAATGACGTGATAGGGTATCACGCGAATTCATCGCCTTTGGATACGCTCACACCGCGCAAAAATTCCTCCGCCTCCATCGCCGGCTTGCCCGCCTTCTGCACCCGCAACAGCCGCAGCGACTTTTCGCCGCAAGCGACCGTCAGCCGATCGTCCAGCACCGTGCCTGCCGGACCATCGCCATCCACAATTTCCGCCTTCAAAACCTTCACCCGGTCGCCGTTCAGTTCGAACCATGCGCCGGGAAACGGCGCCAATCCGCGCACCTTGCGTTCGATGGCCGCCGCATCTTCGCTCCAATCGATCCGCGCCTCCGCCTTGTCGATCTTCGGCGCGTGGGTCGCCTCCTCGTCATCCTGCGCCAGCGGGCGGTGGTTCTTCAATTCCCGGACCGTGCCGACCATCAGCTGCGCGCCCAGTTCGGCCAGTTCTGCCGTGAGTTCGCCGGTCGTCTTATCCTCGATCGGGCAGCGCACAGTGGCCAGCATCGGGCCGGTGTCCAGCCCGGCCTCCATCTGCATGATCGTGACCCCGGTCACCGGATCGCCCGCCATGATCGCGCGATGGATCGGGGCCGCACCCCGCCAACGCGGCAGGATGGAGGCATGCACATTCAGGCAGCCATGAACGGGAATGTCCAGGATCACCTGCGGCAATATCATACCATAGGCGGCGACCACCGCGATATCGGGTTCCAGCGCCGCGAAGGCCTCGCGCGCTTCGTCGGATTTCAGCGAAGTCGGACAGCGCACCTCGATCCCCAAGATCTCCGCCTCCGTCTGCACGGCGGAGGGTTGCACTTTTTTGCCCCGACCCGCCCGGCGCGGCGGCTGGGTATAGGCGGCCAGCATCGTATGCCCGGCCTTATGCAGGGCGTTCAGTGTCGGCACCGCGAAATCGGGCGTTCCCATGAAAATGATGCGCATCGGCGAGCCTGTCGGTCTTCCTATCGGGGATCGCAAGCCCTATCTCCCCGCCCATGGCATCGCAAGAGATCGAAACGCTGGCGGCGGCGCTGGCGCGTTTGCCCGGCCTCGGCCCGCGATCGGCCCGCCGCGCCGTGCTGTGGCTGGTGAAGCGCCGGGACCATGCGCTCGGCCCGTTGCTGGAGGCATTGGAGACGGTGCGCGACCGGCTGGTGGAATGCGACATCTGCGCCAATGTCGATACGCAGAACCCGTGCGGCATCTGCGCCGATCCGCGCCGCGATCGAACCTCGCTATGCGTGGTGGAGGATGTATCGGATCTGTGGGCGCTCGACCGGGCGCGGCTGTTCACCGGGCGCTATCACGTGCTGGGCGGCAAGCTGTCGGCGATGGACGGTGTGCGCCCCGAAGACCTCAACATCGGCAGCCTTCTGGACCGCGTGGCCGACCGGGACGACGGCGGGATCGATGAAATCGTCCTTGCGATGAACGCTACGCTGGAAGGGCAAACGACCGCGCACTACATCGCCGAGCGATTAGAGGACTACCCTGTCCGCATCACTCAATTGGCGCATGGCCTGCCGGTGGGCGGCGAACTCGATTATCTCGACGAGGGCACCTTGGCGCAGGCCTTGCGAGCGCGCCGCCCGGTGGACTGAATTTTCCTTCATTGCGAGGAGGCGAAGCGGACGCGGCGATCCAGTGCCTTACCGAGCTACCCCGCATTGCTTCGCTTCGCTCGCAATGACGGGTTCTTGATAGCGGAGCGGTTTCCGCTTAAATAACCCCGCATGGCTATACGCGAAATTCTGGAAGTGCCGGACCCCCGGCTGAAAACCGTCTCGACCCCCGTCACCGAATTCGATGGCGAACTGAAAACGCTTGTCGATGACATGTTCGAAACGATGTACGACGCACCCGGCATCGGCCTTGCCGCGATACAGGTGGGCGTGCCGAAACGGGTGCTCGTGATCGATCTGCAGGAACCGGACGAGGACGCAGAGCCGGAGGAATGCACCGCCTATGGCGGCGAGCCGCACACGCATCAGCCGGTCAAGAACGACCCGCGCGTGTTCATCAATCCCGAAATTCTGGACCCGGCCGAGAACCTCGTGACATATCAGGAGGGGTGCCTGTCGGTCCCGGAAATCTATGCCGATGTCGACCGTCCGGCCACCTGCCGCGTCCGTTACCAGGATGTTGATGGGAAAACCCGCGAAGAGGATCTGGACGGTCTGATGGCAACCTGTCTCCAGCACGAGATGGACCATCTGGAAGGCATTCTGTTCATCGACCATTTGAGCCGGTTGAAAAAGCAAATGGCGCTTAAGAAATTGAACAAGCTGCGCAAGGCAGCCTGAACCAAACGTAAAAAGCCCGCCGGTTCGTCGGCGGGCTTTGTATATGGATGATTAGGTTCGTTCAGGTACCGTCCGGCCCGTCGCGGCCCATTCCGGCGAT
>JBAUIN010000171.1:0-4859 GCA_049682975.1 Pontixanthobacter sp. | reverse complement strand
TTGCGCTCGTCTTCGCCTACGACGCCGAGTGGGTCACGGCGATCCAGCCACAGGGCGAAGGGCTGTCGGCCCTGTGGGCGGCATTTCGCACTTACGAGGCGTTGCGCGAACTCGGTCTGAATGTCGATATCGTGCCGCCCGGCCACGATCTTACAGGCTATGCCATCGCTGTTCTGCCTTGCCTGCCGATCGTGTCGGACGATTGCGCAGCCAATCTCGCAGCATTCGAAGGACCGATCGTCATCGGTCCACGCAGCGGCAGCAAAACGGCGGAATTCGCTATTTCGGGCGAACTACCGCCCGGCCCGCTGCAACACATCTTTCCCGGAAAAGTGTCACGATCCGAAAGCCTGCGCCCCGGCGTCGAACATTCCGGCGACGGCTGGACGATCCGCCGATGGCTCGACCATTTGGATACCGATGCGGAACCCGAATTGCGGGCGGAGGACGGGACCGTCGCCTGCTACCGCCACGACAATGTCCGCTATTGCGCGGGCTGGCCGGAGGGAGCGTTGATCGCCGAAATCGTCCGCCACGCCGTTGGCGATGCAAAGTTGCCCTGTCACACATGCTCACAGGGGCTGCGCCTTCGCACGACCGAACATTATGTATTCGCGTTCAATTACGGTGGCGCGCCACAGGAACTGCCGGAAAGTCTGATGGGCGAATGCATCATCGGCGATCGCATGCTTGCACCTGCCGGGGTCGCGGTCTTACGGCGCAGCTAGACGATCTCGCGATCCAACCGCCGGGCGATCTGTACGAAGCCGGTAATCAGGATCGGCACCAGTACGAGCGACAGCGCCACTTTCGCAATAACCTGCCCGATCAGCAGATTGGTGATGTCGAACTCCCCGTAAAAGGCCAGCGTCACGAAAATCACCGAATCCACCGCCTGACTGAGCGCCGATGCGATTGCGCCGCGCACCATCAGACCGATCGTATTCGCCTCCCCGTCATCGGAGCCGCGCAGTTTGGAAAAGATCCAGATATTCAGCAGCAGCGACACGATATAGGCGGCCGGTCCCGCCCCCATCACACGCCATAATTGCCCATGCACCAATTCGAACGCCGCCAGCCCGTCGCCGCGCTGTGCGATCATATCGGGCGATGCGGGCAGAGCCAGCACCAGCGCCATCAGCCCCGCGGATACGGCCAGCGGGAGGAAGCCCCACCATACGATCCGCTTGGCCAGCGCCTCCCCATATAATTGCGCGACCGTACTGGATATCACCACCAGCAGCAGAAACGCGAAAATGCCAGCCTCGACCGCCAGATCGGTGAAAGGGATGCGGATCTGCTTGTATGCGAGAAAGCCGGCCAGCACCGTCATTCCGCCATACAATAGCAGCATGAACAAGAGGGATCGGGTGATCGGGCGTGCGGTATCGGTCATGGTCGCGGCGTTATGGCGTTCGATGAAAAAAGGGAAGTCGTGCGCCGAAGCGGCCCCCGACGACCTGTGGGTAGATCGTTTGACCGCAGCCGCGCAAATCGCGAAGGCATGGCGCATCGAATCGGCATGGTGTTCCTCGAAGGGTCATCCCGATCAAGATGGGGGCGACGAGGCCGAGACATGCATCCGATACTGACCAGCCTCTTGGGCATCGTCGCAATCCTGTTCATCGCATTTCTGCTATCGACCGGGAAACGCCGGATCAGCCTGCGCGTCGTAGGTTCGGCATTCGCCTTGCAGGCTCTGCTCGCGTTCCTCGTGCTGGCGACGGATGTCGGGCGCGCGGTCATCCGTACCATGTCGGATGGGGTCGCCGCTTTATTGTCCTATGCGGATGCGGGCACGGCGTTTTTGTTCGGGGCGGACAATCCGCTGGCGAACACCTTTGCGCTGGGCGCCTTGCCGGTCATCGTGTTCTTCGCATCGCTCGTATCGATCCTGTATTATCTAGGCGTGATGCAGCGGATCGTGCGCTGGGTCGGCGGAGCGATCGGCTGGCTGACCGGTGTGAGCAAGGTCGAGGCGCTGGGGGCAGCCGCGAATATCTTCGTCGGTCAGTCGGAAAGCCCGCTGGTGGTGCGCCCCTATCTCGCGTCGCTTTCGCCGTCGCGTCTGTTCACGTTGATGTCGGTCGGCATGGCGGGTGTCGCAGGCACCATCCTCGCCGCCTATGCCGGATTGCTGGGCAGCGAATATCTGCCGTTCCTGCTTGCCGCAGCATTCATGTCGGCGCCCGGCGGCATCCTGATGGCGAAGATCATCATGCCCGACGATGGCGACCCCCGCGATCCCGATTTTGCCGAAACGAACGCCGAAATGACATTGCCAAAGGGCCGCATAAGCGCCGAAGGGCCCGCTGCCCTGACCGAGGGCGGCAAGGCGCATGAGGTCCAGATGGCCGAGACGTTCGAGGATGGCCAGCAACCCGCCAATGTGATCGAAGCGGCCGCGCAGGGCGCGCAGACCGGTGTGAAACTGGCGGTCGCGGTAGGTGCGATGGTGCTGGCTTTCGTGGCGTTGGTGGCGATGGCGAACGGGCTGCTGGGTTCGCTCGGCGGCGTGTTCGGCGCGCCCGATCTGTCGTTCCAGCAGGTGTTCGGCTTCGTCTTCGCGCCGGTCATGTATCTGATCGGCATCCCCGATTGGAACCAGGCGCAGATCGCAGGTGGATTGTTCGGGACCAAAATCGTCCTCAACGAATTCGTCGCGTTCATCGAATTGAAGGATGTGACCGATCTGACTGAACGCAGCCGCGGTATTGTGACGTTTGCGCTGTGCGGTTTCGCCAATTTCAGCTCGATCGCGATCCAGATGGCGGTGACCGGCGGGCTGGCCCCGAACCAGCGCCCGGTCATCGCGCGGCTCGGTTTGCGGGCATTGGCGGCGGGCAGCCTCGCCAATCTGATGAGTGCGGCACTGGCGGGATTGTTTCTGCCGTATTAGATGCGGCGTATGAGCCATATCGCATCCGTTTCCATCGCCCGCCCCTTAACCGAACTGGCTGATGAGCTGGGACGCAGTTTCGCCGAATATGGTTTCGCCATCATTCGCGACCATGGCATCCCCGCCGATCTGATCGCACGGGCCGAGGCATTGTCGAAAGAATTCTTCGCGCTGCCTGCCGATACGAAGCGGTCCTACATCTTGCCTAAGGGTGGCGGCGCGCGCGGTTATACGCCGTTCGGCACCGAAAAAGCCAAGGACGCCGAAGTCCACGATTTGAAAGAGTTCTGGCATGTCGGGCGCGAATTGCCCGAAGGCCATGAATTGTCGCAATATATGGCCCCCAACATCTGGCCGACCGAGGTGGATGGCTTCCGCGCAACCTTCGAAGAATTATACGCCGCGTTCGATGAAGCAGGCGGCCGTGTCCTGCGCGCCATCGCCATCCATTTGGGTCTGGATGAGACGTTCTTCGAACCGACCGTCGACAACGGCAATTCGGTCATGCGCCTGCTGCATTATCCGCCAATGGAAGGCGCGGAGGCGGAGGGGGCGATCCGCGCGGCGGCGCATGGCGACATCAACACCATCACGTTGTTGTTGGGCGCGGAGGAAGCGGGGTTGGAGTTGCAGACGAGGCAAGGCGACTGGCTCGCCGTGGACCCGCCCGAAGGCGCGCTGGTGGTAAATATCGGCGACATGCTGGAGCGGCTGACGAACGGTAAGCTGCGCTCGACCATGCATCGGGTGGTCAATCCGACTGGAGAGGCCGCCTATCGCGCGCGGTATTCCATGCCGTTCTTTCTGCATTTCCGGCCCGATTACATGATCGAAACTCTGCCATCCTGCAGCGATGGAAATGCGCCGGAACCAATCTCCGCGCACGACTTTTTGATGCAGCGACTCCGAGAGATCGGTTTGGCCTGAAGCCGCAACAGCAGGCCCCGAACCGAGCGATCTGCCGAATTACCTCTTCGTGTTGCATTGCAGCAACACCGTTTTCTTAAGCAATTTCTTGCGCTTAGCGCCTTGCCAGTACCCTGTGCATAAGAATCTGCGGCGGTGTCATTCACGCGTCACAAACTTTCCTTTGGGGCAATGTCAGTCGCCTCTATCGGGCCGTCATTCACTGTACGAATCGTCTTTCAAAGCTCCTCTGTCCAAGGATCGTTCCCATGAAGCTCAAATATCTTCTCGCCGCCAGCGTCGTCAGCCTTTCCGCCGCAACCATGGTCGCCGCGCCCGCATCGGCGCAGCAGATTACTTCCGGCATCGAAGGGCAGGTGACGGGCGCGGACGGAACGCCGATCGCAGGTGCGACGGTGGTGGTAACCGATACCCGTACCGGCCAGGCGCGCACGATCATGTCCGATCAGGACGGTTCGTTCCGCACGGCATCGCTGGTTCCCGGCGGCCCCTATACCGTCACGGTCACGGCGGCGGGATATGAAGGGCAGTCGGTCGAAGACCAGTTCATCACGATTTCGGGCAATACCGATTACACTTTCGAACTGTCCACCGCCGCAGTCGCCGGCAGCGAAGACGATTTCATCGTGGTCACCGGCAGCCGCGCCAACGTACAGCAACTGGCCGTCGGCCCCGGTAGTGCATTCGGCGTCGAAACGCTGGAGAGCTTTCCATCGATCACGCGCGACGTTCGCGATATCATCCGCCTCGATCCGCGCGTCAGTCTGGAGCGCGATAACGAAGTGGACCGGATTTCCTGTTTGGGCGGCAATGATCGGACCAACACTTTCACCGTCGACGGCATCGTACAGGCGGACATTTTCGGCCTGAACGGTACGCCGTTTGCCGCGCGTAACGCTCTGCCATTGCCGTTCGACGTCATCCGCGAAACGTCGGTCGAGTTCGCGCCGATGGATGTCGAATATTCGGACTTCACCGGCTGTCTGGTGAATGTCGTCACCAAATCGGGCGAGAACAAGTTTCACGGTTCGGC
>JBAUIN010000170.1:0-8069 GCA_049682975.1 Pontixanthobacter sp. | reverse complement strand
TCCCAATTCTTGAGCGCCAGATCGAGCGGCGGGGGTACGATCAACCCGCTGGCGATGGCGGACGCGCGTTCGCCCCATCGTTCGACCACGGCTGGCGGCAGAGTGGGACTGTCGGGCAATGCCAGATCGCGCTTCGTCAAGGCGGAGAAAACACCATGCGCCAAGCGGCGCGGCCCACCTGTCAGCAATTCCAGCCCGGTCGCGATGATCGCATGCGGGGGCGTATCGAGCCGCAGATGCTGCGCCAGCATCAGCCGCAGGACGGAGCGCGGCTTCGCATCATGCGGCAGGTTCTTCCTGGTCGCACTGTCGATCAGGGCATCGAGATCGGTCAACCAGCGCAGCGTTTCGCCTGCGATCGCCCGTGCAAGCGCGCGATCCGCCGGACCGTTCACGCGGCGCAATGCGTTACGTTCCGCCTGTTCCAGCGTTTCGCCGCGATGGAACACGGCATCGATCATTTGCAGCGCGGCGCGGCGGGCGGGCAATCCGGGAATGTCTGACATCGCGCGTGCCCTTACGCGCCCATGAAACCAACTGCCACCCCGCGCGTTGAACGGGCATGAGTAAGAACGACAAAAAATCCGAACAGAATATGGGCAGCAAGGCGCGGCAGCAGGCCGATCTGAAACCCACCGATGGCGAGACCAGCGGTACGAAGGAAAAGAACGAAGCAGCGAAGAAATTCGAAAAGCCCGCGGGCTGGACGAACGATCCCGCACCCGAACCTAAAGCGGTCGATCCCGAAAAAGACGAACCACGCGAAAGGTCGCCGACGCGCTATGGCGACTGGGAGAAAGACGGCATCGCTTGGGACTTCTGATCCCGAAGCGACTTAAGACGATACGATAATCAAAGTGGCTTGAAGGTAATCTTCAGGCCGTCTTTGGGTTGGGGGATGGGCCATGGCTTCCATTCGGGATCGTAGCCGTCGTCCATCTCGATCGTATAGCGCGACAGCATATGCACCATCAGTATCTTCACTTGCATATAAGCGAAATGTAGCCCCAGACACATATGCGCCCCGCCGCCGAATGGCACCCATGCGTATTTATGGCGCGCCTTGATCTTGTCAGGCGTGAAGCGCATCGGATCGAAAGTGGTTGGATCGTCCCAATGTTCCGCCATTTCGTGCGTCAGCGCGATATTGATGCCTACGGGTGTACCTGCAGGAATGGTGTAGCCGCCGAATTCGAAATCGCGCAATGCCCGGCGCGGCATGGAGGGCACGGGCGGGATCATCCGCAACGCTTCCTTGAACGCCATTTCGGTCAGTTCCAGTTTGCCCAGATCGTCATAGGCAACCGCGCGCGCCTTTCCGTCGGCGTCCGGGCCGCCGGTCACTGCCATAATTTCCTGCCTTAGCTTCTCTTGCCATTCGGGGTTTTTGGCGAGCAGATAAACCAGCGACGTCGCACTGGAGGTGATGGTATCGTGCGCCGCCATCATCAGGAAGTTCATGTGATCCACTACCTGATCGACCGGCAGCAAATCGCCGTCTTCGCGGGTGGCGGTGGCGAACTGGCTGAACATATCCTGCCCGCCGCCTTCCTTGCGGCGGCGCAGGGTTTCCTTCGTGAAATACTCGACCAGAAATTCGCGGCCCTTCACGCCTTTGCGCATCAACGTGAACGGCAACGGCTTGCGGATCGGGGCGACCGACGCCTGCACCATATGTACGAACGCCTCGTTGATGCGGTCGGCTTCCGGCCCCCATTCGATGCCGATAAAACTGTCGGCCGCCAAATCCAGCGTCAGCTTCTTGATCGCGGGATAGAATTGCATGGTGCCGCCCCAATCCTTCACCGCATCGGCGACACCGCGATTGAGCGCGTCGGAATAATGCCGCATCGGCCCCGGTTTGAAGGCGATCGACAATGCGCGCCGGTCCATCCGGTGATGGTCGAAGTCAATGAGCATCAACCCGCGTGGAAACAGCTTGTCCAGCACCGGGCCCCAGCCCTGTTCGGAGGAGAACAGCTTTTCCCGGTCGAACAGCATCAGTTCGTTCGCTTCGGGGCCGATCATGGCCACCTGCCACCCGCCGAAGACGTGGTTCTTGTAGACCCGGCCGTGTTCCTTGAACATCGCGCGGCCGAATTCATGCGGACCGGCCAGCATCTTGAACGTGTTGCCTACCACCGGCAAACCGGCGTCGCCCGGAATATGATCGAGCGCGGCGGGGTCGATCCGTTCGCTCCAATGCCCAGGGCTGAATGCCGTAGCATGGGCGGTGTTATCGGGCAGTGTGGCCATCGCAGATATTCCTTACTGACATCGGGGTAAGTAGTAAGCGGCGTAATTAGCCGATCGCTTCACGTCCACCCCGACAATTCACGTCGTATGATCCGTTCCAGCATGTCCATTCCCGGTTCGCTGGTGTTAAGGCACGACAATACGGCGAAATCCTTACCGCCCGCTTCCTGAAACTGTTCTTTTCCCTGAATGACCAGTTCTTCCAGCGTTTCGAGGCAGTCGGCGGAAAAGCCGGGTGCGGCAATGGCGATACGTTCGGTGCCCTGCGCCGCCTCCGCTTCCAATGTCGTGTCGGTCGCGGGTTCCAGCCATTTGGCCGGGCCGAAGCGGGACTGGAACGACGTGACGTAACGCAATGGTTTGCCGTTACGAATACGCGGGCCCATCTTCTCTTCCAGCAGGCGCGCCGTTTTACGGCAATGGCAGTGATAGGGATCGCCCAGTTCCAGCGTACGCTGCGGCATGCCGTGGAAACTGAGCAACAGCACTTCGGGTTCGAACGCCAGCGCATCCAACTGCGCGCCGAGATCGCTTGCTAGCGCATCTATGTAAGCGGGATCGTCATGATAGGGCGGCACGGTACGCAGTGCGGTCTGCCAGCGCATCGATTTCAAATGATCCGCCGCCTTGTCCACCACCGTCGCCGTCGTCGCGCCCGAATATTGGGGGTATAAAGGCGCAAGCAGGATGCGGTCGCAGCCATCGTCCATCAACGCCTGCATCCGGTCCGCAATGGTCGGTTGGCCATACCGCATGGCCCACGATACGCGCACATTGTCGCCCAGCCGCACCTGCAATCCCTCCGCCTGTTCGCGGGTGATGACGGCCAATGGCGAACCGTCTTCTCCCCAAACCTGGCTGTAGGCATGGGCGGATTTCTTGGGGCGGGTGTTCAGGATGATGCCGCGCAGGATCGGTTGCCAGGCGATGGGGGGAATTTCGACCACCCGCCGGTCGGACAGGAACTCTTTCAGATAGGTTTTTACTGCCTTCGCCGTCGGCGCTTCGGGCGTGCCGAGATTGACGATCAGCACGCCGACATTGCCGCTTTTGACAGGCGGATGATCGGCGGGAAGCTGTTGGTCTTGCCAGGTCATCGGCGGATCATATCCTTTTCAAGGTCAGCGGCAGGCGGCGATATCGCTGCCCGGTCGCGGAATATAATGCATTGGCGATGGCGGGCGCGCAAACCGCAACGCCCAGTTCGCCGGGATCGAAAGGTTCGGCATCGCTCGCGATGAAGTCGACGGTAATTTCGGGGCAATCGGCCAGCCGTGGAAGCGTATAGTCGGCCAGACGTTGCGCCACCGACAGGCCACGCGCATATTCCGCCTGGGCGCCCAATGCCAGCGACAGGCCGAATATCAGCCCCCCTTCGATCTGCTGGCGCGCGATGTCCAGATTGACGATCCGCCCGATATCGACTGCCGCCCACAGGCGCGTCACCCGTATCTGGTCGCCATCCAACCGCGCGGCAGCCACGCAGGCAATACGGCCTTCGCGTTCGCTATCCGGTTGCGCCGCGCCGCGCATCGCATGGCATGCCAGCCCCTGCCCGCTGCGGTCGCGGCCGCCATCCCATTGCGCCAGCTTCGCCACCCGCTGCAGACACATCGCCATGCGCGGATCGTTGCCGAGCATGGCGATCCTGTAAGATAGCGGCTCCCGCCCATATTCGGCGGCGATTTCATCGATGAAGCTCTCGGTCATGAAAGCGGTTATGCCGTGCGCGCCGCCCCGCATTTTGCCGACGGGAAAACCGACATCGGTCGGCACATGCTCCACCTTCGCTTGCGGTATCGCATAGACCGGCAAAGCCCCCGCCATCGCCATCGGATCGGCTTTACCCCGCGCGGATAGCCGCGCGCCCGTAGGGGTTTGATTGCCGAACAATCGCGCACCGAATTCATGGCCAGCCGATGGCGCGGCGATACGGGTTTGTATCGCCGCCAGCGTGCCATCCCCGCCATCTTGCACTTGCGCCCAGACCAATCCCGCCGCCGGATGCCGGGGCAGCCCCGCCAGATGTTCCTGCCACCGCGACCAGACGAGCTGCACCGGACGCGGCCGATCGAGAGACACTTCGCGCGCGATCAGCGCCGCTTCGATGGCATGGCCGTGCTCCAGCCGCCGGTCGAAACTGCCGCCTGCCGCCATCGTATACAGTACCACATCGTCATCCCCGATGCCGATCGCCCGTGCGGCGGCGATCCGCGCCTGTTCGGGCACCTGGCTGGCCATCCATAGCTCCAACCGACCATCGGCGAAGCGGGCGGTGACGCTGGCGGTTTCGGGCGTCGCATGTGCGGCCGGCGAAACGACATAACGCCGGGCGAATTGTGGCGCGATGTCGGTATCATCCCCGCGTGCGACGATGGTGTGCGCTTCGTCGGAGGTTAGCGCCGCAACCAACCGATCTTCCGCTTCGATGCTGTCGGCAAGCTGCTGCACGTCGAAGCGTGGCTTCATGGCCTCCACCGCTTTGCTTGCGGTCCACCAATCGGTCGCGACCGCCGCCAGCCAGCGTTTGCCCTTCACTACGTCGGCCACGCGCGGATTGTCCGCGACGGCTTCCACATCGAACCCCACAAGAGTGCTATCGGCCACGGGGCCGTGCTTGATCGCGGCATAGAGCATATCGGGCAGGCGAATGTCGGCGGCGAAGGGGAACGATCCGTCGACTTTGGCCGGAAGGTCGATACGCGGAAAATCGATCGATTGCCGGCCCTGCGCAGGCAACCCGTTCGTCGCCGCAATAATGGGCAAGGGGCGCTCCGCGGCAGCCTCCGCGCGCAAGGGCGCAACCTCCGCCGGTTCGCGCATGGCGGCCTCGGCCGCGAGCTCGCCGAATGGCAGACGGCGATCGGCAGAAATGACGAAGCCATTCGCGCTATCGCAGGCATCCGCGGATATGTCCCACCGATCGGCGGCGGTTTCGATCAAGGCCTGCCGCGCGATCGCCGCCGCTTCCCGGCAGGGCGTCTCATATGCGGTCAGCGTGCTGCCATCGGCCGTCGCGCCGAAACGGTTCGCCTGGGCAAAGCGTTCAGCAATGAAATTGCCCGCATCGTCGGCCATCGCTGGCAGGAACGGCATCCACAGGGGCGCCCATTCCGATGCGAGCGGCACATTGGCATAGGCACCGCTTGTTGGCGCTGCCTCGACCGCAATCTGCCGCCAATCGGCCCCCAGTTCCTGCGCCACGATCTGCGGCAGAACGGTGGTGACCCCCTGCCCCATTTCCAGCTGCGGCACGGCAACGGTGACGATCCCGTCTTCGGCGATCTTCAGCCACGCATCGAAGGCGTATTCCCCGGCGGCGGGTTCCAACGGAGTAGGAAACACGCGCGGGCGCAGGCCCCACGCGACCAGAAGACCGCCACCGACCGCCGCGCCCAGCAACACTCCGCGTCGGCTGATCTCCATTCAGGCCGTCTCGATTGCTGAATTGTCGGATACGCTAGCGGCTTGACGGTCGAGCCATTCGCCGAGGCGACTGGCAACGTCGTGAAATGGCTGGGCCATTTTGCCGTCGCCAGCTGCCGGGGGCGTACCCGCATCGCTTCCCTCGCGAATTTCCATCGCTAGCGGGATGCGGCCCAGAAAAGATATGCCGGTCCCGTCCGCCGCGCGTTCGACCCCGCCTTCGCCGAATGGGTGGCTGACATCGCCGCAATGGGGGCAGGCATAGCCGGACATATTTTCCACCAAACCGATAATCGGCACTTTCCCCTTCTCGAACAGATCGGCCGCGCGCTGCGCATCGATCAAGGCGAGATCCTGCGGCGTGGATACGATGACCGCACCCGCTGGAGTAAATTTGGACAGCATCGTCAATTGCACATCGCCGGTGCCGGGCGGCAGATCGATCAGCAGCAGGTCGATATCGTCCCAATGCGCGTCGATCAGCTGGGTCATCGCATTTCCGGCCATCGGACCGCGCCAGGCGAGCGCCTTCCCCGGTGCCACCAGATGCCCCATCGACAGAACCGGAATGCCAAGATCGCTGGGCACCGGGACCAGTTTGTTGTCGCGCGCTTCCGGTTTCTCCCCCTTATTGGCGAAAATCGTCGGCTGCGATGGCCCGTAAACATCGGCATCGACCACGCCGACGCGGTGGCCCTGCGCCTTCAATGCCACGGCAAGATTGGCGGTCAATGTCGATTTGCCGACGCCGCCCTTACCCGATCCGACGGCGATCATGCGCGGTTTCGGCGCAGGCTCCTTCTCATCAACGACCCCATCGCCTACGCGGTCGGCAACCATCGCCACACGGGTTTCGCGGACGCCCTCCGCCTCGTTCAACAGCGTTTTGACCGCAGCTTCCATTTCGGCGCGTTTCGCCGGTGCCAAGTCCGACGCATCAAGGATCAGCGCCACCACGCCATCGGTTTGCGTAATCGACTGCACGCGCGCGGCAACCGCATCGGGCAACCAGGATTTCAGGTCCGGCGCAGTCGCATTCGCAGGTCGATTACCGTGATCTGACGGGTCTTTGGGGGGCCGATCGGTCATAACTGGTCGCCCTAGCATCAAAATCCGCAAGGCAACCCCTGTTTTTCCCTACAAGCGACCCCTATAAAGACACCATGAGCATATTTGGCGATTTTCGGAAAAGTTTCGGATTGGCGATGGCGGGGAAAAGCCCGTGGGGCAATAACGGCGCGAATGGCGGTGGCGGTTCCTCCGGCGCACCAGGGGCGAGTTCCGGTGGCGACAAGCCCAAGGGCCCGCGCAATCCCTGGCTTCCGGGCGGCGGTGGCACCGGCAACAATGGCGGAAATGGCGGCGGCGAACGTGGACGATCCGCCAATATCGAGGATATTTTCAAGAACCGTGGCCGTGGCGGCGGTTCCGGCGGTGGTGGGGGCGGCGGCTTCCGTCTCCCCGAACGGCCCGGCGGCAAAAGCTGGGCACCGCTCGCGATCGGCCTGATCGTGCTGGCATGGATCGGATTTACGTCGATCCACTTCATCCAGCCGAAGGAACAGGCGGTCGTCACGACGCTCGGCTCCTATTCGCGTACATTCAATCCCGGCACCAACTGGACGCTCCCTTGGCCGATCGAACAGGTCGAGGTGGAGAATATCAGCGAGGTTCGCGCCGTCCGCATTCCCGAAGGAGGCGAACCCAAACTGATCCTGACCGGCGATCAGAATCTGGTCGATCTGTCCTATCTCATTCGCTGGAACATCAACGATCTGGCGCAATTCAAATTCCGCCTCGCCGATCCGGTCGAAACGGTGAAGGAAGCGGCTGAAGCAGCCATGCGGTCTGCCGTTGCGGAAAAAACGCTGGACGACACGTTCTCCGGTGAAGGCCGTGCCCAGATCGAGGATCGGGTGCGCGGGCGGATGCAGGCCATTCTCGATACCTACAAAGCGGGCATCACCGTGCAGGGTGTCGAAATCGACAAGACCGACCCGCCCGAACCCGTCAGCGATGCCTTCAAGGACGTGTCCGCCGCCGAACAGGATGCGGACGCCGCCCGCAATCGCGCCCGTGGTTTCGCACAGCAGGTGTTGAGCACCGCGGAAGGTGAAGCGACAGCGTTCGACAAGGTGTACGAACAATATCGCCTCGCCCCGCAGGTGACCCGTCAGCGGCTATATTACGAAACGATGGAACGCGTATTGAGCCAGACGAACAAAACGATCGTGGAACCCAGCGGCGTGACGCCATATCTGCCGCTGCCGGAAATCCGCCGCCGCGCACAAGGTGCGCCGCCGGTTCCCACGACCACGCCCGCACAGACGGGAGGACAGTGACATGAACATCAACTGGAACCAGATCTGGGATACGTACAAGGCCGC
>JBAUIN010000169.1:0-2840 GCA_049682975.1 Pontixanthobacter sp. | reverse complement strand
GGTTTCAACGCAGCCACGCAAAGCCTGTCGATCCAGGTCGAAGCCGCCGATATCGAAGCGTTGCAGGCGGCTTCCGCTGCGCTGGAAGCGGGCGGCCTGTCCGTCGTTCCCGGTGCCGCAAACAATGCGCAGAATGCCAGTACTGCCGGTTCGGTCGGTACGTTCGTAGTGAGCGCCCCATGACCCCTTCCCCAACTTCCTTCCGCGATCGCATCGATTTGGGGGCCCTGGAACCCTACTGGCATCGGTCGCGCGATTGGTGGTACGAACGCAGTCCGCGCGAACGGATTTTGTTGGGCGTTCTGGCCGCGCTCGGCGTGATAGCGTTGATCGTCCTGTTGCTTCTGCCCATTCGCCAGGCGCGGGAGGATGCACTCGATACGATCCGCGATGCGAACTTCATCGAAGCGCGACTGCGCAGCGGCGACCCGGCACTGGCGCGCACCGGACAGTTCCGCAGCGGCACACCGTCCGCCATCGTGACCGATAGCGTCGCCGCCGCGCAACTACAGGTGCAGCAAGTCAGCGCGGAGGGAACCGGTGTGCGCGTCGTTCTGGCCGATGCGCCGTTCGATGCCGTGATGCTGTGGGTGGCGGATGTCGAAAGCAGCAGCAATCTGCGCGTTCGCAGCGCGCAAATCGATGGTCAGCCCGCACCCGGCATCGTGTCGGCCACGTTCGTGTTGAGCGAATGATGGACGATCTCGATCCCGCGCGTGATACGGCGACACCGCAAGATGCGTCGCTTGAAAACATGCCACTCGGGGTGGAAGAAGCTGCCGAAACCAGGGCCGATCTCGCCTACAGCTTCGCCCGCGAAGGTGGGGCGCTAATTACGCAGGAAGGCGATGCGGTCGTCTGCATCCATCGTACCGACGCCTCGCTGGCGACCCTGCTGGAAGTGCAACGTCTCTACGGCTCGATCACCTGGCGCCCGGTGTCCGACGATGCCTTCGCCGCCGCATTGCAAACGCAATATCGCGACAGCGCCAGCTTGGTCGCGGATGTCACCGCCGGGGACGAGATCGATCTCGCGACATTGGCCGACAGCGCCGCCGAAGTGGACGATTTGTTGGATACGCGCGACGATTCGCCCGTCATCCGACTGATCAATGCGCTGCTGCTGCAGGCGATCAAGGAAGGCGCGTCGGACATTCACATCGAAACGCAGGAACGCCGCCTGATCGTGCGGTTCCGCATCGATGGCGTGTTGCGCGATATGATCGAACCCAAGCGCGCGCTTGCACCGCTGCTGGTCAGCCGGATCAAGGTAATGGCCCGGCTCGACATTGCGGAAAAACGCATTCCGCAGGATGGCCGCGTGACGCTGCGCATCGGCGGGCATGATGTCGATGTGCGCGTATCGACCATTCCGACGCAGCATGGCGAACGTGTAGTCATGCGCCTGCTCGATCGCGGGGCAGTGGAACTCGATCTTGCCAGCCTGGGCATGAATGCGCGCAATTGCGAATTGCTGGACCGCCTGCTGAAACGGCCCAATGGCATCATCTTCGTCAGCGGGCCGACCGGTTCGGGGAAGACCACCACGCTCTATGCCGCGCTGACGCGCCTGAACGATCGCGTCAGCAACATCATGACGGTCGAAGACCCGATCGAATATGAGTTGGAAGGGATCGCGCAGACGCAGGTCAATCACCGCACCGATATGAGTTTCGCCCGCGGTCTGCGTGCCATTCTGCGGCAGGATCCCGACGTTATCATGGTCGGTGAGATTCGCGATGGCGAAACGGCGGAGGTCGCGGTGCGTGCCAGCATGACCGGGCATCTGGTTATTTCCACCCTGCATACCAATTCCGCCATCGGCAGCATCACGCGGCTGATCGACATTGGCGTGGAACGGTATCTGCTCGCACCCATGGTCATCGGACTGCTGGCCCAGCGGCTGGTGCGCAAGCTGTGTCCGCATTGCTGCGAGGAGCGGGTTGCGGAGGAAACCGACGCGCTGTTGCTCGACGGGGCGATCGAGGCGGGCGAGACAATTCATGTACCGGTCGGCTGCGATGCGTGTCACAATGACGGCTATCGCGGGCGCACAGGCATCCACGAAGTCGTGCCGATCGACAAGACGATGGAGGCGCTGATCCATGACGGCGCATCGGAAGCGGAACTGACCCGGCAGGCGCGACAGACCAGCCCGTCGCTGCTGGACGATGGCGTTCTGAAAATTCGCGAAGGACTGACCAGCGTTGCGGAAGTGGCGCGGGTCGTGCGCGAGGAAAGCTGACATGCCCGCCTTTGCCTATCAGGCGATCGATCGAAAGGGGCGTTCGACACGCGGCGTGATCGAAGCGGGCAATTCCGCCGCGGCGCGCCATGCCTTGCGCGCGCAGGCACTGCTTCCCGTATCGGTTGCACCCAACACCGCGTCGGTCGCCGGTCCGCGAAACGCGGGCGAGTTGCACGGCAGTGAGGAAGCGGCGCAGACTGTGTCCCTTCGCCAGCGGTTCCGCCGCCGTTCTATTTCCTCGCAAAGCCTGTCCACCGCCACGCGCCAGCTATCGACCCTGATCGGCAGCGATGTGCGCATCGAAGAGGCGCTACGGCTCGTTTCTCAACAAGCCGAAGGAGACCGAATCGCGGGCATATTGCTGGATGTCCGCGCAAAGGTGATGGAAGGCTCCAGCTTCGCGCGCGGGCTAGGCCAGCATCCCAAAATCTTTCCCGATTATTACGTCGCATCGATCCATGCCGGCGAACAATCGGGCCGCCTGTCCGAAGTGCTCGCCTATCTGGCGGATTTCGTGGAATCGCGACATGCTGCCAATCGCAAACTGAAACTGGCGCTGCTTTATCCCGCATTACTGGCGACGATTTCGGCG
>JBAUIN010000168.1:0-3540 GCA_049682975.1 Pontixanthobacter sp. | reverse complement strand
ATGCCCAGTGGCATGAAAGCGAGATAGCCGACCGATATCGCGACCAGACACCACCATGGCTCCAACAGTGCCGCCGCCGCGAACAGGCCCACAAACGCGATCAGTTCCAGGCGGACGTTGCGCCGGGGTTTGATCGACGTCCAGCTGAGCGTCGCGATGTTCGATATCATCAGAAACGCGATCGCCACCATCCAGATCGCATTGGGAATGGGCTCCCGGAAATATTCGATATCCGTCGCCATCCATAGATAGAACGGCAAGAAGATCAGCCCGGCCCCGATCGGTGCGGGTATACCGGTTAGAAAACCCGCCGACTTATGGGGTTGTTCGTCCAGATCGATCTGCGCATTGAACCGGGCGAGCCGCAGGGCGCAGCATATCGCGAAAGCCAATGCCGCGAACCACCCGATGCGCGGCAGAAACTGCAGGGTCCACAAGTAAAAGATAATCGCCGGGGCCATGCCGAAGGACAGCGAGTCCGCCAGACTGTCCATCTCCGCTCCGAAGCGCGATTGCCCTTTCAACAAACGCGCGATGCGACCATCGATACCGTCGAGTACACCGGCGAGAATGATCGCCAGGATCGCGAGCGGCCAGTCGGATGAGATGGCAAATTTAATACCGGTCAGCCCGGAACACAGCGCCGCCGCGGTAATTGCGTTTGGAACTACGGAACGCAGAGATAATCCGCGCAGCGATCCCCGCCCCTCCTGCGGTTCCCCTTCCGCAGAACGCGGTCCGATCCGTGGTTCGTCGTTCATTGCGCGATCCCTTCCAATTTCCGTGTTTGCTGCAGATCGGCCAGAACGGTCTCGCCCGCCACCGTCTTCTGCCCCATCAGCACTTTCGCGCCCGTTCCCGCCGGCAGGTACACATCCACGCGGCTGCCGAACCGAATCAGCCCGACACGTTGCCCCACCGCGACCGTATCGCCCGGTTTGACGAACGGCACGATACGTCGCGCGATCAGACCGGCGATCTGCGTAAACCCGATCACCACACCATCGGCGCGTTCGACCAACAGATGTTGCCGTTCATTATCTTCGCTAGCCTTGTCGAGGTCGGCGTTGATGAACTTGCCGGGCATATAGATCAGGCGGCGCACCACGCCCGCGATGGGGGAGCGGTTCACATGGACATCGAACACGCTCATGAAGATGGAAATGCGCGTTACCTCGTCCTCGGACAGTCCGGCGTTTCCTTTTCCATCCTGCCCCACCAGTTCCGCCGGCGGAGATACTGTCGCAATAGCCGATACCAACCCGTCTGCGGGCGAGAGGATCACCCGATCGTCCTGCGGCACGACCCGTTCGGGATCGCGAAAAAATGCGAAAACGCCGATCGACAGGGCGATCAGCGGCCAGCCGATCAATTCCCAACCGAACAGAAAGGTGACGACGAATGAAACCGCCAGCGCAATAAGGCCGATCTTGCGGCCTTCCGGATGGACGCTCGGCCATTGCCAGCCCGTTTCCCCGCGCCCTTCATTGTCCATGATTTCGCCTGCCATGCAGCGCTCCTACCCATTCGGGCGGTGCGGAACAAGGCGACGCGCGCCCCGCCCTATCGGTTTTACGATACCGTCAGACCTTGCGGACGAAGACCGTACCTGCCGAATATCCGGCACCGAAACTGCAGATAAGGCCGGTGTCGCCCGAGGACAGATCGTTATTATGGAGGTGGAATGCAATGATCGATCCCGCGCTGGAGGTATTGCCATATGTATCGAGTACGGTGGGGCTTTCATCGTCGCTCGCCTCGTGCCCCAAAACGCGTTGCGCGATCAGCCGGTTCATCCCCGCATTGGCCTGATGCAGCCACAAACGGCGCAGTCCCCCCGGATCGACATCGAGCGTCTGCGCATGATCCACGATCATCTGCGCGACCATCGGTACGACTTCCTTGAACACCTTGCGCCCTTCCTGAACGAAGAGTTTGTCCGCATCGTCGCGGGTGTCGGGATGCGCGCGGTTCAGAAATCCGAAATTGTTGCGGATATTGTTGGAAAATACCGTTTTCAGCTTCGTGCCCAGAATATCCCAATGAGTGTCCGGGGCAAGCGCCGCGTCCTCTACCAGCACGGCGGTTGCGACGTCGCCGAAGATGAAATGGCTGTCCCGGTCCCGCCAGTTGAGATGGCCACTGGTGATCTCCGGGCTGACGACCAGGACGGAGTGCGCATTACCCGCACGGATATAATCGGCGGCGGTTTGAATACCGAAAGTGGCCGACGAACATGCGACGTTCATATCGAAGCCGAACCCGTCGATACCCAACGCCTGCTGAATCTCGATCGCCATCGCAGGATAGGCGCGTTCCATATTAGATGCGGCACACAAAACCGCGTCCACGTCCGCTGCGTCGCGGTCCGCTTTTTCCAAAGCCTGCTTTGCAGCGATCACCCCGATTTCTGCCATGGCCGACAGGTCGGTATCTGCACGTTCCGGCCAGCGCGGAGCCATCGTGTCGATGTCGAGGATCGGTTCCTTCGCCATGACGTGACGCGATTTTATTCCGCTCGCTTTCTCGATAAATTCGGTCGAGCTGGGCGAAAGCGGTTCTGTTTCCCCCGCGTCGATCGCCGCCGCATTGTCGCGATTATATTTTGCGACGTAAGCGTTGAAACTGTCCACCAGTTCCTCGTTCGAAATACTGTGTTCGGGCGTGAACAGGCCGGTCGCGGATATGACGGGTCGATGGGTCGGTTGCATAGGCGCGGTCATAATGAAGCACAGCACAAGCGGCAAGATCGAAGCTGCGCGCAAAAAAGGGCCGTCTGCGCTGTCGCAAACGGCCCCCTGATTCTTGGATTGGAACCTTAGAAACGAGTGCGAACGGTCACGCCGTAAGTACGTGGTTGCAGCGAGAATGCCGATCGGGAATTGGCTGCCCCACTGCCGCGAAGCGTAGTGTTGAAGGTTACGCCGCGCGTCACTTCGTTGGTCAGATTGTTGGCGAAGGCTTCGATCTGGAACTTATCGTCGAGCGTACCGATACCGGCGCGCAGATTGATAAACACATTGCCATCCTGAACGTCGCCGATAATCAGCGGTGCCGCATCGATCGCCGCCTGTCCGCGCGCATCAAAATCCGCCTGTGTCGGCGGCACGATAGCCTGCGTGGAGGTGCGCTGATCGCTTTCGAGGCGGACTTGACCGGAGATGAAGAAGTCCAGCGTGTTCGACAGATCCTGTTCATACGTCGCGCCCATGATGGCGACGACATCGGGTGCATTGGTCAATTCCTGTCCACACAGCGAATTCACGATGACGCTGGTGCTAACCCCGGCGCAATCATCGGGAGAGCGAGCGTCGATTACGGTCAAGCCCCCGGTAACCGTCAGAGTGTCGCTGGCGCGGATCAGGGTTTCGACCTCGATGCCGCTCGTGATCGCTTCAGGCACATTGAACGTTTGGAACGCGGTGCCGGTGAATTCGAGAACCTGGAAGTTTTCAAATTCTTCGCGGAACGCCGCAATGTTCAGCGTGACGGCATTGTCGAGTAAGCGCGATTTCAGGCCGATCTCATAAGCATCCACCT
>JBAUIN010000167.1:0-11629 GCA_049682975.1 Pontixanthobacter sp. | reverse complement strand
TGATCGTCATCCGCGTCGAAGGTTCCGTTGCCGGCGACATCGGTAGAATCGGGATGGATGCGGCCTGCAAATTCGGGACTGTCCGCATCGATCCCAGTGTCGATGATCGCAATGGTACTGCCCCGCCCGGTTACTCCGCCCTGCCATGCGGTAATCGCGCCATGAAACACCGGCCCATCGGACCGCCGGAACTCCGACGTATTGAACGTCGGCGGGGCAGGCGCGGGTGCGGGTGAAGGCGGCGGTGGTGGTGGGGGCGGCGGAGGCGGCGTGCTTATTACGCGGTCGCCACCGGAACCCCCACCTCCACAAGCGGACAACACGCTCAATGCAGCGAGTACCGCGTAGATTTTCGTTTTGCGGGGTTCAGGTAAAATCGCGGCCATCAGGGTCCTTGTCGGCGTAACTTCGCAAAAGATAAATTCGGGGTCGGTATATTTGGTACCGTGTAATCCTGAACATACTGCGAATGTAGCGAAAACGATCGTGCGAACGAAGCTGGCATACACCGCCCGCTATTGCCCCCAAACCGCCCGCTCGCTAGCAGCACCGGCAAAGGAGCGTTCATGTCCAGCCAACTCAAATCCGCCATCGAAGCCGCTTGGGAAAACCGGGCGGACATCAATCCGCAAAGCGCGGCCATCCGCGACCATGTGAACGAAGCGCTCGCAATGCTGGACGATGGCAGCGGCCGGGTCGCGGAACCCGATGGCGAAGGCGGGTGGACGGTCAATCAATGGCTGAAAAAGGCCGTGCTTCTGTCCTTCCGTCTCAACGACAATCGGGTGATGGATGGCGGCTCCGCCGGAACGCCCGCATTCGACAAGGTACCGTCCAAATTCCACGGTTGGGACGAGGCGCGGTTTCAGGCGGCCGGTTTCCGCGTCGTACCCGGTGCCATTGCGCGGCAGGGTGCCTATATCGCGAAGAACGTCGTTCTGATGCCCAGCTTCGTCAATATCGGTGCCTATGTCGGTGAAGGAACGATGGTCGATACCTATGCATCCATCGGGTCGTGCGCGCAGATCGGAAGGGATTGTCATATTTCAGCGGGCGCAGGCATAGGCGGCGTGCTAGAGCCGATGCAGGCCAACCCGACCATCATCGGCGACAATTGTTTCATCGGCGCGCGGTCCGAAATCGTGGAGGGTGTGATCATCGGCGAAGGCTGCGTGGTGGCGATGGGCGTGTTCATCACCCAATCGACCAAGATCGTAAACCGCGAAACCGGCGAAATCCTGACCGGCCATGTTCCGCCCTACAGCGTCGTGGTTCCGGGATCGTTGCCGGGCAAACCGCGCGCCGACCATGCGCCCGTCCCATCCCTGTCCTGCGCAGTGATCGTGAAGACGGTGGATGCGCAGACACGCGCCAAAACCGGGATCAACGAATTGCTGCGTCCGTAAGACAAGACGCTTAAACGCGGCGATTGCAGGAACTACCCTACGCATTCGCCGGTTATTGTTGTAAGAGACATTCAACATAGGTTGAATTTCTAATATTCGGAAAGACGATACAATCATGCAGAAACGCGGTGACGAAGTTCATATCGACGATACGGAAGCCAGTGGCGGCCAGAAAACCGGCCATGTCCGCTGGATCTTGGGCATCGGTACTTTGCTGGCGATCGTACTGCTGTCGATCGTGTGGATCACCGGATCGATGACGCAAGGTGATGTCGAGGAAGAACGCACTGCATCCGGCCGTATCGATTCGAGCGTCGGTAACGAAATCGATGGCGATCAGACGGACGGTATCGTCAGCGATGATGCCGATCAAATCGAGACGCCGATTACCGATGGCGATACCTAACCGACACCAAGATGATTGGGATCTGATGGACGGGAAAAATATCTAAGAGAGAACAATATGAGCAATTCGAACAGCTTTCAGACCAAGCAATATGTCAAATGGAACTGGGGCAACGGAGAGGGCAAAGGCCAGATTACCGAACGCTTCGAAAAGGAAGTTACCCGCAAATTGCAGGGCACCGAAGTCACCAAAGAAGGTGATGAAGACAATCCCGCCTACCTCATCAAGCAGGAAGATGGTGACGAAGTATTGAAGCGCGGTTCTGAACTGGAAGCGCAGGATACGTAATGGCGGACGCGGTTTCCAAAGCGCAGCAGAAAGCCGCCGGGGCCGCCCTTTCCGCCAAACGCGGCGATACGAAGGTTGGTGATTTGAAGGGTGCGTCGAAGGATATGTATGACAGCATGTCCGAAGCGGAATTGGACGACATGGCCTCCACCAAACGCAGTGAGTTGCCCAAAACCGCCGATTGATCGACCATGAAGGTGAACGAAGCCTCCGCTGGAACTCCGGCGGGGGCTTCGTCGTTTTCAGGGCAGACGAAAGGAATATCGAATGGATGACGATACGAAGCAGGAAACCTATTCCGAATTCTACGACTGCGTAAATATGCAGCCGAAAGAATTGGAAGAATGGCTCGATACGAAAGAATCCAAATCGGTCGGCGATAGCGATTCAGGAGAAAGCACCGGCCATAAAATGGGTAAGCGGATCGTCGCAATTAAAAATACCAAGAAGGATAATCTGACCGACGACCAGTACGATCATATGAAAAAAGTCGTTGGCTATGTGCATCGCCACCTCAGTCAAAAGCCGAAAGGCGACATCGACGACAGCGACTGGCGCTACAGCCTGATGAACTGGGGCCACGATCCCTGCAAGTCGGACTGACCGGACAGATTATTCCGCTAAGGGCGTCTCGATCGGCAGCATGTCGGTATTGGCGGCCTTGTAACTTTCCGCCGCTCGCATGACGCGCATCATATTGCCGTACGAAATTTGTTCCAGCTGCGCTTGCGTATAGCCACGGCGCGCCAGTTCGGTAAACAAAGCGGGATAGCCGGTTACGTCTTCCATTCCGACGGGGCCGGTGGGCATGCCGTCATAATCACCGCCGATCCCGATGGCATCAACGCCGGCCATTTCGCGTACATAATCGATATGATCGGCCATGTCGCCGATCGTAGCGAGCGGTAATGGGTTGGTGGCATCCCACGCTTCCAGCCCGCCCTCGACGGCCGTCGGCTGCCCACGGAACAGCGCCCGCAATCGTGCTTCTTCCGCCGCGCGTTCGGCATTCCATTGCCGCGCACTTTCATTCAGGAAACCGGGTAGCCCGACCACCATTACGATGCCGCCATTTGCCGGTAAGCGTTTGAGGACGCTATCGGGCACGTTGCGCGCATGGCCGTTGATCGCACGCACGCCCGAATGACTGAAGATGACCGGTGCTGACGCGACATCCAGTACGTCATGCATCGTCGCCTCGCTCACATGGCTGAGGTCGACGAGCATTCCCAGACGGTTCATTTCCCGAATGACGTTCTCGCCGAATTCGGTCAGGCCGCCATATTCCGGCGCATCGGTTGCGCTATCGGCCCACGGAGTGTTCTTCGAATGCGTCAGCGTCATATATCGCGCACCCAACGCGTATGTCTGCCGCAACACGGCGAGGCTGGAGCCGATCGCATGGCCACCCTCCATCCCCATCAGCGAGGCGATGCGCCCTTTCGCAACGGCGTCCTCCACCTCATCGGCAGTCAGTGCGAGCGCCAGATCTTCTGGGTATTTGTCGATCAGCCGTTTGGTGACGTCCAACTGTTCGATTACCGCCTGCACCGCTTCGGGTTCGGTGAGGGCAGCAGTGACATAGACTGACCAAAATTGCGCACCGACCTTCCCATCGCGAAGGCGCGATAGATCGGTATGCATGACCCGCCCTTCCGAATGGTCGGCACCGGTATCGCTCGTATCCCGAAAATCGAAATCAGCAATCATATTACGATAACGCCCGCGCAACTGGATCGGCACGTCATTATGCCCGTCCCATACCGGAGCCGCATCCAAGGCCGCGGCTGCCGTTTCTTCCGGAGTCTGTGCCAGGACTGGCGTCGTTGCCAAAGCGAATGCCGAGACAAACGCCAAAGCAAACGCCGAAGCGGGGGGCAAATATTTCATGGGCGCAATTCCTGTCGACGGGCTGTTTGACGAAATGCAGGTTCTAGCCGAAACGAAGGGTCATGCAAAAGGGCACTCGATCGAAAAGCACCGCCATGAGAGCGAAGGATGCGATATTGGTACTGGTAAGCGAGCGCGGGCCAGGCAAGACCTGCTGCCCGAGCGAAGTAGCCCGCCGACTTTCCGGACCTGGCGACGAGTGGCGCGATTACATGACAGTGGTGCATGACGCCGCCAATAATTTGCAGGCAACGGGAGCGATCGCGCTGAGTTGGAAGGGGGAACCGCGTTCGGTTTCGGACGGCCCATATCGTATCGGGCTCCCCCCTTTTCCCATGAACGACGACCTATGAAAGCCGATAGCTCGTCGATCGTCCGAACGACACTGCGATGGATACTCGCCATATTCTACGCGGTCGCCGGATATTTGCATATTGTCGCGCCGGATGGCTTTCTCCTGATCATGCCCATCGGCGTGCCGTTTCCGGAGGAAGTGGTATTCTGGACGGGAGCTGCCGAAATCCTCGGTGCCCTCGGCCTGGTGCAACCATGGTCGCGGCGCATCCGCCTATACGCCGGCGCTGGACTGGGATTATACGCTTTATGCGTATGGCCGGCCAATGTGAACCATTTCGCCATGGATATGGCCCGGGCGGATCTGGGACTGGGACTGGCCTATCACGTGCCCCGAATGATCGTGCAGCCTTTCCTTATCTGGCTGGCGCTATGGGTGGGCGGAGCGACCGACTGGCCGTTCCGCCCGAAATCGTCGTAACGATCAGCTAAGGTGCTTCGACACCGCGGCAGTCATCTTGAACATGGAAATCTGATCCTTGCCGATCACTTTCCCCAGCTTGTCGTCCGGGTTGATCTGGCGCTTGTCCTTGCTGTCCTGAAGATCGTGCTTCTTGATGTATTCCCACACCTTGGATGTAACCTGCGCACGGGTCATCGGGCCTTTGCCGATGACCTCTTCCAGTTCGGGTGAAACCGTTACGGGTTTCTGCAATGCGTTGTTTTTGCCAGCCATAATATTATCCTTTCAAGCGTTGGCGTTCAGTCTAGTCCGGGGCGTCACTCCCTCATTAATTTCGGCTCATTCATCTCCGCTCATTCGATCGCGTAGCCCGTTCATTCGCCAGCCCCGTTCATTCGTCGGGCCCGTTCATTCGTCAGGCTCGTCCCTATCGTCACTATCGCCGTCATTCTCTTCGCGCTTATAGGTGCCCGTCAGGACAGCCGCGGCAACAACATGGTTTTCCATACCTTTGACAAGATCGACGTAGCCCGCACCGGGCATCAAAGTCATCGGAAGATCGAGCGCGAAGATCTGAAAGACATATTGATGTGCATCGTCATTCTCCGGCGGTGCCGGTAACAGCCAGTCCGAATTGCGTTTGGAATTCTTGCCGACGCGCGGCGGCGTTTCGCCTTCCAGCAATACGCCCTTCTGACCGGGCAATCCCCATGCGGACCAATGGCAAGTCAGCGTGTCGTCATTCGTATCGGCATCTTCGACCAGAATTACGATCTCTTGCGACCCAGGCGGGGGCGCGTTCCATTCCAATGGTGGGGCTACCGCATCTTCTTCATCCGCAGTAAAGCAGGGGTCCAGCGCCTCGCCATTATCGAAAGCAGGGCTGGTCAATTTGAACCCGCCCCGGCCAAAAGTCTTTTCATCCGCCAACCGAGCTACCGTCAGTTTCGCGTGTCCGGCGTGTGGTCGGATCAGGGCGGAAGCAAGCCAGGTGGGAACTTCTGCGGGCATTACCAAACTTCTCCTTATTGGTGAACGACACTAAACCTTCGGATGACGCACGGCGAGGGTCACTATGTACCAATACGCTACAAAAGCCGGGTTTTCCACTATTGTGACACGATCGCCTTACCGTAAAGCCGCAATTTCCGCGTGATTTCGCCGTTCAGCCAGCTGATATGGTTGCCGAATTATACCTAGCCCCTAATGAGAATACATAACGGGTTAGGTTCGCGAGAGTATATAACGCGGACCAATAGGAGCTTCATCCATGAATATCGGTCGCAGCGCGTTGAGCGCAACCTTGGCGTTTTCCCTTGTCGCGTGTGGAGGCGGTGGTGGCGGCAGCAATAATGGTGGCAGCGGGCCGATATCTGGCCCGACGCCTGCGCCCACACCTACGCCGAGTGCTTGTTCGGTGACTGCACAACAGAATTTTGCGCGCGATGTGCTCGATGAATGGTATCTGTTCCCGGATCTAATCGATCAGTCGGTGCGTGCATCCAGCTTCACCGATGTCCAGTCCTATCTGGACGCTCTGGTCGCACCCGCTCGCGCGCAAGACAAGGATCGCGGCTTCACTTTCGTTACTTCCATTCAGGAAGAAGAAGAACTGATCCGCACCGGATCGAGCGCCGGGTTCGGCATTCGCCTGAGCTACGATACGCAGGCGGATCGCGTATTCGTTCTCGAAGCGTTCGAAAACGCGCCGGCTTTTTCGCAAGGGTTCGATCGCGGTGTCGAACTGATTTCGATCGGCCAGTCGGCTTCTTCGCTCGAAACGATTTCCTCCATCATGCGTACGGAAGGACCGCGCGGTGTGAGTGAGCGGCTGGGATCGTCTGAGCCTGGCGTCCGGCGTGTATTCGTAATCGAACAGCAGGATGGTACGCGTAGCCAGGTAGCGGTCAGCAAAGCGGAGTTCTCGCTCGACCCGATCTCCGATCGTTACGGCGCACGGATTATCGATAATGAAGGAACGAAGGTCGGGTATCTCAATCTGCGAACCTTTATCGTCGGTACGGCCGATCGCGAACTGGTGCGTGTGTTTCAGGATTTCCGCGATGAGGGCGTTACGGAAGTCATTCTCGACTTCCGATACAATGGCGGCGGGCTGGTCCGTATCGCCGACCTTATCGGCGATTTGATGCGCGGTAACAATACGGGACGCGTGTTCAGCCGGACGGTGTTGCGCCCCAGCAAGTCCAACCGTAACGATACGCGCCTGTTCGAAGACAGCACACGTTTCCTAAACGCTCAAACCGGCGAATTGGGCGGCGCGCAAGCGATCCCGAAAATCAATCCTATGAAGATCGCCGTCATCTCCGGCGGCGGTACGGCATCGGCCAGCGAATTGGTCGCCAACGCCTTTCTTCCTTATGTCGGCGACAATATGGCGCTGATCGGGGAGAACAGCTTCGGCAAGCCTGTGGGTCAGTTCGGGTTCGACCTGGACGATTGCGATCTGCGCGTTCGTGCGGTCACCTTCAAAACCGAGAATGCGGATGGGCAGGGTGAATATTTCTCCGGCCTGGCTTCCGTGTTCGACAACACCTGCCGCGCGGAAGACGATATCAGTTCGCAATTGGGTGATCCGAATGAAGCTTCCACTGCGCAGGCATTGTCGTTCCTTCGTAACGGCACCAACAGCTGTACACCGATTGCGGCAACGGTCGGCGTGCAGGGCACGCGAAGCCTACGCCCGCGCCGCGAACTGCTGCAACCCGATCGCCCGAGCGCGGTGCAGCGTGAAGTGCCGGGATTGTATTGAGCGGTCATCAGGCGAAGGGGATAGCGCATGGCGAATGCGCCTAAATATCGAAGTTTTGCAGAATTTTGGCCATTCTATCTGCGAGAACATAGCAAGCCGCAGACCCGTGCTTTGCATTATGTAGGTACGACATTGGTAATCGCCGTTGCGATTTATGCCGTGGTCACCGCGTCATGGTGGTGGCTGTTGGGGATGCCGCTCGCGGGATATTTCTTTGCTTGGCTAGCGCATTTCAGGGTCGAGAAGAACCGGCCGGCCACATTCACCTATCCATTATGGAGCCTGGCAGCCGACTTTAAAATGTACGGTCTATGGGCGACCGGTCGTTTATTGCGCGAATTGCACCGCGCAGGCGTGAGTGACCATCAAACATAAAAAGAGCGCCGTCGGATCGAACCGACGGCGCCCTTACTATTCATTCGATGGGTTTCCCCGTTATCTTGTTCAACCAGGCATTACGACTGTGTCGATTGCATGGATGATGCCGTTCGATGCTTCCACATCGGTTGCGGTAATGGTGGATGTCCCACCGGCGGCGTCGGTCAAAATTACATTATCGCCATCCATGGACGCGGTCAGTGTCGCGCCGTTCACGGTGGTCAATTCATAAGAACCGTCATTTGCCTTAATGGCATCCATCAATGTCGCTGCGTTCGTTTCACCAGGGACGACGTGGTAGGTCAGCAAACCTTGAAAATCTTCGCGATTTTCTTCCATCATCAGATCGTCGAGCGTACCGTCCGGAAGCTTGTCGAACGCTGCGTTCGTGGGCGCAAAGACGGTGAATGGTCCGGCACCGGAAAGCGTCTCACCCAGTTCGGCAGATGTAATGGCTTCGACCAAGGTCGAGAAGTCGGGGTTGCCCTGCGCGATTTCGACGACTGTGCCTTCATCGGTTGCGACGTCGGATACTGCCGTTTCGTCGGCTACGGTATCGGTATCTTCCGCTGGTTCGCCACATGCGGCGAGAGCGAGGGCGGAGGCGAGTACGGGAAGTGCGAGAAATCTCATAGATAGTCCTTCATAATCAAAACGGGTAGTGACCGAACAATGTCGTTCTGCCTCTGATCCTGCACGATGTTGCGCAGGGATTGCCTAACCAATGTTCAATTTGGCGTCCGGTTCCAATTTTGTCGGAATTATGGCAATTCGGTGTTTTGAAGGTCGCAATAGCCGATCGACACGGGGAGCAAATTCGTCATGGGCAAATTTTACGGCTCGACCGAGGGTGCATGTCTATGCGGCACGGTCACCATCGCATTAAAAGACGCCAAGCCGCTTATCGATGTCTGCCATTGCACGATGTGCCGCAGATGGGGTGGCGGACCATTCTTAGGTATCGGTGGCACAAATTTCGCCATGACCGGCAAGGCCACAATCACTACTTACCCCTCGTCCGATTGGGCGGAACGCGCGTTCTGCGGAACATGTGGAAGCCATCTGTATTATCGTTTCCTGCCGACCAACCATTATAGTTTCCTAGCCGGAGTGTTCGATATGGCAGACTCGATTGAAATCGAGCAGCAAATTTTCGTCGATGAGAAGCCTGGCTATTACGATTTCACGCAAAGGACGCCGATGAAAACCGGCGCCGATATTATTGCAGAGGCGGAGGCGCAGGGCATTTCTTTCGAAGACTGAAGCGCCCAACCTTCCGCAAACTATACCGTCGCTCAGGCTGCCGTTGCAGTCGCAGCCGCTTCCGCCTGCTGGCGTGCTTCACGCTCGGCGCGCGCGACTTCGCGTTCCTGTTCCATCTGCTTTGCCCGATCCGCCATTTCACGCCATGCCGTCTCCGACCGAAGCGCACGATTACGGACATTGTCGAGCGTCGCCTTCTCGGCCTCGGCTGCGGCTTCTTTAGCGCGGGTGTCGTAAAATTCGAAATTCTGGCTCATCAATCGATCGTCCTGCAGGATGGGAAGAAAATCCGGATGCGGCCGCGCGCTGGTTGGTCGCGGCCGCGTCCGGTATATACGCAGAAATGCGTTATGCTGCGGACAGATTAACCGCCGACATTTTGCCGTTGCGGCCTTCTTCCAGATCGTAATTTACGCGCTGTTCTTTATCCAACGTCTGCATGCCAGCCGCGTGGACCGCCGTGATGTGTACGAAAGCATCGTCGCCGCCATCTTCGGGCTGAATGAAACCGTAGCCCTTATCCGCGTTGAAAAACTTTACTGTTCCAGTAGTCATTAGGCGTTCCTTTCAAGAACGTGGTGCCCGCCCAGCAAAATCGCCGCGCGGGTATGCATCGGGTCGTGAATTGAAAGGAAGTCGTCGCCAGCCACGGAACCGCACGGCGTAACGCCTGCGAAAACCTTAGTCATAGTGCCGAAGTCCGTCGCAAATTTCGACGTCAGCAGCCAGACTGTAGCACGGGCATGTCCATTTACCTAATCTTTAGCAATTTCGCCGGTCGCGCGACATCTGGCGGTTGGAACAAGCGGACCGTTCCGATGGTTCGGATGGGACAAAGCATTTTAACTGGAGAAAGAACGATGACGACCAACACGGCAACCGCACGATATGACGGGCTGGGCAAAGACGGCAAAGGACAGGTGAAATCCAGCTCCGGCGCGATCGACGCCCCCTATGGCTTCGGCACCCGGTTCGAAGACGAGGCGGGCACCAATCCCGAAGAGATGATCGCCGCCGCTCATGCCAGTTGCTTCACCATGGCCACCAGCTTCGCGCTGGCCAAGGCGGGGCACGAACAAGGCACCTTGGATACGAAATGCGATGTCACGCTGGAGAAAGATGGCGATGGTTTCAAGGTCAGCAAATCGGCCCTGTCGATGACGGCAAAGGTCGAAGGTATCTCCGCCGACGAGTTTCAGAAGATCGCCAATGAAGCGAAAGAAGGCTGCCCCATTTCCAAACTCCTGAATTGCGAAATCACGCTGGATGCGAAGCTGGAAAGCTAAAAGCTTACGGCATGTCCGATCCAATGAACGGCTGCGCTTCGGTATAGGCGCAGCCGTTTCGCGTTTCGTCGCCGATGCGCAATGTGGCGATATAGGGGTAGCTGCGGTCCGACATCTGATCGCTGCATTGTCCCGGAGTGATCGCCAGATCGAATGGCGCCGCATCCAAGGTACCCGAAAATCCAAGTCCATTCATGCCGGCGAACCGGCGCACATCGATGGTCGTTCCTTCCATGTTTTCGGGCGTCGTGTATCGCAGCGTTTCCCCTGCGACCTCGCCACCCCAGAATGGTTCGGTGCCGGTAAATCGGATGGTCTCGTCGGGCGCGATTGCAGCGTAGGGGCGGCTGTCCTCCTCCGTGATCCGCGCGGGGTCGCTGGCGGAACAGGCGGCAAGCGATAGCAAAACGACGACGGCGCAATATCGTCTCATGCGGATCGCTCCTGCGTGTCGGCAGTTCCCGCGATCCGACGGTGTTCATCGAAACTCCGCCGCATTTCACGCGCTTGCAACGCCAGCGCTTTGCCGGACAGGCGGATTTCGCGGCTTTGCTGGAAGAACCCCAACACCAACCACAAGAAGGCGAGCGGGCTGGACACCCCACCCAGGAAATCACCCAATTCGTTCAGCGCCAGATCGGCGGGGTTCTGCTGTTGCACGATCAGATACACGACCAGCCCCGCCACATATATCGCCGACAGCACCAAGCCGATCTGCGGCAGATGCCGCCGCTCGCGCCGGTCGCGCTGATCCACGATCGATTCATCTGTTCGAGGCACCGACACACCTTTCCCAATGGCAAGTTGTTTGCGAATAAGCCAACACGCCTGTCCTACATCGTCTTATCGGGTGAAGCGGCACGCATATTCCGGTCGGCTTTGCCAAACTGCTTGTCCAACAGTTTCGCCATTTTCGAACCCGCACTGCGCGCGGCGGCATCCACGTCTTCGGCATTGGCAGTCACGGTTACCGGGTCTCCGCCGCGCGGTCGTGCCTCGATGGTGCAAACCTTGTCATCCGCCCCACCCTTCGGCCCGTTCTCGTCGCGCACATGCACTTCGAGACGGGTAAGCTTGTCTTCGAACCGACCGAGCCGTTCGCGCAATTGCGCCTCGATCCGCTCCGCTACGTTTTCTGTGCCCATGACCGAGCTATCGGTGTTGAATTGAAACTGCATGTTTTCT
>JBAUIN010000166.1:0-14511 GCA_049682975.1 Pontixanthobacter sp. | reverse complement strand
ATTCGAGCCTCTTCCGCAGGACGATCCGCTACAACGCAAGCCGGACATTTCGCTGGCCCGCGAGAAATTGGATTGGGAACCGAAGGTCAAACTGGAACAGGGGCTGGAAAAAACGATCGCCTATTTCAAAGACGTCGTCGCCGGTCGTTAACGGTCGGCTTTATAATCAATCCAATGCGATGTCGGGCGCATCTTCCTGCTTCATACCCACCACGTGATAGCCGCCATCGACATGGTGGGTTTCGCCCGTCACGCCGGACGACAGGTTCGACAGCAGATACACGCCCGCACCACCGACATCGTCGATCGTGATATTGCGACGGAGGGGTGAATTTAGCTCGTTCCATTTCAGAATATATCGAAAATCGCCGATGCCGCTGGCCGCCAAGGTTTTCACGGGGCCGGCGGAGATCGCATTGACGCGAATATTGCGCGGGCCGAGATCGTTGGCCAGATATTGCACGCTGGTTTCCAGCGCCGCTTTCGCCACACCCATGACATTGTAATGCGGGATGACTTTTTCCGCGCCATAATAAGTCAGCGTTAGGATCGATCCGCCATCGGGCATCATCGCAGCGGCCCGTTTGGTCACTGCGACCAGGCTGTAGGCCGATATATTCATGGTCATCAAAAAATTGTCGAGGCTGGTGTCGACATATTGCCCGCGCAATTCGCTCTTATCGGAAAATCCGATCGCATGGACCACGAAATCAATCGTATCCCAACGGCTTTTCAGCGTATCGAAGGCGGTGTCGAGTGCGCGCATTTCGGA
The DNA here is from genome assembly GCA_049682975.1 of Pontixanthobacter sp. GTDB lineage: Bacteria > Pseudomonadota > Alphaproteobacteria > Sphingomonadales > Sphingomonadaceae > Pontixanthobacter. The sequence continues at coordinate 13,739 of JBAUIN010000166.1, read as the reverse complement.
AACATCGCATTCGAAAGTAAAATCGGAATCGAGCTGCGCGGCCAGCGGCTTCACCCGTTTCGCGAGCGCATCGCCCTGGTAAGTGAAGGCAAGTTCCGCACCCTGTTCATGCAATTGCTTGGCAATACCCCATGCCAGCGATTTGTCGTTCGCCAGCCCCATGATGAGGCCGCGTTTCCCTGCCATCAATCCGCTCATGTCATTTATCCTTTTGCGTTTCGCCTTCGCCCAGCGGGTCGTCATCCATGGGTTCCGCCATCGCAGCGTTCAATTCCGCACCGGCGACCATTCCTAAACCCACCAAATAGAAAAAGAAAAGCGCGACCATAATCCCCGCCAGACTCCCATAGGTAAGATCGTAGACGAAGAAGCTGCGCAGTACCGGAGGTAGCGCGATCGTGACGGAAACCCACCAAACGGTCACCAGCAGGGCACCCGGCCATTTAGGGTACGCTTTCCCGCGGTAAGCTTCCGGCGTAAGGGTCAGGAAAAGCATGAAGATCGAACCGAAGAGGCCGAAGGCGGGAATGATTCGCGACAGGGACAGTTGATCCAGAATATCGCTGAGCCAGGGCAGGTAAGCGGTAATGATTTCCTGCGCGGTTCCGATCAGAACCTGCGCGAATAAAGACAGCATCAGCAGGATGACGGCGGCCACGATCACCCCGATCGACAGCAGCCGGTACCGCCAGAAAGCCAGTGTCGCCTCCGTGCCATAGGCGCGGCGTAGAATATCGCGGATCGTCTCGATCAGGCTCGACACGGTCCACAAACCGACCAAACCTCCGACCCATAAGAGCAGCCCCGACCGCGCTTCGACGACGCTGCGTGCGACCGGTTCGATGACTTTGCCGACCATCGGGGGCAAAGCGAACAAAATGGCGTCGATGGTGGCAGCCCGGTCGGCCTCGTCACCGGTCAGGGTAAATATCGCGGCCCCGGTTATGAAGAAGGGAAACAGTGCCAACAACGCCATGTAAGCGAGGTTTCCGGCATGAATGAAACCATCGTTCCATGTGCCGGATGCAACACGCTTGGCGATTTCAAAGACACGAGTGCCTGGTCCGACCCGCGTGTTGATACGACGTTTTAACGTCGCGCGCGTGCTCCGGCGTGCTTCGGGGGTAAGAGAGGGAACGCGTCGTTCCTCCGGGCGGGGCAGTTCGGCGATAATCCTGCCCTTCTGCAGCAGCGTAACGGGTTCGGACGGCCTGTTCGTGAACCTACGCCATATCGGCGCGGGGGTCGCTGTCGTCCTGCCAGCCTTCTAACCGTTTTGCCAAATCCGGCAAATCTTTGGGCAATGCAATTTCCAACGTGACGAGCTGGTCGCCGCGTCCGCCGCTCTTTTTGGTAAAGCCCTTCCCCTTCAGCCGTAGGATGGTGCCGCCATCCGTTCCGGGTTTCAACGTCATCATGACGGGCCCATCGACCGTCGGTACTTTTACCTTCGCGCCGCGCACCGCCTCGTCCAGCGTGATCGGCAGGTCCATGCGCACATCGTTGCCGTCCCGTCTAAAAAAAGCGTGCCTGTCGATAGTGATCTTGACGATACCGTCACCCGCGCCGCCCGGTCCGGGATCGCCCTTCCCCTTCAGCCGCATTTGCGTGCCGTCCTCGACACCGGCAGGAACCGACAAATCGATCGTTTTGCCGTCGGACAGGGTTATGCGCTGCTTGGCCAAAGTGGCCGCATCGACGAACGGGACGCGCAGGCGATAGGCGATGTCCGCGCCTTTTTGCGGGGGTGGGGCGCGCCGTCCGAAACCCTGCGGGCCACCGCCTGGACGCCCTCCGCCACCGAACAATCCTTCGAATATATCGCCCAGATCGGCGCTGTCGCCTGAAAAACCTTCGAAACCCTGCGGTCCACCGCGCGGTCGTCCCCCGCCGCCCATGCCGCCACCAAAGCCGCCGCCACCGCCCATGCCGCCGAATGGATGGGTCGGATTGCCGTCGGCATCGATTTCGCCACGATCGAACTGCGCGCGCTTGCCCTTGTCGGACAAGAGGTCATACGCCTGCGTGACCTGACTGAACCGCTCCGCCGCCCTGGGATTGTCTTTATTGCGGTCGGGATGCAGTTCCTTCGCCAACTTGCGATAGGCGCTTTTGATATCCTGTTCGCTCGCCCCGCGTGCGACGTTCAAAGTGGAATAGGGATCGGCCATGAAACGGTAGCTAAGTGCGGACGCCCAGTGTTGCAAGCGTAGGAGCGTCGCAAGCGTCGGACTTTCCTCCGGCGTAGCCACGCGTTACTGAAACGCGATGCTTTACTGCCAACTTTTCACGTCGCCGTGGCTCTGGTCACACGAATATTCCAGCGAAAGGGCGGTTTATGACTGACCGGCCCGACGATACTACGCAGAGCGCAATTCCATCATCCGATCCGTTCGGTCTGTTCGACGAATGGTTTGCCGAGGCGCAGGATAGCGAACCGAACGACCCCAATGCCATGGCATTGGCGACCGCCACACCGGACGGGATGCCATCGGTGCGGATGGTTTTGTTGAAGGGGCACGGTGAACGCGGCTTCGTATTCTACACCAACACGCAAAGTCGCAAGGGTGCGGAAATTCGAGCGAATATGCGCGCGGCGCTGCTGTTCCACTGGAAGAGCCTGCGCCGTCAGATCCGCATAGAGGGGCCGCTGGAAGAGGTGAGCGCAGCGACGGCGGATGCGTATTTTCATTCGCGTGGCTATGCCTCGCAAATCGCCTCCGCCGCATCGGACCAGTCGCGGCCGCTGCCCCAACGGTCCGATTACGAGGCGCGTGTTGCCGCGTTGGAAAAACGCTATTCCGGCGGGCATACGATTCCGCGCCCGCCGCATTGGACAGGCTTTCGCCTAAGACCCGAAGCCATGGAATTCTGGCTGGACCGGCCGGGACGGATGCATGATCGGCGCCTGTTTACGCGCAGCAGCACAGATGATGCTGCCGATTGGTCCGATACGCTGCTTTACCCATGATGACCGCTACCGCCAGCGAAGCGACATCCGACGAACTGGCACGCAGCAATCTGACGCGGCGTGCGGCGGCGGCGTCCATTGCGGTGGCGGTGGTGCTGGTCGTATCGAAATTATGGGCGACCGGCGCAACGGAATCGACTGCGATGCTGGGAAGTCTGGCTGACAGTGCGCTCGATCTGATCGCCAGTCTGGCGACGCTGACCGGGGTGTGGATCGCCGCACAGCCGGCGGATGACAATCACCGTTTCGGTCATGGCAAGGCGGAGGCATTGGCGGCAATTTTCCAGGTCATGCTGATTGCCCTGTCCGCCTCGGCGATCTTGTTTCAGGCGATTACGCGGCTGATCGAAGGAGGGCGGACGCAGGCGGCCGCCACGGGAATCGGTGTGTCGATATTGGCTATCGCTGCCACGCTGATCCTGCTGATGTATCAGCGCCGGGTAATCCGCCGGACGGGTTCGGTCGCGATCGCGGCGGATCATACGCATTATCAATCCGATCTTTTGCTAAATCTGGCGGTAATCGCGGCGCTGCTGCTCGACCAGCTTGTCGGGTTCGCGCTTGCCGATCCGCTGTTCGGCATCGCCATTGCCGCCTGGCTGATATGGGGTGCCTGGCGCGCGGCAAGCGAAGCGATCGATCATCTGATGGATCGCGAATGGCCGGACGAGCAGCGCCAACGTTTCGTCGAATTGGCGGCGCGACACCCTGAACTCTCCAACCTCCATGATCTGCGTACGCGTACGAGTGGAACGCACGATTTCGTGCAGTTCCATGTCGATCTGCCGCAGGATATGTCGGTCGGCGCAGCGCATGACATCATCGAACGGGTCGAAAGCGATCTGCAAGAACATTTTCCGAATATGGAACTGCTCATTCATATCGATCCCGCTGGCCATGTCGACGAACCCGGCAACTCACTGGTCGAGCGGGACGAATTCGCGCAACTCAACGAAGGCGGAACATCATGAAAATACCTTATTATCATATCGATGCCTTTGCGGATCGGCCCTTCACCGGCAATCAGGCAGCGGTGATGCCGCTGGACGCATGGTTGCCGGACGAAACGTTGCAGGCGATCGGGGCGGAGAACAATTTCGCCGAAACCGCTTTCGTCGTCGAGGATGCGACCGGCGCGGCGGATTACGAATTGCGCTGGTTTACGCCGACCGCCGAAGTCGCAATGTGTGGCCATGCAACATTGGCGAGCGGGCATGTCATGCTGACGGCCAGCGACGGAACGCAGCACGCCGACCGCGTTACGTTTCGCACGCGGCGGGCAGGCATTCTCGAAGTGCGCCGGCATAAGGCCGGATATGAATTGTCGCTGCCGGTCACGCGCGTCGAGCGACGCGACGATGCCAATTTGCTTCGCGCCTTGCGGGTCGATGGCGAAGTCTTTCATTCCGTGTCCGGGGCGGAGGAAACGGCGATCGTTCTGGTCGAGGACGAAGCAACCTTGCGCGCGATTGACGTCGATATGCGCGCATTGGGGGCAATCGATCTGATGGCGATCTGTACCGCGAGGGGGAAGGATCACGACGTCGTCAGTCGCGTGTTCGTACCGGCCTGGGGGGTGGACGAGGACAGCGTGACGGGGTCGGCCCACGCCGCACTCGCTCCGTTCTGGGCGCCACGTTTGGGACGCGGCGAATTTACCGCACATCAGGCGAGCGAACGGGGCGGCGATCTGACCTGTCGGCTCGAGGGCGAGGGCGACGATGCGCGCGTCTGGCTTGGCGGGCAGTGCGTCACCGTGGTCGAAGGCAGCTTCTACCTTCCGGGATAAAGCTCCACGATATCAAGCAATTGCTGGACCATTCCCGGGCGTTCCTCGCCGTTCGTGTGACCCAGCCGCACGACAGTCAGTTTCTGATCGGGCGAAACAAGAACATATTGCCCCATATGCCCAACGGCGGCGAACATCGTGTCCGGCCCTCGATCGGCACGGCTTTCATCCCGGTCGATGCCGGACGCACGGTTGAGCCAGGTTTGCGCCCCATAAAACTCGGATTGCGGGCTGGGCTGCACCATGAATTCGATCCAATTGCGCGGAATGATCTGCGATCCGCGATATGATCCTTTGTGCCGCAAAAATTCGCCGAACCGCGCCCAGTCGCGCGCATTCGCATGCATTAGGCTGCCTCCGATCAAGGTGCCGTTCGCGTCGTATTCCGGCACCATTGAATTCATGCCCAGCGGGGCGAACAGCCGCGTGCGCAGATAATCGTCGACCACTTTGCGCCGCGTGTCGGGATCGGTGCTGTCGGTCAGGACGCGTGCCGCGATGTCGGCAAGAATAACGGTCGTGTTGCTCGAATATTCGAACTGCGCACCCGGCTCCGCCTCCAGCGTTTCCGCAGTCGCCCAATCGGCCATGTCGTCGCGGCCATCCATGAACAACATGCGCACTTCGGACGAATTGTAAGGCACGGGCCCTGCCTCGGTATGTCGCAAGCCAGACCGCATCTGCAGGAGCTGACGTAAAGTAATCTCCGCGCGCGCATCGCCTGGGCGGTTCCAGCGCGGCTCGGGTACCGATTCGTCCAGCCGCAGCAAACCGTCCGACACCAGCATGCCGATCATGACTGCCGTTACCGTCTTGGCCATCGACCAGCTGACGAAGCGCGTGTCGCGATCATATCCGGGGGCGTAGCGTTCCGCCGCGATCTCACCGGCATGCATGACCACCAATGCGCGCGTTTCACCGAATTCGGGTTTGGTGAACAGATCGTCGATCTGCCGGGCCAATTGATTGCGCGGTGCGCCCGCATCCGCGGTGACGGCATTCAACGCATGCTCTGTCAGTGGTGGATCGACCGGCGGGGCTTCGGAACAGGCGGCAAGCGCCGCGAGAGAGGCTGGCAGGATCGCGCCGACATGGATAAAGCGGCAGCGAAAGCAAAGGAGGCGGGACGTCATCATATACCCCCACTTGCGCACGGTTTCGGGCTTGGCAATGGATAATCAGATGGGCGCACGATCGAACAGTACGCGTGGGGCGAAATGGCCATGGGTCGTCGCGATCGCCGCGCTTGTAATTGCGGCTGCCGCGTATTTCTATCGCGCGCCTATCAGTGGCTATACCGGGGCAGGGGCCGCCTATTCCGCCCGTGTCGCATGTTCCTGTCGCTTTGTCGGCGGCCGCGATCTCGACGATTGCGGGAAGGACAAGCTCGCCGGAATGGAGTTGATATCCCTGTCGGAAAATGTGGAAGCGAAAAGCGTGACTGCACGCTTTCCCTTGATCGTCAGCGAAACGGCCACTTATCGCGAAGGATATGGCTGCGTTTTGGAAGAATGGCGCGATTGAACATCAATATTTGCGCATTCGATCAGTCGGTATGCGCGATCCAGCCGCCGCCGACGACTCGCTCGCCCGCATAGATGACCGCCGCCTGACCCGGTGCGACGCCGAATTCCGGCTGTGCGAAGCGTATGGTGGTGCTTTGTCCATCGCCCAGCGGTCCATCCAGAGTAATCGGCACGGGTTTCGACAGGGACCGCACCTTCGCCGTCAGCGGGGAGTCGGGTAGCGGCCCGATACGGTTCGTTTCCGCGATAGCGGCGCTGTTGACGGCCAGCATCGCCTTCGGTCCCACGCGGATCTGTGCGTTGTCCGCATCGAGCGCAACGACATAGAGCGGTTCCGAAAGCCCGCCGATTTCCAATCCGCGCCGCTGCCCGACCGTGTAATGGATGACACCCTTATGCTGCCCCAATGTTTCGCCTGTCTGCGCATGGACGATAGCCCCCGGCTCGCCCCCTTCGGGCCGCATCGCGCGAACGATCTTGGCGTAATCGCCGTCGGGTACGAAACAGATGTCCTGGCTATCGGGCTTGGCCGCATTGCGCAGACCGGCGGCTTCGGCTAATTCGCGCACCTGAACCTTGGGCATGCCGCCAAGTGGGTAGCGAATATAATCGAGCTGGCGGTTCGTAGTGGCGTATAGAAAATAGGACTGATCGCGCGCGGGATCGACGGCGCGACGCAGTTCCGGCCCTGCCGATCCAACGACACGGCGAACATAATGTCCAGTCGCCAGACAATCCGCGCCCAGTTCCTTTGCCATACGCAGCAGATCGGTGAATTTCGGCCCCATATTGCAACGGATGCAGGGTACCGGGGTGCGCCCGGCTAGATAATCGTCCGCAAACTGTTCGACCACCTCTTCGCGAAAGGCGCTCTCGTGATCGAACACGTAATGCGCGAACCCCAAGCGATCGGCGACGGCGCGTGCATCCGAAATATCGTCGCCCGCACAGCAAGCGCCTTTGCGCCCGGTTGCGGCACCGTAATCGTAAAGCTGCAATGTGATGCCGATCACTTCCGCGCCGCTGGCCGCCGCCAATGCTGCCACGACCGACGAATCGACTCCGCCCGACATTGCGACCACGATCCGGCAATCCGCCGCGGCACGGGGCAGATCGAACAATTCGGCAGCGGCTGCGGGCGATGCCAGCAATTCGGCACCCGCCAATTCCGGCACATTCGCGAAGGTCGTATCGTTGGGCATAATGCGCAATATAGAGAATTCGCCCCTCAACATCCAGCCTGGCACAACCGTGCGATACCGATGGGGCCGTCAAGACTTTGTTCGCCATCCCTAATCTGAGGTAAACACGCTCTTTACCCAATCTTGACCCGGTGCCTCTATCGCCAGTATCACAATGATCGAACGGAACTTTCACGATAGCGGCTTCGACGGCTCAATAGCAGGGCTGGGAGACGGCCTAGCCGATCCCGGCATGGCCGAGCGTGAGGGCGAACTGAACCGTATCGAATGGGGCACGCTGTGCGCCCGTTTTACGGCCGCCCGCGAATTGCGACGTGTATTCCAGAACCGCCGCGAAACCCTTTCGGCCAGTTTCGCATCGTTCACCGTGCAGGGCGCGTCATGCCCGGACGATAATCAACGGATCGTTAACCGCGATGCTTCAGCCGACGGCAAGCAGTTCGGTTCAGAAAAGCAGGGCGCGGCGAATGGCGCGTATAGGCAGGATCGGCAATTCGCCGACTTAGGCGACAGAGAGTTCGGATGATCGAAAACCAGAAAATACGCCCCGCGGAAGTAATCGGCCCCTTGGGTGAACCATTGTCGGTTAAGGACCTGCCACCACCATCTACCAAACGTTGGGTTGTGCGACGCAAGGCGGAAGTGGTCGCGGCAGTCAATGGCGGCTTACTGAGTATCGACGAGGTTCTGGAACTTTATACGCTGACGCTGGAAGAATTCGCTTCATGGCAGCGCGCGGTCGATCGGTCCGGTATGCAGGGCCTGCGGGTGACACGTATTCAGCATTATCGCGACCTATACGAACGCCAATTGAAATACTGAACGATCGCCGGAACCTGCCTGATGCACGGGGTGTGTTATAGCTTTATGGGCGCGACTGACCTTCGGGATGGCCAAGCGCGATGAACTAGCCTAATTTCCTTTTCGGTCCCCACATCTATCTCGGGGAACAAACCTGCAAAACCGACCGTTATCGGTCCTATTGCAGCAGATATAAGGGGAAGTAGTATGCTTGGTTGGATAATCGCTCTCATCGTTGGCGGCGTTGCGGGATGGCTCGCAAGTCTCGTCATGAACCGCGATGCCTCCATGGGAATCTTCTGGAACATCGTCGTCGGTATTATCGGATCGGTCATCGGCAATCTGATTGCGAACCAGTTCGGTATCGTCGGTAGCGTTCAGGAATTCTCATTGACCGGCCTGCTCGTCGCTTTTGTCGGCGCCGTCGTATTGCTGGCGATCGTGAATCTCGTTCAGCGTGGCCGTGTGCGGTAAAGGACTTCACCACCATGTAGTTTATCGAAGGGGCGGATGGCGAAAGCCGATCCGCCCTTTTCACATTTGCGTTAGAAAAGGTTCGAAAACGCGGTTCGTCGAATTGCAAAGCCCCCGGTCGAGCGCTGTGTTGCATGCATTACATCATGCTGCTTAAGTTAAGCACCGAACATTTGTATGTTTGGCGCCTATGCTTGGCGCCATAGGCAGCGCGGACGGAAAATGCGGCTAGGCATATTGCGGCGAAGTGCTATATGACCCTAACACACTATCTGGTTTCTTCGCAATCGATCGGGATGGACGATGAATTACGAAACTACCGTAATTGCCGACAATTCTACAGCGTCCGTCGATCCGGCTGCGCCCTTGCGTTCCGATAACGATAATAAGCGCCGATTATTCATCATCGCCGCGATCGTTCTGGCGCTGATCGGGGGTATAGCGGCGGCTTACTACTTCGTTACGGCAGGTGATGCCGGGGCAGATGCGGCCGATGATCGAGGCGATCAGGCGGCGACCATTTCCGTCGTCGCACCGGGCACCGCGACCATCGAAGGTGCGATCGAAACCACCGGTACGTTGGCCGCGCGCCGCGAATTGCCCGTCGGTGTCGCGGGCGAAGGCGGACGTGTCGTTTCCGTACCAGTCGATGCCGGACAATGGGTGAAGGCAGGACAGGTTCTGGCCGTTATCGACCGTTCGGTGCAGAACCAGCAGGTCGAAAGCGCATCGGCGCAAATCGATGTCGCGCAGGCGGACGCCCGGCTGGCGCAATCGAACTTGGACCGGGCGCTGCAACTGGTCGATCGTGGTTTCATCAGCAAGGCGGATGTCGACCGGCTGACGGCAACCCGCGATGCGGCTGCTGCGCGCGTCAAAGTTGCGCGCGCGCAGGTTAGCGAATTACGAGCACGCAGCGCCAGGCTCAGCATCGTGGCGCCATCGTCCGGTTATGTCCTCGAACGCAATGTCGAGCCGGGGCAGATCGTCGGCGCCGGATCGGGTGCGCTGTTCACCATTGCGCAGGGCGGTGAAATGGAACTGATGGCGCAATTGAGCGAAGCCGATCTGGCGAAGATTTCGACGGGAGTCGAAGCGCAGATTACACCGGTGGGCACGCAGAAAAGTTTTGCCGGACAGGTCTGGCAGATTTCCCCAACGATCAATCCGCAGAACCGGCAGGGCATCGCTCGTATCGCTCTGCCGTATGCGCCCGAATTGCGGCCCGGCGGTTTCGCCAGCGCAACCATCATGAGCGGCACGATTCGCGCGCCCATGCTGCCGGAATCCGCCGTGCTTTCCGATGACGAAGGTGCCTATGTCTATATCGTGGATGGCGACAGCAAGGCCGTCCGCCGTTCCGTCGAAACCGGCATCGTCACCGAGGCCGGCATTGCCATCACCAGCGGATTGCGCGGGAATGAGCGCATCGTGCTGCGCGCCGGAGGCTTTTTGACGCCCGGCGAGACGGTCAGTCCCAAGCTGGTCAAGCTGGACGGAAACTAACCGCGCCATGAACCTCAACAACATCTCCGCATGGTCGATCCGCAATCCGGTTATACCGGTCGTGTTGTTTACCGCATTGCTGCTGGCCGGGATGTTAAGCTTCGCGCGCATGGATGTCGTGAACAATCCGGATGTCGAATTTCCGGCGGTGTCCGTTTCGATCTCACAACCGGGCGCCGCTCCGACGGAGATCGAGAATCAGATTACGCAGAACATTGAATCGGCCGTTCGATCGATCAATGGTGTCGCATCAATATCCTCGACCGCGAGCGAAGGCAGTTCAAGGACGACTGTCGAATTTGAAATCGGCACCGATGTCAACGATGCTGTCGCCGAAGTGAAAAACTCCGTCGACGCGGTGCGTGGCAGTCTGCCGGAAGGCATTCTGGAACCGCGGATCAGTAAGATCGAAATATCCGGGGGCTTTCTGGCGATTTTTGCCGTGGAAGCCGACGATATGACGATCGAACAGCTGAGCTGGTTCATCGACGACACCGTGGCGAAAAGCTTGCTGTCGGTCGAAGGCATGGCGGAAGTCAATCGCTTCGGCGGCGTCAATCGCGAGATCGAGGTCATTCTCGACCCGTCGCGGATGCAGGCCCTGGGTGTGACAGCGGGTCAGATCAACAACGTACTGCGTCAGGTCAATATCGATGCGGCCGGCGGATCGACGGAAATCGGCGGTACGACGCAATCCGTGCGCATTCTGGGAAATGCCGACACCGCCTTCGATTTGTCGCGTAGCGAAATTGCGCTGGGCAATGGCAACACGATAACCCTGTCCGACGTCGCAACCGTGCGCGATGGATATTCCGAGCGTTCGTCCATGGCGCGCGTCGGCAATAAGGAAGTCGTCAATTTCGCGATGTCGCGCGCGCGGGGGGCATCCGACGTGACCGTGTTCGACGGGGCCAAGGAAGCTATCGCGCAGCTGGAAGAAGACAATCCGGGCATCCGCTTCACGCAGCTGACCGACAGCGTGAAATATACCGAAAGCCAGTATCAAAGCAGCATTACCGCGATGATCGAAGGGGCCATTCTGGCCGTCGTCGTGGTGTTCTTCTTCCTGCGCGATTGGCGGGCCACGATTATCTCGGCGATCGCCATTCCGCTGTCTGCGATACCGACATTCTGGTTCATGGACCTGCTCGGTTTCAATCTGAACTTTCTGTCGTTGCTGGCGCTTGGCTTGGTGGCGGGCGTGCTGGTCGACGATGCGATCGTAGAGATCGAGAATATCGTGCGGCATATGCGGATGGGCAAAAGTGCCTATCAGGCGTCGATCGACGCCGCGGACGAGATCGGGCTGGCCGTCGTCGCGACATCGTTTTGTATCGTCGCGGTATTCCTGCCGGTCGGGCTGATGCCGGGCATATCGGGCCAGTTTTTCAAGAATTTCGGCATCACCGTGGTTCTGTCGGTTTTGATGAGTCTGGCGGTGGCGCGGATGATCACTCCGATGGCGGCGGCCTATTTCCTCAAATCGACGGGCCATGCGGAACATGGGGAAGGCAAATGGATGGACCGGTATATGGGGATCCTGCGCTGGACGCTTGACGGGTCGCGCATGAAAGCCCGGCGCGAGGGACTGCCGGGCGTGAAGCACCGTTTCGGCTACGCGATGGGGGCCTTGGTATTCTTCCTGTTCGTGCTGGGGGTAACCGCGTTCGCCGTAGTCACCGGCTATGGCATGCTCGATGGATTGGGCGTCGCACAAACGCTGGGCGATGCCGTATCGACCGAACCGAATCATCTCGGAGCGTTTCTGGTCACGAAATTCATTCAGCTTCTCCAGCTTACGCTAATTATGCTGTTATGCCCGGTGATCGCTTTGCTTCTCCTGAAAGCGACCGGGCTTATTTTCAGGGGGATGGGCCGCAATATGCACCAATCCTGGCGCTGGCTGGAGGCGCGTTTCTACGACCATCGTCTGTGGATGCTCGGCATCGGTTTCTGCGCATTCGTTCTGACGATCCTGCTGTTCATGAACACACCGTTCCAGTTTCAGCCGACGATCAACGACGATGAAAGCCGTGTGGAGATCGAAATGGTGCCGGGCACCACGCTCGAAACCTCGACGCGTTTGGTCGAGGAAGTCGCCGAGCTGATCGAAGCGCAGCCGGAGGTGGAGCTAGCGCTGAAAGTCATGCGCGAAGGCAGCGGGACCATCTATATCGATCTCGATCCCGATCGCGAGAAGACGTCGATCGAATTCGAACGCGATCTCGCCCCGCAATTGGCGCAGTTCGCCGACGCGCGCGTGCGTTTTCAGTCGCAATCGGGCGGCGGCGGCACCGGTCGGGACATCTCGATAATGCTGGCCGGTTCCGACCCTGTCTTGCTCAAGGAAACCGCCAACGTTCTCGCCGAGCAGCTGAAGACGCTAGACTCTTTGGTGGCACCACGTGTCGATGCCGATATTCGTCGGCCGGAAATCGTGGTGACACCACGTACCGATCTGGCCGCCGATCTGGGCGTGACCACGGCTGCGCTCAGCCAGACGATCCGCATCGCGACGTTGGGCGAAATCGATCAGAACACGGCGAAATTCAGCTTGTCCGATCGGCAGATCCCGATCCGCGTTCGTTTGCCGAGTGAATCGCGTGAAAGTCTATCCACTTTGGCAAACCTGCCGGTTCCAACCAGTTCCGGCGGTACCGTTCCGTTGGAGCGCGTCGCCGAAATTTCGTTCGGCTCGGGACCCACCTCGATTCAGCGGTACAATCAGAACCGCCGTGTGTTCGTCGGTGCCGATCTGGCCTCCGGCGTGGTCAAAGGCAGCGCGCAGGAACAGATCGATGCGCTCCCCATTCTGCAGAACCTGCCGCAGGGGGTTATCCGCGATGTCGTAGGCGAGGATGAATGGCAGCAGGAACTGGCCGACAATTTCATCATCGCACTGGTTGCAGGCATATTGTTGGTCTTTGCCGTTCTCGTCCTGCTCTACAAACGGATCATGAGCCCGCTGGTAAATATGGGCAGTCTGGCATTGGCACCATTGGGCGGTATCTTCCTCGTCTGGCTGGTCGGACAGCCTATCTCCATGCCGGTCATGATCGGCGTGTTGATGCTTCTCGGCATCGTGTCCAAGAACTCGATCCTGCTTATCGATTTCGCGATCGAGGCCATGGCCGATGGACGGGAGAAATTCTCCGCCATCATGGATGCCGGACATAAACGCGCGCAACCTATCGTGATGACGACGGTCGCGATGACCGCGGGAATGGTGCCGACCGCCCTGTCGCTATCCGGCGATGGCGCATGGCGCGCACCGATGGGAACGGTGGTGATCGGCGGTTTGATCCTGTCTACCGTGCTGACATTGCTGATCGTTCCCGCCGGATTCAGCCTGGCCGATGGGTTGGAGCGGCGCATGGGCCCTTGGATGCGGAACAAGTTCCTGACATATCGCCCGGGTGATGAAAAACAAACCGGGGCGGAGCCTGTTCCTGCCGAGTAAACCAGCGCCG
>JBAUIN010000165.1:0-1542 GCA_049682975.1 Pontixanthobacter sp. | reverse complement strand
GCGGCGCCGAAATCGGATCGATATTTCAACGCCATGTGCGATGGCGCGTTGTAGGCGCGATACATCGCCAATAGCCCGCCCGGCTCGTTTAGCCCCTTCGCCAGCGCCTCCCCTTCCTCTCTTTGCGTCTTCGAGGCGGGATTGTCCCAAGCTGCCATCACCGCATTGCCAAACGCCGGATCGTTCACCGCCTCGCCAATGTAAGTCGATTGATCGTCAACGCTGTAAACGCGTTCGAGGTCCGATTGCGCCGCCACGCGGGCTGCCACCGAATCGCTTTCGTTCTCCCGGTCCTGTCGTTCGCGCAATATTGCGGCCAATTCGTCGGTAAAGAACCCGTCGGCAATGCGTTCGCTTTCCGGCAGCCGCAGCCATTGAACCAGCGCGGATGTCGGCTCCCCCGCCGCCAGAAATAACGCCGCCAATTTGCGCCGCATGCCGGGTGCGGGGTCGGCGGGCCAATCGGCCAGCATCGTTTCGACTTGAGTATTGGCCTGCGGAACGGTCAGTCCTGTTACTTTCGCCGCAATGGCCGGATCGTAACAATAGCGATCGATAGCGCGTTCGTACCGCTCGAGCATGCGCCGCATCTTGTCGCACAGCAATCCTGCATTGTCTTCCGTGGCGATCGCCGTCGGCTGCCATTCGACCAGGCGTGCAACCAGCGGTTTCACCATTTCCACCCTGAAATTATCGGGAAGCTGCGAAAGATGCGGCGTGGCCAAAACCATAACTGCGTTTGGAGCTCCCTGCGCGCGGTCATCCATCGTGTCGGGATGAAAAGCGCTGCGATAGTCTTGTGCGACAGCGCCAATGGCGGTGGTGACAGAAACCAGTGCGGCTGCGATCGACGCTGTGGGAATGCTTTTCATGAATATCCTTATTCGTATTATATGCGATGCGCGGTCACGGATTTCGGCACAAATGCTGTTCTAGTGCAGATTGCATCGCTATCGCATCGTGATGATCGAGTTTAGCCCCAGTGATCCGCCCCGGTCGTTGCGCATCGGTATTTCGGCCTGTCTTTCGTGTGAACGGTCCGGCGCAAAGCGATGACGGATCGCGTTTATATTCAGCCGATCGGGTTTGCGAACAGTCCGCAGAGTGAAGAGGGCGATGCAATTCGGCTGGCGGGCGGCATGGTGTATGCGCATCGGTTTGCAGTGATACTTCGCCGCGACGGCACGTTGGTCGAGCGACATTTGTGTACACCGCGTACTATCGAAGAATTTCTAACGCGCCTGCCTGAAAGCCTTGCAAGCGATGCAGTCGCGCAATGGGCAGGGCTGACCACCGCGCACCCTCCGATGCAATTGGGCGATCGGGCCGTGCCCTTGGATCAGCCACAAATCATGGGTATCCTCAACGTAACGCCGGACAGCTTTTCCGATGGCGGTCAATTTTTGGACGATCCTGATGCGGGGCGGTCGCACGCCGCAGCCATGCTGGAGGCGGGGGCCGCCATCGTCGATATCGGCGGGGAAAGCACCCGGCCCGGTGCGGCGGCGACGTGGGAAGGGGACGAGCTGAAGCGCGTGATCC
>JBAUIN010000164.1:0-1536 GCA_049682975.1 Pontixanthobacter sp. | reverse complement strand
GGCGCGATGTCGGTCACCAAGGGGCCGAGCGTGTAGAACGGCGCTTCGCCGCAGACGCTCAGCTGCTTCTCCATATTCTCCTTGATCTTGTGCATGGGCACATGGCCCGGCCCCTCGATCATCACCTGCACGTCCGATTTCCAGGCGCGATGGGTCAGTTCGCCCAACGTATAGAGCTCGGCAAATTGCGCCTCGTCGTTGGCGTCGGCAATGCTGCCGGGGCGCAGGCCATCGCCCAGCGAATAGGCGATGTCATACGCCTTCATGATCTCGGTGATGTCGTCGAAATGTTCGTAAAGGAACGATTCCTTGTGATGCGCCAGGCACCATTTCGCCATGATACTGCCGCCGCGCGACACGATACCAGTGACGCGCTTCGCCGCCATGGGGACATAGGGCAGGCGCACGCCGGCATGGATGGTGAAATAGTCGACGCCCTGCTCCGCCTGTTCGATCAGCGTGTCGCGGAACACTTCCCAGGTGAGGTCTTCAGCCACGCCGCCGACTTTTTCCAGCGCTTGATAGATCGGCACGGTCCCGATGGGGACGCTGGAATTGCGGATGATCCATTCGCGCGTGTCGTGAATGTTGCGACCGGTCGACAGATCCATGACCGTATCCGCGCCCCAGCGCGTGGCCCACACCATCTTGTCGACTTCGTTCGCGACATCGCTGGCAACCGCGCTCTTGCCGATATTGGCGGTGATCTTGACCAGAAAATTGCGCCCGATCGCCAGCGGTTCGGTTTCGGGGTGGTTGATGTTGTTGGGAATGATCGCCCGCCCGCGCGCGACTTCGTCCCGCACGAATTCCGGAGTGATGAAGCCGGGGATCTCCGCGCCGAAGCCTTCGCCACCGCTGGATGCCTCACGCGCCATCTCGCGGCCGATATTCTCGCGCGTGGCGACATAGTGCATTTCCGGCGTGACGATCCCGCGGCGCGCATAATGCATCTGACTGACATTCTGGCCTGCCTTCGCGCGCAGGGGCCGCTGCACGACATTGGGATAGGCCGGAACGCCGCCGCTGCGGTCGGGGCCGAGCTGGCCAGTGTCTTCCGGCTTCACCTCCCGTGCATCGTATTCCTCCACATCGCCGCGCGCCATGATCCAGTCGCGGCGCATTTGCGGCAAACCCGCATTGATGTCGATCTGAGCTGTCGTGTCGGAATAGGGGCCGGAGGTGTCGTACACTTTCACCGGCGGCTCGCCGCTCGACGGTTCCAGTTCGATCTCGCGCATGGCGACCTTCACATTCGCATCGCCGGGAGTGGGCACGTGCACCTTGCGGCTGCCGCGAATGGGGCCGGTAGTGACACCGATTTCGATGCCCCCGTTTTCAAGAGGTGAATTGATGTCGGCCATAGATGTTCTCCGGTTGGCGGAGAACGGGCGTCGGTCGCCGACGGACCCGCTCCCTCCGCCGATGTTAATCGGTTCAGGTTCGACGGGTCGGATGGCGCTACCCACCCCTCTCAGCCGCATGGCTCCCCGGGGATGACATTGGCATAGACCTATGCGACATTCGCGTAAAGCC
>JBAUIN010000163.1:0-8331 GCA_049682975.1 Pontixanthobacter sp. | reverse complement strand
ATCGTCGAAGAAAACGGCACGTCGACCACCAATCTGGTGGAACCGGCACAGGTCGTACCCGGCGATCGGCTGCTTTTCGTAACTGAATATGAAAACACGACGGGGCAAGATGTCGACGATTTCGTCGTCAACAACCCGCTGCCCGAGGCCGTCATGCTTGCCGAGAATGGCGATTTCGATGTCAGCGTGGATGGCGGCAAGCTCTTTGCACCTTTGTCCAACCTGTCCGTGACGAACAATGCGGGCGAACGCGCCCCGGCATCGACGGAGGATGTGACGCATATTCGCTGGACATTCGACCGCCTGTCACCGGGCGCCAAAGGCAGCCTCCAATATTTCGCCGTCATTCGCTGAGGGCAAATTTTGTGCCCGCATGCTCCGGGGCACTTTATTTTACGGAGCTACGACTAAAGGACCAGAATTATGTTTCGTTCCAGTAAGATACTGGCAACGGCAAGTGTGATTGCGCTCGGCGCAATGGCTACGCCCGCGCTGGCCGAAGGTACTCAGTCGGGCACCTCGGTAACCAACAACGTCTCCGTCAGCTTCACGGTTGGCGGCGAAGATCAAACCGCCGTCAATGCGACGGACACGTTCACGGTCGATCGCAAGGTCAATCTGACCGTCGTGGAAACCGGCAACGCGACCACTCAGGTTTCGCCAGGCGAAATCAATGCCGTGACCGCGTTCACCGTGACCAACACGTCGAACGATACGATCGACATCGACTTGCTGGTCGAACAGCAGGCTGGCGGTACCGCGAAACATGGCGGAACCGATACGTTCGACGTCAACAATGTCCGTGTTTTCCTCGATGTGAACGGCGATGGCGCGTTCGATGCCGGTGATACGCTGATCAACGGAAGCTTCCTGGACGAGGTTGCCCCGGACGAGCAGGTTTCCGTTCTAGTGGTTGTCAATATTCCGATTAATAAAGGCACCCCGCCAACCAATCTCGAAACGGGCGATGTATCGGGCGTTACGCTTACCGGTACGGCTCTCGCAGGTGGAGCAATTGGCCGAGGTGCCGTGCTGCAAGAAACCAATGGCGCAAACACCGCTGGTGTGGACACCGTGTTTGCCGATGGTGCTGGCGCAACCGACGCGGCCCGCGATGGTAAGTTCTCCGATCAGGACGACTACACTGTTCTGGCAGCGAGCCTGACCGCCGAAAAGATCAGCCGTGTTATCAGCGATCCGTTCAACAACACCACCAATCCCAAGGCCATTCCGGGTGCGACAATCGAATATTGTATTTCGGTTTCCAATGCTCCCGGTAGTGCAACCGCTGCGGATGTGGTCGTGACCGACCCGGTTCCCGGTGATCTGACATTCATCGCCAATTCGATCCGCCTCAATGGGTCGGTCGATGGAAGCGGTCTTTGCCAGGCCGGTACCGACACTGCGGGCGCCAGTTTCGATGGCACCACAGTAACCGGTCCGCTCGAGGATATTCCAGCGGGCGAAAGCCGCACGCTGACGTTCCGGGCAACGGTCCAGTAATCGGATGAAGGGCCGGGGGCTTCTAAACCCCCGGCTATTCACACTATGTCGGCATTTTCGGTCACCAAACATTCGGTAACGGCCCTACTTATGGGCCTATTGCTGTTTGTGCAGCCCGGATTTGCGCCAATCGCGGCGGCACAATCGATCGTAAATACCGCGGATGCGCGCTGGAACGACGCTGGCATATTGCGCTCGGTACAATCGAATACAGTGACGCTCGATATCGCGCGCACGCCAATTTCCATCGAAACTTTCCGCCCGCTGCCATCCGGTGAGACACGCTCCGTTGTGCGTGCGTCGCTTTGCGGCGATCGACCCCTGCAAGTACTGCCGGGTCAAACCGAAAATGTCGGTTCGCAATCGCTTCGGGCCACCAACCCATCGGGCTCGGAAGCGCTGGAAGCGACCAATACGCTGCGCGTCGGCGAAATTCTTGTTTTCCGCGTGTCCGCAGCCGCTGCGAACCGCGATCCTTCGGCGATAGACAGTGTCGTTGCCACTATCACGAACTCCAGCGGCGATCGCGAGCAACTGGTCGTGTTCGAAACCGGCGAGAACACCGGTCAATTCGCCGGCGCTATACGTACGCGCGGATTGGCACCCTCAGTCGTACAAAGCGATTGCGAACTTAGCGTACGGACGGGCGAAAACATCGATATCGCTATTGCGGCGAACGATAATGCCGAAACGGCAACACTTATTACCGCGCAAGTCAGCGTTCTGGCCGACCCGTTCGGTTTCGTCTTCGACAGCGAAGATGGCACGCCGGTTTCGGGCGCACGGGTTACTTTGATTGATACCCGTACCGGACAGCCTGCAACCGTATTCGCAGATGATGGCGTAACGCCTTGGCCATCAACGGTTATTTCCGGTTCGCCCGTTACGGATGCGGCGGGCAATGTTTACCCGATGCTACCGGGCGAGTACCGTTTTCCGCTTGCACCGTTGGGCCAATATCGCCTGCAAATCGAACCGCCGTCACCCTACACGACTCCGTCCGTCGCCACGCGCGAACAATTGGCGCAATTGACGCGGCCGGGCGGGGGTTCTTTCGTCATTGCCGACGCTTCTTTCGGCGGGTCGTTCGATCTCGCATCGATCGTGCCCGTTCGTGTCGATATTCCGCTCGATCGGCCAAATGTTTCCGTCACGATTACGAAAACCGCCTCTCGCCTGAATGCGGTACCTGGCGATGCCGTTTTCTACACCATCAATATTCGCAATGTCGATACGACACGCGTAAAACGCAACGTTAAAGTTAGCGATACGCCGTCGCGCGCGCTTCGCCTGCGTCCCGATACCGTTCGAATAGATGGCGAGGAAGCCGACGAACAGACATCGATTAGCGACGATGGCGGCCAACTGACATTCGAACTCGACGAGATTGCGCCTGGTGCAACACGAATGATACGATATGCGATGGTCGTTCGTGCCGACGCACCACCGGGACAAGCGATAAATCGTGCGGTCGCGACCGATCCACGTGGCGGCGAAGCTGTTGCTGAAGCTGTGTTGCGTGTCGAACGCGATACGATCGCATCGCGCATGACCATCATCGGGCGCGTGACCGAAGGCACCTGTTCCATAATCGACAATCGCATCGGTATTCCTGGCGTGCGAGTAATGTTGGAAGATGGCAGCTTTGCCATCACCGACGCAGAAGGGCGCTATCATTTCGAAGGGGTCGTGCCCGGTACTCATGTCGTGCAGGTGCAGCGTCAGACCTTGCCCGAAGGCGGTGAGTTTGTCGATTGCGACCGTTCCACGCGCACCGCGGGCAGCGCCATTTCCCGTTTCGCCATCGGGCAGGGCGGCAGCTTGGTCGTCGCCGATTTCTATGCCTCCATCCCCGGATGGGAACGGCCCGTCGAAGCGCTGGCGATTGCCGCGACTGAAAACACGCAGAACGTCGAAGGCAGCAATGAAGCTGAGGTCGGGGATGATGAGAGAGCCACGCGTGCCGGCGATATCACCGCACGTACGGCTGCCGGTGCAGACATCGACTGGCTTGCACTGGGCGATGGACCGGCGGAATTCCTGTTTCCTGCGGTCGACCATAACCCACGTTCCCCCGCCATCCGTGTCGCCATTCGCCATGAGGTCGGCGAGCGCGTCGAACTCAGCGCCAATGGTGAACGCGTCGATCCGATTGCGTTCGATGGCGTCAAGACTGCTGCGGATGGGCAGTTCGCCGTCAGCGTATGGCGCGGTGTCGCATTGCGCGAAACGAACACGATGCTGACGGCACGTGTAGTCGATGCACAAGGCAGCTTGGTTAGCGAACTATCCCGCCCGGTCAGTTTCGTGTCCGGACCGTGGAAGGCAGAAATCCTACCTGCAAAATCCAATTTGATGGCCGATGGCGAAACCCGCCCGACTATCGCCGTGCGTCTGCTCGACCGTGAAGGGCGTCCTGTTCGCCAAGGTGTGACGGGCGCGGTCGCGATCAATGCGCCATATGAAAGCGCCGCCTATCTCGACCAATTGCAGTCCGCCCAACTGACCGGACAGCTCGGTGTCCAGAACGCCGCCTCGCCGAACTGGAATATCGAAGGCGACGATGGCATCGCCTATATCGAACTTGCGCCGACGATGGTCAGCGGCCCGCTGCGTCTGGAATTCAATTTCGCCGACGAACGCCTTACGCGCCGCCAGCAGATCGACAGCTGGATCGTTCCCGGCGACCTGGAATGGACCGTAATCGGTTTGGCCGAAGGTTCCGTCGGCGCAAAGACCGTGGCCGATAACATGCAGCGCAATGGTCGCTTCGACAGCGATCTGGGCGAAAAGGCTCGCGTGGCCCTATATGCCAAGGGACAGGTTCTAGGCAAATATCTGCTGACGCTGGCCTATGACAGCGCCAAACAGGAAGACGATCAGCGCATTCTCGGCACGATCGACCCGCGCAACTATTACACCGTGTATGCCGATGGCTCCGATCGTCGTTTCGATGCTGCTAGCCGCGAAAAGCTGTATTTGCGCGTAGAAACCCGCACATTTTATGCCCTGTATGGCGATTTCGTCACCGGCTTCGATCAAACCCAACTGACACGATACAACCGCACGGCAACCGGAGTGAAGGCGGAAGGTCTGTTCGGATCGCTTCATGCGCAAGGCTTTGCCGCCAAGATCGCCACGCGGTTTGCGCGCGACGAAATTCAGGGCAACGGCCTGACCGGCCCCTATCGCCTCAGCCGTCGCGGCATTCTGGCAAATACGGAGAAGGTCGCCATCGAAACCCGTGATCGTTTCCGGTCCGAATTGCTGGTCGAGCGCCGCGAACTCACGCGCTTTCTCGATTACAATATCGATATTCTGTCCGGCACCATCTCGTTCAAGGAACCGGTCCTGAGCCGCGATTTCGATCTTAATCCGCAGATCATCGTCGTCGATTACGAGGTTGACGATGGCATTGGACAGTCCGAATGGAACGCGGGCGCGCGCGCCGACTATACGTTTGCCGACGATGCGATCCGCATCGGTGCCACAGCCATTACGGATAAAGGCGACGCATCACGCACCAACATGGGTGGCCTCGATCTGCGAGCGCGCGTCGGTGACACCACGGAAGTCCGCGCGGAAGTGGCCGCCAGCCGCAGCGATGGTCAAACATCGACTGGCTGGCTGGTGGAGGCGGAACACCGCACTGGCGACATCGATCTACTCGCTTATGCGCGTTCGCTCGATGGATCGTATGGCACCGGTCAGCAATCGGGTGCGGAGCTCGGTCGCCGTAAGTTCGGTGTGGACGGCCGCTATGCCATCGACGACGATTTTTCCATCATCGCTAGTGCGTGGCAGGATAACAGCCTGACCGATAGCACCCGCCGTCGTGCGGTGCAGATAAGCGGTGGCTATCGCACGCCCGATACGGAAGCGCGGATCGGCTTGTCGCATTTCACCGATCGGCTTGCCGGCGGCGAGACCGCCAGTTCCACTGTACTGGAAGGTGGCGTATCGCAGAAATTCCTGGATAACCGCCTGGAACTCAGCGTGCTGTCCAGCATCGCGTTGGAAGACACCAATTCGATCGATCTGCCTGCGCGCCATCGTTTGCGTGCTCGCTATGCACTGACGGATTGGCTGCGCCTGATCGGCAATTACGAGATTGCAAATGGCGATGCCATCGATGCGCGGACGTTCAATGCTGGCGCCGAAATCACGCCATGGAGCGGCGGGCGTGTTGTGACGACATTAGGGCAGCAGGACATCGCCGAAAATGGCAAGCGGACCTACGCCGCCTTCGGTTTGGCACAATCCATCCCCGTTTCCGAAAGTCTGACGATCGACGCCACGCTGGACAGCAACCGTACGCTGGGTTCGGTTGCGCTGGACCGTGTAATCAATACGGCGCAACCCGTCGCATCAGGCGGTTTCTTGGGACAGGATGGATCGCTGTTCGAAGACTTTACCGCTGCGACACTGGGTGCGTCATTGCGCAAGGATCAATGGGCGGCGACAGCGCGCGGTGAATATCGCGATGGCGAATTCGCCGATCGAATGGGCTTCACCGGCGGATTGATCCGTCAGATTTCGGACGGTGTCATTCTCGGTTCGGGTGTCAGCTGGACCCAGGCATCGACCGATTTCGGTTCCGATTTCGCGACCGAGACAGAAGTTGCGGATGCTGCGATCGCCGCCGCCTATCGCCCGGCCGAA
Source organism: Pontixanthobacter sp. (assembly GCA_049682975.1). Taxonomy (GTDB): domain Bacteria; phylum Pseudomonadota; class Alphaproteobacteria; order Sphingomonadales; family Sphingomonadaceae; genus Pontixanthobacter. Next base: position 2,166 of record JBAUIN010000163.1, on the reverse strand, counting down.
TCCGAATTCGCTTTCCTCAGCAAGCTGGAATATCGCAGCGACCGCGTTCGCAACGCCGTCGATGGAGAAGCCGGTCCGACTGGCCGTACGGCATTGTTCGTAAATGGCGATGCCAAATCCGAACGCCTGATTGCCAGCCTTTCCACGAACTGGTCGCCACGTCAGGTCGACGATATCGAAACCGATGATGGTGAAGAAATCGACCAGCTCGTTCGCCGTACGGAAATCGGCCTGTTCCTTGGAGCACGATACAATTTCGACCGTCTCGACGGTTTGGATCTGGGTAGCACGACTGTCCTTGCCGGCCTCGATGCGCGCTTCGGGATCGGCGACAAGATCGAAATCGGTGCATCCGGTACCGTTCGCACCAATCTGGACGACAACGTCACCAGCTTTGCGGTCGGACCGTTCATCGGGATCGCACCGGCGAAGAACACGCTGCTGACAGTTGGTTACAATATCGAAGGTTTCCGGGATCGCGACTTCTCCGCATCGCGCAACACGGACCAGGGGCTTTACGTCACCGCGCGCTTCAAATTCGATGCCGATACGTTTGGTTTCTTGGGGCTGAAACGATGAGCAGTGCGAACACGCGAAGGGGCACCGGTTTTAGCGCTTCGTTAACCATGCAACCCTATGATTTACGTATGCCTGCCCGTTCCGCCTTCTTGAACATCGCCGGTGCGGGAGCACGCGCGCTGCAACATGCACGTTGGCTGCTTGCAATTCTGTCAATCTGCATTTCCGGCCAGGCATTCGCACAGTCGGTTACCGTCACCACCGATACTGCCGGAACCATATCCGGCGCGACACCGTGTGCGCCGAACCAGCCTTTGGTTCGGACTTTTACCGTCAACAATCTGTTCACGATAACGGATGTCAATATCGGTATTCTGGCAACGCATTCCTATCGGGGCGATTTGCGCTTCACGCTGCAACATCCCGATGGAACGCGCGTGCAACTGACGAACGGCAATACGCAAAATCTGGGCGGAGACAATTTCAACGTCCTTCTCGACGATGCAGCGGGGCAGGTTGTCAACACCGATGCTGCCGATCGCAATCATTCGACTACCGCTCCGCCTTACGAAAATACGTACCGTCCGCGTAATCCTCTCAGCGCGTTCAACAATAAGAGCGCGGCGGGAACTTGGCGTTTGGAAACCTGCGATCTGTTTCCCACTGCCGATGACGGTCAGATTCGCAATGCCACGCTTTTCCTTACGGGAACGCGCAACGCAGGTACGCCGCCGCAAATCGTATGCCCGAAAGGCGCTGTCACGTTCAATTGGGAGGGGCGCAGTTGGCCCGCCGGCAGTACGCAAAACAACTACACCCTTACCGGGTTGGGCGCGTTCAACTGGAATATCAGCAGCCCTGCCGGCTTCATGAACATTCCGCAGCTCGGCGGTCAACAACCGGCGCTTACAACGGCCGCGCAGAATCAAACCACCTTATCCAAAGCGATCGACTTCGCCAACCGCGATCAGTTCGCCACGACCACTATTACCCTGGGCGAGACGGTGGATGGGGCCCAATTGACGATCTTCGATGTCGATTTTGCGCCCAACGACTTTGCAGACAGGGTGCGCGTGTTCGGGCGCCGGGGCGGAGTGACCGTAACGCCAGTTCTCACCAATGGTCAGGCAAATTACGTGATTGGAAATCAGGCGTTCGGTGATGGTCCATCGGCCACGACCTCACCCGATGGTAACGTCGTCGCGACTTTCCAGCAGGCGGTCGATACCATCGTCATTGAATACGGAAATCACAGTCAGGCGCCCGCCAATCCCGACGGTCAGGCGGTGCAGATGAAGGGCGGTATATCGATCTGCCGACCTAATGGCGAACTTACGGTCGCGAAGACTAGCAGCGTCGTGGAAGACCCGGTTAAGGGTACGACAAACCCGTTCCTGATTCCCGGCGCCACGACCCGTTATTGCATTCTGATTACGAATACCGGCAGCGCGAATGTCGGCGATGTCGCCGCCAGTGACGTGCTGCCCGCCAATATCACGTATGTTCCGGGGTCCATTCAATCAGGCACCACCTGCGCCAACGCGACTATTGCCGAAGACGACAACGACACCGGCGCGGACGAGAATGATCCGGCAGGCGCGAATTTCGCCTCCAATACGGTATCGTTCTTCCGCAATTCGATTGCGG
>JBAUIN010000162.1:0-2493 GCA_049682975.1 Pontixanthobacter sp. | reverse complement strand
CGTTCATGAAATGGCCTTTGGCATTGTAAGCGTGAGGGGAGACATGGACCGCTTGTTACACGATCCTGGAGCAAACAATCGGGAGGGACGATACGACCCTTTCTATCGGTGATATAGGCGCATTCCTCCGATTTTGCGACAGGTAACATGGGCGGCGGCATATCGTATCATGCTGGGGTAGGAAATGCGTGGGTGATGCACCGTTGCCCAAACCGGCGATCCGATTATGAATAGCGCGCATGAGCAAGCATACGCGGGATTTCGAGACGGATGACGATTGCCCGATGCTGTTCGGCCGGGTGCTGGACGGGCAGGGTGCTGGCAGACCGATCGCATGGGCTGAGGTAAGCGATTGGAAGCCTGCCGCGCCGGGCGAAGTTCTGTGGATTCACCTCTGTCGCAATCACGACGGCGTTTACGAATGGTTGCAGGATGCGATCGGCATTCCCGAACCGACGGCGGAATTGCTGACCAGCGATTCCACCCGCCCGCGTGCCTTTCGCGAAGGCAACACGCTGGTCGCGACCCTGCGCGGCATCAATTTCAATCCCGGTGCGGAACCTGAAGATATGGTTTCCATGCAGATGTGGAGCGATGGCGCGCGCGTCGTCACTTTGCGCCGCCTGCCGCTGCAGACACCGCGTGACACGCTGGCGGATATCGATCGCGGGCGGGGGCCGTCCGATGCAGGCGCGCTGATCACTTCGCTGACCGAACATATGATCGCCCGCATGAACCGCTCGATCGTCGATATGAACGATCATATTGATCAATGCGAAGAGGCTGATCTGGAAGACGATGCGGACGAGGTGCTGGAACAGATCACCATCATCCGCCGCAATTGTCTGGCGCTCAAACGTCACATGGGCCCGCAGCACGCTGCGCTGGAGAATATCAGCCGCGACGCGCCCGCCTGGTTCGAGGAGCACGACCGCCGCGAAATCGCAGAGACGATCGACCGCCTGCGCCGTTATCTCGACGATATCGACATCAGCAAGGAAAGCGCAGTGGTGCTGATGGACGAACTGCGTGCCCGCGCCGTCGCCAGTTCGGATCGCACCAATTACCTTCTTACCATCGTCGCCGCGATCTTCCTGCCGCTGGGGTTCCTGACCGGTTTGATGGGCATCAATGTCGGCGGAATGCCGGGGGTGGAGGATGGCGACGCGTTCTGGATCGTCGTAGGCCTGTGCGTGGCGATCCTGATCGGGCAGGTGGTGTTCTTCTGGAAATGGAAATGGCTGTAGAGGGGAATCGTCGATGTATCTCGACGCATTGAAATCGGTGACGCCGCGCCGGGATGGCGAAGATGGCCGACCGGACGAGGTGACGGTGTTCATCGAAACGCCGACCAGCAGCCGCGACAAATTTGATCTCGATCACGAAAGCGGTCTGTTCCGCTGGTCGCTACAATTGCCGTTGGGTTTGAGCTTCCCCTTCGCATTCGGTTTCGTGCCCAATACGCTGGCGGAAGATGGCGATCCGCTGGACATCATTCTGCTGGTCGATGGCATCATTCCGCAGGGCACATTGGTTCCGACCCGTCTGATCGGAGCGCTTCCGGTGAAGCAGGACGATAGCGGCGATGGCACGGCCGACACGCAGAACGACCGCATTCTGGCGATCCCCACATTGGCGCAAACCTATGCCGACGTGACCCATGTCGACGAATTGCGCGATGGCATGGTCCGCGAGATCGGGCGGTTCTTTGGCCGGTACAACCAGATGATCGGACGCGATTTCAGCTTCGAGGATGCGTTGGGGCCGGAAGAGGCGTATGATCGGTTAGGCAGAGCCATCGAACGTGCTTGACGCAATACGATAGGCAAAAACTATCGAACACCCGCGTTACTTCCCATGAAACCGATGGAATAGCGGGTCGTTCCCCTTTCAACGCCGCTATCGGCAACCATTGAAATGGGAATATGATGCAAAAAACTATCTACAGTCTGTCGATCGCCGCCGCTTTGGGAATGGGGGCGGTCGTGCCGTCGGTCCAGGCACAGGAAGCGGGCGACATCCAGCTACGTGCCTTCGTGACGGGCGTTCTGCCCGATGGCGAGATCACCGACGTCAATATCGACAATATCGGCGTGCCCGTCGGTGGGCAAACCGTCGCCACCGACAGCGTAACCGGCACCATCGCAGCTGAATATTTCGTAACCGATGCGATATCGATCGAAACGATCTGCTGTATCGTGCCCAGCGACGTGGAAGGTGTGGTGTCGCTCGACGGGGTGGAGCTGATCGACGATGCGATCATCCTGCCCGCGACCGTAACGGCGAAATATCATTTCGACCTGGGTGGTTTCAAACCATATGTAGGCGCAGGACCTGCATATTTTTTCATTTTCGATGAAAATCCCGGTGTGGGCGCCGCCAGCCTCGGCGTAACGCAGGACAGCCTGTCGGACGAATTCGGCGTTGCCCTTCAGGCGGGCTTCGACGTGCCGATCAATAATAGCGGTCTGATGTTCAGTGCGGATGCGAAGA
>JBAUIN010000161.1:0-8122 GCA_049682975.1 Pontixanthobacter sp. | reverse complement strand
CATTTTTGAGCAGGCTCATCGCCGTGCGCCCGCCTTTATGGGATAATTACGCGTTGCCTGCGGGCGCACCACCGGCGGCGGCGTTTTCTTCGGCCTTTTGCTGCAATTGCTGCACATACAGGCCGTTGAAATCGATCGGATCGAGCATCAGCGGCTGGAAACCGGCATCGCGCGTCGCATCGGCGATCACACGGCGGGCGAAGGGGAACAACAGGCGCGGAGCCTCGGCATACATAAAGGCATGCATTTGATCGTCCGGCAGATTGCGCATGCCGACGAGCCCGCAATAGGCGAGTTCGATGAGATACGCATTACCCTGGTCGGTCTTGGCGGTGACGTTCACCTTCAATTCGATCTCGGTCACTTCGTCGTTGATTTTCTTCGCGCCGATATTGAACTGTAGATCGATCTGCGGTTGATCCTTGTATTGGAAGCTGTCGGGCGCATTGGGGTTCTCGACCGACAGATCCTTCACATATTGCGAGATAATCCCGGCGACGGGGCCGGTATCTTCGCCGTTGGGGGTCGGACCGTTCGCGGCCGGGTCCATGTTCAGATCGGTCAATACGTCGTTTTCGTCAGCCATAATCCGGGTGCTTTCTTTCGATTCTGCAGGAATGTGTTCGTTGGGAAGCGCGCCTAGCACCGTCGTAATAGTGTCGCAACGTGTCCGGCCCGCCGATGCGCTGCGGTCGAATGCACCGCTGCTGCGCCGGACCACGAGGGGCGGGGCGTTGTTCATTTGTAATCTTTCCCTATTTAGGGCACAAATGACCAAACATGCGTTCGGCGGTGCCGGGCGGCCAATACGCAGGAACAGGTATCTATCGTGATTTTTGAAATCGTTATCCTCGCCATGATCGCAGCGTTTCTGGGCTTGCGCCTATATTCGGTGCTGGGGCAGCGGGCGGAACATGAAGAAGAACCCATTCCGCGGCGTCCCGAAACGACGCAGCAGAACCCGCGCCAGATCGAGGAGGAGCGCGTGGCTCCGCGTCCACAGAACGAACAGCAGTTTCAGGATATGCCGCAGGTTCTCCCCGCCGTGGAACGGGGCGTTCGCGAAATTTCCTCTGCGGATCGCAGCTTCGAAGTCATGGGTTTCATCGAAGGCGCCAAGGGTGCGTATGGCATGATCCTCGAAGCTTTCTGGGGCGGTGATCGCGATACGTTGAAAGAATTGTGCGACGATGACGTCTATGTAAGTTTCGATGCCGCCATTACAGCGCGCGAAGAAGCGGGCGAGGTGCTCAACAACCGCCTGATTCGTATCGAGGAAGCGGTTATCGAAAATGCCAGCCTGGATGGATCGGTCGCGCGGATTGTTGTTCGGTTCGTGGCCGACATTGCAGCGGTCACGCATGACAAGGACGGCGCGATGATCGCCGGATCCCTGGACGACGCGATCGAGAGCCGCGATGTGTGGACATTCATGCGCGATGTGAAATCGTCCGATCCCGATTGGCTGCTCGACGAGACCGATCAGGGCTGATCGGGTCATGCGAAGCGTGCGCTGGTTGTCGGCATTACTGGGCGCGGCGGCCTTGTCCGCATGTTCAGGGATCGTTCCCGAATCGGCCCCGCCGCAAACTAGTGTTCCGGCACCAAGCGCGCCGGTTCTCACTCCGCCGCCGCCGACATTGCCCCCGGTCATGCACCCGCCCACCACGGCTTTGCTCGCCGGCGTGCAGATCGCCGCGCCTTTCGCCACCTTCGATATTCAAATCGCGGACGCCGCGACGGCGTTGGTTTCCTTCGTCGAATCCTGTCCCGTCGTTACACGCCGGACCGATCGGTCGGGACTCACGCAGACGTGGGATTGGGTGAATGCATGCGATCGCGCTGCGAAGTTCGCCGGCGATCCCCGCGCGTTCTTCGCGGCCAATTTTACCCCCGTCCGCGTGGGAACCGGCATAGCCTTCGCCACCGGCTATTTCGAACCCGAAATCCGCGGATGCCGCTTGCCCCGGGCCGGATGCGACACGCCGATCTATCCGATGCCGCCGGACCTCATACGCGACTGGCCCGCCGACATGGCGATGAGCGAACAGACCGGTCGCGCGCCTTTGGGGCGGCGCAACGCGGCGGGGGAATTCGTACCCTATTACACCCGTGCCGAAATAGAGGATGGCGCGCTGTCCGCCACCGTCGCGCCGATCGCTTATGCTGCCGATCCGGTGGAGTTCTTCTTCCTGCAGATACAGGGTTCGGGCCGCGTGGCACTGGATGACGGGTCCATCCTGCGCATTGGCTACGCCGGGCAGAACGGACACGGCTATACCGGCATCGGCGGCGTTATGCGCGAACGTGGTTTGCTGGGCGAGGAGCCGGGACAATATGCAGGAAGCATGCAGGGCATCATGGCCTATATCCGCGAAAATCCGGCGGAGGGGCGCGCGCTGATGCGCATGAACGAAAGCTGGGTGTTCTTCCGCGAATTGACCGGCGACGGCCCGATCGGTTCGATCGGCGTTCCGGTACGAGGCAGTTCTTCGGTTGCGGTGGACCCGCGTTATGTGCCCTATGGCGCGCCGGTCTGGCTCGATCTCGACCGCGATGAAGCGGACGGTCTGTGGATCGCGCAGGATACCGGCGGCGCGATCAAGGGGCAGAACCGGTTCGACACATTCTGGGGCGCGGGCGAGAATGCACGCCGGATCGCTGGCGGCATGAGCGCGCGGGGAACGGCGTTGATCCTGCTGCCGCACGAGGCAGCCGCGCGCTACCAAACGCAGTGAGCCCGCCGCGGGGCCTCAGCGCCGAAGAGCAAGAAGCTTGGGCCAGATTGGCATCGTCGGTCGAACCGCTGCACGGAAATTCGCCGATCGTAGCAACACCGCTGTCCGCTGCTGCTGTTATTAAGCCGATCGCCAAACTCCGAACCAAAATGCCCCCGGCCAAACCGAAAGTCGCCATACCGCATTCGCCACCCCGCTCGGGGCGCAGGATCACCGGCACGACATTGGATGCGACCTGGGATCGTAAGCTGAAAACCGGTAGCATCGCGCCTGACTTCACGCTCGATCTGCACGACCATTTCCTTGATGCGGCCCATGAGCGCCTCGACAGCGGCATGCATCAGGCGCGCGCAATGGGGGCGCGATTGGTGCTGGTCATCACCGGTCGATCGCGTCCGGTGGAGGCGGCGGATCGCGCATCCAAACGCGGCGTCATTCGCGCCAAACTGCTCGACTGGCTGGCCGCAGGCGATCACGCCGATGCCATTGCGGCCATACGCAAAGCGCACCGCCGCCATGGGGGCGAGGGTGCGCTGTACATTGTTCTTAGGCGGAACCGGTGATTTGATCGTCATTGCGAGCGCAGCGAAGCAATCCACAGTGGCACCAAGTAACCCTGGATTGCCGCGGCGTCTGCGACACCTTGCAATGACGAAGACGAACTAAGCCGCCTGCGCGATTTCCGTCGCTGGTTCGGTTCGGATGAGATAGTCGAATGCGCTCAACCCGGCCTTGGACCCTTCGCCCATCGCCACAACGATCTGCTTATACGGAACCGTCGTGCAATCGCCTGCTGCGAAAATACCGGGCAGATTGGTCGCGGCCTTGTCGTCGATCGCTATCTCGCCGAATTTCGTGAGTTCGACGCCGGAATCTTTCAGCCACTCGGTGTTCGGCACTAGGCCGATTTGCACGAATACGCCTTCCAGTTCGACCGTGGCATCTTTGCCGGTGTCACGATTCGTCCAGTTCAGACCGGTCACTTTCGAACCATCGCCGGTAACTTCCGTCGTCTGTGCCGAAGTCAGCACATCGACATTGGCGAAGCTGCGTAACTTATCCTGCAACACCTGATCGGCGCGCAATTCGCTGTCATATTCGATCAGGGTTACATGGGCGACGATATTGGCAAGATCGATAGCCGCTTCGACACCGGAATTGCCGCCGCCGATCACGGCCACGCGCTTGCCCTTATACAAGGGGCCATCGCAATGCGGGCAATAGGCGACGCCCTTGTTGCGATATTCATCCTCCCCGGGAACGCCAAGCTGCCGCCAACGCGCGCCAGTGGTCAGCACCAGCGACCGCGCCTTGAGCGATGCGCCATTGGTGAACACCACTTCGTGCATGCCGCCCGCTTCGGTTGCGGGGATGAGTTTGTCGGCCACGACGCGGTCGATCAGATCGATGTCGTATTCGCCGATATGCGCCTGCATTTCGCCGACCAGTTTCGGGCCTTCGGTATAGGGGGTGGCGATGAAGTTCTCGATCCCCATCGTGTCGGCAACCTGCCCGCCGAAGCGTTTCGCCGCGATGCCGGTGCTGAACCCTTTGCGAATAGTGTAGATCGCCGCCGCATTGCCCGCAGGCCCGCCGCCGACAACCAGCACTTCGAACGGATTTTTTTCGTTCAGCTGCTCGGCCGCCTTTTCGTCGGACCCGGTATCCAGTTTCGCCATGATATCGCGCGCATCCATCCGGCCGTTCGCGAAAGGTTCGCCGTTCAGATAGACGGCGGGAACCGCCATCACCTGACGCCGCTCGACCTCGTCCTTGAACGCGCCGCCTTCGATCAAAGTCGCGGAAATGCGCGGATTGACGATCGACATAAGCGTGAGCGCCTGCACCACGTCAGGGCAGTTCTGGCAGCTCAGGGAGAAATACATCTCGAACTCGTAATTGCCGTCTTCCGGCGGGGTTAGCGTCTTTGCCTGTTCGATGACCGCATCGTCGATCTTGGGCGGGTGGCCACCGGCCCATAGCAAAGCGAGGACCAGCGAAGTGAATTCGTGCCCCATCGGTAGACCGGCAAACCGCACATTGGCGTGGTGGTCGGATGCGCGGCGAATTTCAAAACTCGCTACATGCGCCGCATCGCCGTCGAAACGCGCGGTTACTTTATCGTGCAGCGAAGCAATTTCTTCCAGCAACACACGGGTTTTCTTCGAATTCTCATCGTCGCCGATCGTACCGATCAATTCGATCGGTTCACTTAGGTTCTGAAGATAGCTTTCAAGCTGTTCCTGCATCTGTGCGCCAAGCATAGTGGTTTCCTATCGATAAATCTGGACAGCAAAAGGCTCGGGAACCGGGGGGGGTGGTCCCGAGCCTTCCAGCGACCCGATAGATCGGGCTCTTAGCTGTAAGTGTCGTGTCGCTTAAATCTTGCCGACGAGGTCGAGCGAGGGTGCCAACGTGTCGGAACCTTCTTCCCACGCGGCCGGGCAAACTTCACCGGGGTTGGCGCGAACATATTGCGCGGCCTTGATCTTGCGCACCAATTCGCTCGCATTCCGGCCGACGCCTTCACAGGTGATTTCCATGATCTGGATTACGCCGTCGGGATCGACCACGAAAGTCGCCCGGTCGGCCAGGCCCATTTCTTCGCGCAACACTCCGAAATTGTTCGACAACGTATGCAACTGATCGCCCAAGAATGGATACTGAATGCCGTTGATCTTTTCCGACGTATCGTGCCAAGCTTTGTGGCTGAAATGGGTGTCAGTGCTGACGGCATAGACTTCGACATCGAGCGATTGCAGATGGTTGTACTGCTCGCCCAGATCCTGAAGTTCCGTCGGGCAAACGAAAGTGAAGTCGGCGGGGTAGAAAAAGAATACCGCCCATTTGCCCTTAACGTCTTCATCCGTGACGTCGAAAAAGTCCTTGCCGGTTTGAAAGGCAGTGGCTTTGAACGGCTTAATAGTGCTTCCGATAATACCCATGATGACTCCAATTCGATTGTTCGTGTGAACGATAATTTCGTATAACACCTACATAGTGTCTGCCGCACCGCATCAAAATTGAGTGTTGCGATTGCGAACATCGGAAAAAACGATGGAACTTATACGACCGAGCGTTTTCTTCGATTAAGTGGGGAATACGGGCGTTTGGTCGACGAATCGGTCTATCAGCCACATTGTGCGCGGTGCAGCATTTTTTGGTCTGCGAGCACAAGCGCCATCATTGCCTCGACCACCGGCGTTCCGCGAATACCGACGCAGGGATCATGACGCCCCTTGGTGCGTATTTGCGTATCGTTCCCATCGCGGTCGATCGTGTCCACCGGCGTCAGGATCGAACTCGTCGGCTTGAACGCGACGCGGCAGACGACCGGCTGTCCGGTCGAGATTCCGCCTGAAATTCCACCAGCATGGTTCGCTTCGAATTGCGGGCCATCCGCGCCCGCGCGCATCGCATCGGCATTCTGTTCGCCGGATAGTTCCGCCGCTCCGAACCCATCACCGATCTCGACGCCCTTCACCGCATTGATCCCCATCATGCCCGCCGCCAGTTCGGCATCCAGCTTCGCATAGATCGGTGCGCCCCACCCGGCGGGAACGCCGGTTGCCACGCATTCGACCACGGCACCCAAGGACGATCCGGCCTTGCGCGCATCGTCCACCAATATGGCCCAACGCTTCGCCGCGGCGGGGTCGGGACAGAAGAACGGGTTGTTGCGTATCTCCGCAAAGTCGATCGCCGCCGGGTCGATCCGGTCATAGCCAATCTGGCTGACATAGGCGGTGATGGAAACTTCGGGCACAATCAGCCTGGCGACCGCCCCCGCCGCCACCCGCGCCGCCGTCTCCCGCGCCGAACTGCGTCCACCGCCGCGATAGTCGCGAAAGCCGTATTTCGCATCATATGCATAATCCGCGTGTCCCGGGCGATAGGATTGGGCGACTTCCGAATAATCCTTGCTGCGCTGATCCACATTTTCGATCATCAACGAAATCGGCGTGCCCATCGTGCGCCCTTCGAACGTGCCGGATAGGATGCGGACCGTGTCGGGCTCCTTACGCTGCGTCGTGTATTTCGACTGGCCGGGGCGGCGCGCATCCATGAAGGGTTGAATGTCGACCTCGCTCAGTGACAATCCTGGCGGACACCCGTCCAGCACTGCGCCCAAGGCGGCCCCATGACTTTCGCCCCAGGTGGTAAATCGCAAGACGTGGCCGAAACTGTTCCAACTCATATACGCCGCTGTAGCCGATTATACCGACCTGTCGAGATTTCCTACCCGCGCATCATCGGTCATGGGGGCTGGTCAAAGGCGTATAAGAGGGGCAGGAACAAACCATGATTGCAAAGCTGAAAGGGCTGCTCGACGAAACGGGCGACGATTGGGCGGTGATCGATGTCGGCGGCGTTGGTTATCTTGTCCATTGTTCGACCAAGACGCTCACCGCTTTGGGGGAGCGGGGGGAAGGTTGCACCCTGTACACCGATCTACAGGTCAGCGAGAACGACATGCGCCTGCTGGGCTTCGCCGATGCGGCGGAGCGCGATTGGTTCCGGCTATTGAATCAGGTGCAGGGCGTGGGCAGCAAGGTCGCGCTGGCGATCCTGTCCGCGCTCTCGACCGGGGAAATACAAAACGCCTGCGCGCATGGCGACGCTAAGACGATCGCGCGCGCCAACGGCGTCGGCCCGAAACTGGCCAGTCGCATCGTCAACGAATTGAAGGAAAAGGCGGGCGGATTGGCGGTTTCGCAGGGGGGGCAGGACAGTGTCGCAAGTGTCAACAGTTCTGGCGTCGGACGGGCCAGCGCGGATGCCGTTTCGGCGCTGGAAAACCTCGGCTTCAAACCCGCCGCCGCCTCGCGCGCCGTGGCGTTGGCTCGGGGAGAATTGGGGCCGGATGCGGGTGAAAGCGAGTTGATACGGGTTGCGTTGAAGAAGGCGGCGGGGTGATGGGTGAATTCGTAGAGACTATGCGTACGGCAATCGGGCCGAAAATTACGATTCCCGAACCGCTGGTTGCCTATTTCGAATGGATCGAAAGCGAAGGGCTTGTCCGGCAAACCGAGACGGACCCTCCTGAAACTTACGCCCTCATCGATCCCTCATGCGCCGAAAGCTGTCTTGCGATCGAAGTGCCGGTCGCCGGAGAACTCGATGCGTGGGCGGGCGATGACGGGCAAACGATGGATAATCGTCTAGCCGCATTCTGCCGCACCGGAGGCGACGGATCGCGGGCAGCCCTATGGTTGGACGACAATGGCGAAACGCAAATCGTGCATCTTGGATCGGGGTCGGGTTCGACATCCATCGGTATCATGGTCGACGAACCGCTCGATTTCTTGCGCGCGCTTGCCATCGGATATGACGAATTATGTTGGCCTGACAATCACGACCGTACGCCGCTGGAAATTTGGGAA
>JBAUIN010000160.1:0-4839 GCA_049682975.1 Pontixanthobacter sp. | reverse complement strand
CGGAAGGGGCGAGTGCGAAGCTGACGCCGGATGCGATCCGCGCGGTCATCGATCCCATCCGCGACGATGTGCATCAAGTGCAACCGCATGCGATCAGTATCACGCAGGCGAGCGAATATGGCTGCGTCTATCGCCCGCAGGAAATTGCGGCGATCTCCGAATTGGCGAAAGCGCGGAGGCTGTCCCTGCATATGGATGGTGCACGGTTCGCCAATGCTTGCGCTTTCCTAGGCGGTAATGCGGCGAATACCGCGGGGGCCGTCGATGCTCTGAGTTTCGGGTTCGTCAAGAATGGCGGACTAAGCGCCGAAGCCATCGTATTTTTCGATACGCGATTGGCCGATGTCGCGCGATACCGCCGAAAACGCGCGGGTCATCTGCAATCGAAGGGGCGTTTTCTAGCGGCGCAATTGCTTGCCATGCTCGAAAACGATTTGTGGCTGGTCAATGCACGCGCTGCCAACGAAGCAGCCCGCGCAATCGCCGATGCTGCGCCGAACCGGCTGTTGCATCCTGTCGAGGCCAACGAGATATTCCTTCGCTGCACTGCCACCGAACGCGGCGCATTACGTGAACAGGGTTTCGAATTCTACGATTGGGGCGACGATGCTGCGCGGTTGGTTACGGCCTGGAATACAAACCCCGGTCACGCAGCGAAACTGTCGCGTGCTGTCGCCGCGCTTTAGCGTAATTTCATGACCGATCAATCCCATTCCCTGCTGCGGCCGGGCGTCGCAATTCCTTTCGTTCTGACGGGGATCATTTGGGGATCGACATGGTGGGTCATCACCGATCAGATCGATGGCGTCGCGCCCAGCTGGGCCGTGGCGATCCGGTTTGCAGTGGCGACTCCGGCGATGTTTCTGCTGGCGCTGGTGATGAAGCGTTCTCTGGCCATCGGGCGGAACGGGCAGTTGTTGGCTCTGGCCATCGGGATCGCCCAGTTCTGCGGTAATTTCAATTTCGTCTATCGTGCCGAACTGCATCTGACATCGGGTATCGTCGCGGTGATGTTTACGATGCTGATCGTCAGCAATGCGGCATTCGGATGGTGGCTGCTGGGGCAGCGCATCACGCGCAATTTCGTGATCGGTACCATGGTTGCTCTATCGGGTATCGCGTTGTTGCTGGCGCATGAGGCGCAATTGTCGCCACTAGGCGGCAATGTGGCGCTGGGGATTTTCTGGGCCATATTGGGCATATTGGCGGCGAGTATCGCCAATGTGGTGCAGGCGAACGGCACGGGCCGCGCATTGCCCATGATAAGCCTGCTGGCATGGGCGATGTTGTACGGCACGATTGCCGATTTCGCGCTGGCGTGGACCAGTGCGGGGCCTCCGGTTCTGCCGGACCGCGCGTCGTTCTGGTTCGGTATAGGTTGGCTGGCGCTGGCAGGCTCGGTGGTGACGTTCCCGCTTCATTACACGCTGGTGCGCAATATCGGCGCGGGTAGGGCGGCCTATAATGGCATCGTAACCGTTATCGTTGCCATGCTGTTATCGACGATGTTCGAGGGGTATCGCTGGAACGCCCTCACTATATTCGGTGCCGTACTGGCGATGCTGGGCCTTGTAATCGCCCTGCGCGCACGAACGACGCCGCCAGCCGCGTTAAAGCAGGCTGCGTAACCCCTCGCGATAAGTCGGGTATTGCGGCGTCCAGCCCAAAATCCGCTTTGCCTTGCCGTTCGCGACCCGGCGATTTTCGGCGTAGAACCCGCGCGCCATCGGCGAAAGTTCGGCTTCGTCTAGCGTCTGCAACGGCGGCTGTTCGATATTTGCAAGACGACATGCCTCTTCGATCACCGCATTGCTGCTTGCCGGCAAATCGTCCGCGATATTATAGGCGCCGACAGGCGCGTGCAGTGATGCCATGACCGCCGCAACAATGTCGTCTACATGTATGCGACTAAACACCTGTCCCGGCAGATCGATGCGCTTTGCCTTACCGGAATGCAGTCGGTCGAACGCGCTGCGCCCCGGCCCGTAAATACCGGGCAGGCGAAAGACATGCGCGCCACGTTCCATCCACCGCGCGTCGCATGCCGCTCGCGTAGTTCGGCGACCTCCCCCGGTAGGCGCACTTTCATCGACCCACGCACCATCCGCATCGCCATATACGCCGGTGGAGGAAAGATATCCGACCCATTGCTGCGTGATATCGTCGCCATAGCGGTCCAACACTGGATCGCTTTCCTGCGCAGGGGGTACGGATGACAGAATATGGTCCGCCCGGGTCAACGCGTCGCGCACCGCCGCACCATCGGTAAAGGCGATGTCGCCTGCACTACCGGTCGCTTCTATCGTCCAGCCGCGTTTGCGCAGGGCCACCGCCAGGCGCGATGCTGTGTATCCAAGTCCGAATATGAACAAATGTGGCATGGGTGTGTTGTAAGCAATGAACCTTCAAAAGATAGCATGTAAAGGCCGCGCCATGGACATTCCGACAAACCCCGACACAGCGCCAACGCTCGCCGATGCTGCTCCGACACCGCACCAGCCGCCCGTCATCCGGCGTAAGGATTATCGTCCATTTACCTGGTTGATACCCCAAACCCATTTGCATTTCGAACTTGGGCTGGACAAAACCCGGATCACAGCGACGTTGCAAGTCGAAAGCAATCCGGCCACCGACCGGTCCCCCACGATCCGGCTGAATGGCGATGGCCTGGAATTGGTTTCGCTGGAATGCGACGGCAAGGCGTGCGAAAGCTATGCGATCGAGGATGGCGATTTGGTCGTTTCCCTGCCCGATGCAAAACATACGCTAACCATAATCACGAAAATCGACCCATCCGCCAATTCACAGCTTATGGGATTGTTCGCGACGGGCGGTATGCTGTGCACGCAATGCGAGGCGGAAGGCTTCCGGCGGATCACCTTTTTCCCCGACCGACCCGACGTGTTGTCGACCTACAACGTCCGGATGGAGGGGCCGCGGGCTGAATTTCCGGTCCTGTTGTCCAATGGTAACAAGGTCGACGAGGGCGTCGGCGATGGCGATAGCCATTGGGCGGAATGGCACGATCCATGGCCCAAGCCATCCTATCTCTTCGCATTGGTCGCAGGGGATCTGGTTGCTAATCGCGACAGCTTTACGACCATGTCCGGCAAGACAGTCGATTTGTCGATCTTCGTCCGTGATGGCGACCTACCACGAACCGATCACGCTATGCGCAGCCTTAAAAAGTCCATGCGCTGGGACGAGCAAACCTTTGGCCGGGAATACGATCTGGATGTCTTCAACATTGTCGCTGTCAGCGATTTCAACATGGGCGCGATGGAAAATAAGGGGTTGAATGTATTCAACACGAAATATGTTCTCGCCGACCCCGAAACCGCCACCGACAGCGATTTCGACGGTGTGGAAGGCGTGGTCGCGCACGAATATTTTCACAATTGGTCGGGAAACCGCATCACCTGCCGCGATTGGTTCCAGCTGAGTTTAAAGGAAGGTTTCACCGTTCTGCGCGATCAACTGTTCAGCCAGGATATGCAGGGCGAGGCAGTCAAGCGGATAGAAGATGTGCGCATTCTTCGTTCGGTGCAGTTTCCCGAAGATTCCGGTCCGCTTGCGCATCCGATCCGGCCGGACAGTTTCCGGGAAATATCCAATTTCTACACGTCGACGATCTATAATAAGGGCGCCGAGGTCATTCGCATGATGCGCACGATGGCCGAGCCGGAAGCATTCCGGCGTGGCACCGATCTCTATTTCGAACGGCACGATGGCGAAGCGGCAACGTGCGAGGATTTCATCACTGCGATCGAAGACGGCGCCGGGTTGGACTTGAAACAATTTCGCCGCTGGTATTCCCAGGCCGGAACGCCGAGGATCATGGTCGAACAGAAATATGAAGGCAATACGGCAACGATAACCCTGCGCCAGACCATTCCGGCGACACCCGATCAACCGGATAAGGAACCCCTGCCGATCCCGTTGAAAATCGCCCTGTTCGACCGGGAAACCGCAAAGCCACAGGAAGAGCGGCTGGTGGTGCTTGATGCGAACGATGAAAACGTCACATTCGATGGATTGGTCGGCGAACCGATACTTTCAATCAATCGCGGCTTTTCCGCCCCCGTCACGATCGAACGCGCAGTGTCGGACGAAGATTTGGTGTTTCTTGCCGCGAACGACGATGATTCCTTCGCCCGATACGAAGCGATGCAGGATCTTTTCGTTCGCCATTTGACAGCCGCGCCGAGCGGCAATTTCGATGTCTCCGCGCGCGAAAACGGACGAACGGCGATCGGTCGTGCCTTCGCAGCGATCATACAGGACGAGACTTTGGACGATTCGATGCGCGGCGAATTGATGATGCTGCCCAGTCTGACCTATCTGGCTGAACAGCAGGACATCGCCGACCCCGTTGCCATCCATACGGAACGCGAAGGATTGAAAGCGTGGGTCGGCACCAAATACCAGGACGATCTCACCACCTTGCATGAAAGGGTATCACGATTGCCATTCGGGTTCGACCGAGAATCACGCGGCGCTCGCAAGGCGAAGACGCAGGCGCTGGTATATTTGGCTGCAGCCAATCCGTCCCTCGCTTCCGATATGGCCGCAGCGCAATATGAGGGTGCCGACAACATGACCGATCGGCAGGGTGCCCTAATGGTGCTGACCGGATTGGAAACGGCGGCACGAACGGATAAACTTATCGACTTCCACCGGCGTTATGCGGATAATGAATTGGTCGTCGATAAATGGTTCGCCCTACAGGCGTCGTCACTGCATCCGAATGCGATCGAGCATGTTAAAGCGCTGGCGGATCATCGAGACTTTACCATGCGCAACCCCAATCGGGTGCGGTCGCTTTACATGGCGTTTGCC
>JBAUIN010000159.1:0-5597 GCA_049682975.1 Pontixanthobacter sp. | reverse complement strand
TTATCTTGGCTTCCTTGTCACCCGCGGTCGCACGCTTCTGCGCATTGGGCACACGCTTTTCCAGGCTTTCCAGATCGGCCAGCATCAATTCGGTTTCGACCACTTCGGCATCCGCCAACGGGTCGATCCGGTTGGAAACGTGCTGAATGTCGTCATCTTCGAAACAGCGCAAAACGTGGACGACTGCATCGACCTCGCGAATATTGCCGAGGAACTGATTGCCCAACCCTTCGCCCTGACTGGCGCCTTTTACCAAACCGGCGATGTCGACGAACGCCAGCTGCGTCGGGACCACTTTCGCACTCTTGGCGATTGCGGCTATCTCGTCCAAGCGCGCATCGGGCACGCTGACCTGCCCGACATTCGGTTCGATCGTGCAGAAGGGGTAGTTCGCCGCCTCCGCCGCCTGCGTTTCGGTAAGTGCATTGAACAAGGTGGACTTGCCGACATTGGGCAGTCCGACGATTCCGCAACGGAAACCCATCAGTAAACTCCAGGAATGGTGATACGCGGCGCGTTTAGCGTCGGCAGGCAGGCTTTACCAGCGTATCACGAATTATGCACGGCCTTGATCCAGGGGCCATATGGCGAACCACCCAGCCATTCGACCTGCGTCTTCGCACTAACTTCGTTAATGGCGATTTGCGGTTTGGGTCCGGGGTGCACGGGTCGGCGCAGCGGGCGGGTGCCGGGCGGCATACCGATGATTTCCGCCATTGCGTTGGGCACGTCCATCGGATCGGTCGAACCGCCGCCGTCGGTGCGCGATCGCAATTGTTCGATTATCGCGGTGTAGCCGTTGGTATGGCGCGGCTCCGCCCGTTCGAGCAGACCCAGCGTCAGCCGGTTGGCATTCTCCCAAATCTGCGTGGGATACCCACCCGGTTCGATGATGGTGACATCGATATTATGCGGCACGAGTTCATACGCCATCTGTTCGCTCATCGCCTCCAGAGCGAACTTCGTCGGTGAATATTGACCGAAAGCGGGCAGCATGACCCGGCCCAGTTGGGAGGATACGTTGAATATCTGACCCGACCGGGCCGCGCGCATCGCGGGCAGGGCGGCGCGCGCCATGCGATGGGGGCCGTAGACATTGGTCTCGAACAGAAGCTTCGTCGCTTCCATATCCTGTATCTCGACAGGCCCGGCGGTAGAGATGCCCGCATTGTTGACCAGCACGTCCAGCGCGCCGTCCGCCATGCGCTCCGCCTCTGCCACGCCGGCGGCAACCTGCGCATCGTCCATCACGTCGATTTCGATAACATGCAGGTCGAGATTTTCGCTCGCAGCGAGTTCGCGCAGTTGGTCCGCTTCGGGGCGGGGGAGATTGCGCATGGTGGCGAAAACCTTCGCGCCCTTACGCGCCCAATCCTGCGCCGCCAGCCGCCCGAAGCCGGACGAACAGCCGGTAATGAGAATGGATTTGCCCTTAACGCCTGCGGTCGATCGGACCATGTCGGGCTGCGCCATCGTGGCGGTGGCGGCAAGCGCACCGGTCGCGGCGACGCCGCCGAGCAAAGTCCTGCGGTTAATCTGTGGCATTTGTCGAACCTTCTTCCCGTGTTGTTTCGTCCGCCACATCGAACAGGCCGAGCGCGAACATCCTGCGGCGCAGATACCAGATCGCGAAAACATCGTATACCGTGTGGGCGATCATGACGAGCAGCAGGCTGCCCGTCTGCGCGTAGACATAGCCGAACAGCACACCGATGACGAATATTAAGGCAGTGAGGATCGGCTTGCCGAGGTGGATGAGTGCGAACAGGGCCGATGCAATCAGGATCGCGGGGGTCGCGCCGATATAATCGGTCAAGAGCGTTTGAAGCCCCCCGCGAAACAACGCTTCCTCCCCGACACCGGCGCAGATGGAAAGCCACACGATCGCCGCGAGCGAAAAAGGCTGCTTGAGGAAGGCGAAGTTCTCGCGTTGCAAGCGCACCAGATGGTCGCCCCATTCCGGAACGCCGCGAAACACACCGTAAGCGAACGCAATCATCGTGGCAGCGAGTGCCAACCCCCAGAAGATGGCATGGGGATCGACGACGACGAACGCGGCGGCCGAGCGCCCGGACGCGTACCAGAGGCCGAGACCGGCGGCTGTAAAGAGCACCGCCTGCAGCGTGAATAGCGGCAAGATCTCGCGCGCTGTGATTGTTTCCAGTTCGGCCTGGCTTCTCATGACAGGGTTATCATGACAGAGTTATCATGACATGCGCATCGCGACATCGCTCATGAACCGGGCGTCGTCTCCATCGACCAGGCGATGCGCTTCCGCCCCGATGGCGCCAAGCATCTGTACCAGATCGTCCTGCTCCGCCTTGGCATAATTGCCCAGCACATGGGCGTTGACCGCATCCTTGTGACCGGGATGGCCGATACCGATGCGCACGCGGCGATACTCGGCACCGATATGCTGCCCGATGCTCCGCAGGCCGTTATGCCCCGCATGGCCGCCGCCCTGCTTGATCTTTACCTTGCCCGGCGCAAGGTCCAATTCGTCGTGAAAGACCGTTAGCGCGGCCACGTCCAGCTTGTAGAACCGCATCGCTTCGACAACGGATTGCCCGCTGCGGTTCATGAATGTGGCGGGTTTGAGCAGCAGGATCTTGACGCCGCCGATCCGCCCTTCCTGCACCCAACCGTGAAACTTCGTTTGCACGGCACCGAAATCGTGCATCTGCGCAATGACGTCCAACGCCATGAAGCCTACATTGTGGCGGTTCATGACGTATTGTTGCCCGGGATTACCGAGACCGGCCCAAATCTGCATATCGTTCACCTAGCGCGGCCGGCCGCAAACGAGAACACCGGCAATGCCGGATCGCTGGAAAAAAGCGCGGGCATCGCCGGTGTCTGGTTGTTGGATCGTCCTTCGAAAAACGAACGGTTATCAGCCGCCCTTTTCTTCCTGTTCCTCGGCGGCGTCCGCATCCGGGCCCTGTTCGGTGGCGGCGGTTTCGCCCGCTTCCATGCCTTCGCCGGTCTGGCCTTCTTCGCCTTCGGCGCCTTCCTCTTCGGATTTCCGCAGCGCGGACGGAGCGACGAGTCCGGCGATCGTATAATCGCGGTCGGTTATGGCGCTGACGGACCCTTCGGGCAGGTCAATCTCGCTGATGTGGATCGAATCGCCGACTTCCTTGCCGGTGACGTCGATCTCGATTTGCGAAGGGATCTTGTCGACTTCGCAAATGAGGTCGAGTTCGTGACGGACCACGTTCAGAACGCCGCCCTTCTTCAGACCAGGCGATTCTTCTTCGTTAATGAAGACAACCGGGATAGCGACTTCGATCTTCGCACCCTTGGTCAGACGCAGAAAATCGGCGTGCAGGGGGCGGTCGTTGACCGGATGGAACGCGACGTCCTTCGGAATCGTGCGGACCTTCTTTCCGTTCAGTTCGACCATAACGATCGAATTCATGAAATGGCCGGTCATAAGCTGCTTTGTCAGCATCTTTTCTTCGACGTGGATCGGTTGGGCTTCTTCCTTGCCGCCATAGATCACGGCGGGGACACGGCCTTCGCGACGCAGTACACGGGAGGCTCCCTTGCCAGCCCGTTCGCGCGTCTCGGCCGGCAGGTTCAGAGCGTCGCTCATATCAATTGCCTTTCGAATTGCATTGCAGATAATTTTCCATCGCCACACCTCCAGGGATGAACATGGCTGGAAAGGGTGCGCCCTTATGGGAAACGGCGCATTTTGGCAAGCGAAAGCCGCAGTTCAGTGCGTGTGCCATTATTGAATGCGGCGAATGGTGTAACCACGCTCCGCCAGTAAAACCGGCAATCCGTCGGGTCCCGCCATATGGGAAGCGCCCGCAGCCACCAATATGGGTCCATCGCGCTGCATCCAACCGTCGATCTTGATGGCCCACGCCGTATTCCGATCCGTCAAAAGCGCGGCGCGCAATTCGGGATCGGCCAGAAACCCCTCGTCGTTCTTCTGGGCGAGCCGCTTCATGTCGCCAGTTAACCAAATCTCTACCAGTTCGCGCCATTCGCGCGCCTGATCGATTGCGCTGTTTGTGGCAATGGCCTCCAGCAGATCGCGCTGCTCCCGCTCCGGTAAGGCATCGAAGATCGAGAGCTGTGCACGCGCACCTTCCAGTACGCGCAATTCGCCAATTTCACGAAACAACTCCTTGTCGACACCATTCTCAGACGAACCCTGCGCATTCGCCTGAGCGAGCGTCAACGCCGCCGCCCACGTTTCGATACCGCTGAAATCCCCCGAATCGTAACCGGCGGCATCCATAAGCGATGCAAGCGACACCCGATTGTCAGCCGATACTCGATCGATCAAAGGCGGAAGATGCGGCGATCGCGCCAATTCGGTGAATATAGCGGACAATTCCTCCGCATCGTCCAGTTCGGAGATCTCGACCGCCAAAGCGGCCGATCCGTCAATAGCGACTTGTATCGCCGGAGTGCGCCATTCCACGCCGTCGGGCAATGCGTGGATGGTACCGAAGAGCCAGCCCTCACGCTCGCCATCGGAATTCTCGACCAGCCATAGGGCCGGGCTAGGTTCCGCAATCGCGATCGGGGGAGGCGTTTCCTTGCAGCCAGACACAACAAAAGGGACCAGCAACGCGAACGCCGCCAGCCCCCCAAAACCAAAACGCAATCGCGGGTTCAGCCGCGCACCGATCACTGCACACGCGTGACGGTAAATCCGCGTCCGACAAGGTAATCCTGAACGCTTTTCTCGCCGGCCAGATGGCCCGCGCCGACAGCCATGAACAAGGTGCCTGGCATATCCATCCGGTCGTCGATCCAGATCGCCCAATTTGCATTGCGCGCGTATAGCAGTTTGTCGGCCAATGCAGGATCACCTTCGAGCGCCTCGTTCATGAGGTCGCCCAAACCGTCCGGGTTTCCGGCCGCCCATTCGGCGATCATCTTATCGAGCGTCGGTCCGAGATCGTCGAGCTGCTCTGCGGTTTCCATAAGATATTTGATCTGCTGATCCATCGGCAATTCGTCGAAGATGGCAAACTGAAACTCGACCGTTTCCAGCGCATCGCGTTTCGTGTCTGGGCTGACCGCCGATTCTAGAACCGTTTCGACGCCCAGTTCGGGGTTCATGCCGTTTTTTGCATAAGCCACATTGGCGAGCGTCAAGGCAGCGAACCAGGGCTCGACCGGGTCGAGAGCATTTGCCGGCATGCCCAGCTTGGCCAGCGCCCCTTCGAACGATGTGCGCTGTTCGGCAGAAAGAAGGCTACGCAAGGTTTGTCCTTCGGAGAGCATGGCCTTGCTTTGTACAAGCGGCCCCATGGCTGCCAGCGCCTCTTCCGTCATGTCGATTTCGGTCACCAGAGTGTCGGACGAAGACAAGGCCGTGCGGATCGTATCGGTCTTCCACTCGATATCGTTCGGCAATAGGTGCACCGTGCCGAACAGATAGATCGTGGTGTCTTCATCCGCGACCTTCCACAGCGCGGGACCGTCCATCTCGGCTTCGGCAGCGGCGACCTGAACCGGTGCGACCGGGGTTGGCTTTTGTTGCTGCGCACAGGCGGAACCTGTGAACGCCAGAGCAAGCGCAGCAGTGGATCGGGTAAATATTGTGCGAATTTT
Source organism: Pontixanthobacter sp. (assembly GCA_049682975.1). Classification (GTDB taxonomy): domain Bacteria; phylum Pseudomonadota; class Alphaproteobacteria; order Sphingomonadales; family Sphingomonadaceae; genus Pontixanthobacter. The sequence continues at coordinate 14 of JBAUIN010000159.1, read as the reverse complement.
CATCGATAATTCCT
>JBAUIN010000158.1:0-2155 GCA_049682975.1 Pontixanthobacter sp. | reverse complement strand
ATGGTCTGGCGGCCGAACGCGAGCAAGGCATTACCATCGATGTCGCCTATCGTTTTTTCGCGACTGAAAAACGCAAATTCATCGTCGCCGATACGCCGGGCCACGAACAATATACCCGCAATATGGTCACCGGAGCGTCGACCGCCGATTGCGCAATCATTCTTGTCGATGCGCGCAAAGGCGTTCTGCCGCAAACGCGCCGGCACAGCTATCTTGCGCATCTGCTGGGCATACGAAACATCGTGCTGGCCGTGAATAAGATGGACCTGGTCGATTACGATCGCGATATTTTCGACCAGATTGTTGCCGCCTATTCGCTTTTCGCCAAGGAGATCGGCGTTACCGAATTCACGCCGATCCCCATCTCCGGCTTCAAGGGGGACAATATCACATCCGCTCCGGCCGATACGACGCCCTGGTATAAGGGCCCGTCGCTGATCCAATATCTTGAACAGGTGGATCTGCCGGGTGCATCCACACAGGATGGCGCCTTCATTATGCCGGTCCAATGGGTCAATCGCCCTAATCTGGACTTTCGCGGGTTTGCGGGTTTGATTGCTGCTGGCACGGTGAAGCCGGGCGATGCGGTGCGCATCGTGCCGTCCGGCAAAACGACCACCATCCGAACGATCGCGACCTACGATGGCGACCTGGATACGGCGATAGCAGGGCAAGCGGTAACCCTCACTTTCACGCATGAAGTCGATTGCAGCCGTGGCGATGTAATTGCTGCAGCCGATAATCCGCCACAGGCCAGCGACCAGTTCGAAGCGACTATCGTATGGATGGATAACACCGCCTTGAAGCCTGGACGGGGATACTGGCTGAAGATGGCCAGCCAGACGGTGACCGCGACGATCCAAGAGCCGAAACATGAAATCAACGTCAACAATCCAGGCGGTCCTGGCGCGCGGATGGCGGCCAAGACGCTGGAACTGAACGCAATCGGCGTCGCGGAGATCAGCACCGAACGGCCACTTGTCTATACTCCCTATTCGGAAAATCGAACTCTGGGTGGCTTCATTCTGATCGACAAGATCAACAACGCGACCGTTGGCGCGGGTATGTTGAATTTCAGCCTTCGCCGTGCACAGAATGTTCATTGGCAGGCGACCACCATCGGTCGTGACGATCATGCAGGGATGAAGAACCAGAAACCGCGGGTGCTGTGGTTCACCGGTCTGTCCGGCTCCGGCAAATCGACGATCGCCAATGCGGTGGAACAGCGGCTTAATTTGATGAACCGCCACACGTTTCTGCTGGACGGGGACAATGTACGCCATGGGCTGAACAAGGATCTGGGCTTTACCGAAGCGGATCGGATCGAAAACATCCGCCGCGTGGGCGAGGTGGCGAAATTGATGACCGATGCCGGCCTGATTGTCCTAACCGCCTTTATCAGTCCCTTCAGGGCCGAACGGGACATGGTTCGCGCGATGATGGACGATCGCGAATTCGTTGAAATTTTCGTCGATACACCCTTGGCCGTCGCCGAGCAGCGCGATGTGAAGGGACTTTATGCAAAGGCCCGTAGCGGGGCGTTGAAGAATTTCACCGGGATCGACAGCCCTTACGAAGCGCCGAACGAACCGGAAATTCGCGTAAATACCGTAGAAATGACGGTGGACGAAGCGGCCGAACATATCGTCCGGCATGTGCTTCCTCTGAAATAAACGAACGGAAATATTTCTATGGCGAGCCCCCATATCGATCCGGTCGAAATGAACGATGCGCAATTGGCGGCGCATCTGGCCGATACTGCGGGCCGTATTCTGTTGATGCTGCGCGGATCCGCGGTATTCGAAGGAAAGGCGCTGGGTGCCGCCGGCGATGCGACTGCAAACCAGTTTATCGTGCATGCCCTGCGCAATTTGAGACCAGACGACGGCATTCTTTCCGAAGAAAGTACCGATACCAAGGACAGGCTCGATAGGGATCGTGTCTGGATCATCGATCCCGTCGACGGCACGCGTGAATATGGGGAAGCACGTGCGGATTGGGCCGTCCATGTCGGCTTGGCGGTTGAGGGGGCCGCCACGGTCGGCGCGGTGGCGTTGCCCGGTCTCGAAGGGGGCCTGGTGTTGCGCAGCGACCGGCCGACGGCACGCACGACGCGCAACGGATCACCCCGGCTGGTCGTCAGTCGTACCCGCCC
>JBAUIN010000157.1:0-6985 GCA_049682975.1 Pontixanthobacter sp. | reverse complement strand
CGGTCGACCATCGACAACACCGGCAGCATCGGCGGATGGCTCTTACCCAACGCCTTTACCTGCGCGGCAACCTGCGTAAAGGCACGGGTCGAAAGGGGGGAAGGGGGCAGCGGCACGACGATAAGATCAGCTGTTTGGACGATCGCGCTGCTTGTGGCATCGCGAACCGGCGGGCAGTCGATGAAGATACGCGCAGCCTCTTTCTCAAGCGTATCCGCAACACGCCCGATGCACGATGAAGCCACGGGGCAATCGGCGGGCAGAATGCGCAAGTTCTCGACTGGGGTGCCCCGCAACATTTTTGCTGTTTCGCTTTCTCGAAACCGGGGTGTTTCCGAAGCGTCCGCTGCACCGTCGATATTCAGCAGAAAGGCCGAACCGCCCGATGGGTCGCAATCCCAGACGATCGTATCGGCATCGCCCATCGCGGCGGAACACCAGGCCAGATTGACGGCGATGGTGGTCTTCCCGACGCCGCCTTTGACGCTGTAGATTGCAATCGTCGGCATCGTTCACCCCCCGGCGGTTGGACTGCGGCTATCAAGCGCCCGTCACAGGCCACCTACTGCAAAAACGCACCCGTGCGTAACCATGGCCGATAAAACAACCGAATACACGTTGTTATGACGGGAACATTGCAGGAACAGGTCCGTTGGTCGGAAAAGGAGAATACCCATGTCCGCACCCGAACCCAACAACACTCCCAAATCCGATCCTGCTTCCAATGCGGTGAAGGATCCTGAGAACTGGACGACCGGCGATGAAAAGATGACCGGCGCCCAGGCGAGCTATCTCAAGACGCTGGCGGAAGAGGCTGGCGATGCCGACCAGTATGATGAAGGTCTGACGAAGGCGGAGGCATCCGAAAGGATCGACGCCTTGCAGGAAAAGACCGGCCGCGGAAAATAAAGCGCGGTAACTGGCGCCTAAAGAAAAGGGGCCGCCTCCTGTATAGGAGCGGCCCCTTTTTCGTCTCTTTATAGGATATGATCAACCGTCGTAATCGGCCCCGATCGATGTCGAGCGTGCAGGCGCCGATGCGGTGATCCGCAACGCTTCGGCCGACTGGCTGAGCGATGAAACCTCGTCCGCTTCGTCTTCATCGTCGGGCAGAATTTTCTGCAGGCCGGTAATGACGCTTTCTTTCAGATCTTTCGGCTTCACCGTCTGTTCGGCGACTTCGCGCAAGGCCACGACCGGGTTCTTGTCGCGATCGCGATCGACCGTCAGATCGGCGCCACCGGAAATTTCCCGCGCACGTTCCGCTGCATACAGAACCAGATCGAACCGGTTGGGAACTTTATCTACGCAATCTTCGACGGTAACGCGCGCCATGGGCACTCCGATAATCTGATGGTTTTGGGATTGTCGAGTTGCCTAGGCGGCAGCATGTCGCAAGTCAAGATTCGCGTGGCAGGTGCCCATTCAGAAACGATCCGCTATAGATGGGCATCATCAGGCCCAAGTTCGGGCGCATTCGCCACATAATCTATCGGGGGGCATAGATGCCGACATTCGCCATCGATCGGGGTACGGACGATCTGTCGCCCGATCCGGAAAAATATCGTCATGCCGATCCGCTGTCGCTGAGCGCGCAGGGCCACGATCTGACCATCTATCCCAATGGCACGAACCGGTTGGACGCGCTGTGCGACCTGATCGACGATACGCGCGAAACGCTGCATGTCTTTTATTACATGTTCCAATCCGACACCGCCGGTACGCGGGTACGCGATCGGCTGGCGGAGGCGGCGGAGCGGGGCGTCGACGTGCAACTGATCGTCGATCGGTTCGGCACCGATGCGGAAGAGGAATTTTTCCAGCCCATCGTCGACAATGGCGGGCGCTTTTCGATCTTCAGCCCCAAGAAATCGCGTCGTTATCTCATTCGCAACCACCAGAAAATCTGTGTGTCGGACGAGACAATCGCGATGGTCGGCGGCTTCAATATCTCCGACCATTATTTCAATCCGCCACCGGATAATGGGTGGGCCGATCTTGGCGTGAAGATGGAGGGTCCGGTCGTTCAGGATCTGCTGAAATGGTATCGGCAATTCGCGAAATATGCGCGGAACGACAATACGCAATTTCGCGCTATTCGGCGCTTGATCGAGGAATGGGAGCCGGGCGATGGAAAGGTCCGGCTGACGATCGGCGGTCCCACGCGCAGTTCCAACAATTGGGCCAAAAGCGTGAAGCGCGATCTGGCGAAGGGGCGCAAGCTGGATCTGGTCATGGCGTATTTCTCCCCGCCGCGCAGCTTCAGGCGTCTGATCCGCAAACTGGCCAACCGGGGCGAAGCGAGGCTGGTGATGGCTGGCAAGTCGGATAATGACGCGACTATTGCAGCCGCGCGCGCGACCTATGGCCGCATGTTGCGCCGCGGTGCGAAGATCTACGAATTTCAGCCGACCAAGCTGCATATGAAACTGGTGGTGATCGACGACATCACCTATTTCGGTAGTTCCAATTTCGATCACCGATCATTGCGCCTCAATCTGGAAATGATGTTCCGGTTCGAGGATGCGGGCCTTGCCGAATGCATGCGCAGCTTGATCGACCGTATGCAGGAAGCGTCCGTACATGTGACGCATGATCTACACCGGGAACGGCGCAATCCATGGACGAAGTTCAAATGGTGGCTCGGTTGGTCGATGGTGTCGGTGGTCGATTACACCGTCACGCGCCGCCTGAATGTCGATGTCGATGATGCGGACGACCGTGCGGACGACATTTAAAGCGAAGTGTCGTAACCGGCGCGCGGATCATCGTCCGCCAAGTCGGAAAACTTGGTAATCCGCGCTTCGAATTTCATGCGCACCTTGCCGGTCGATCCGTGGCGCTGTTTCGCCACCACCAGTTCGGCCAGACCGAACACGCGCTCCATTTCCATCATCCAGGCAGCATGCGCTTCATGGACATTCTGGTCGTCGGTTTCGATCGGGCGTTTGGGTTCCTTCGACGCGACGTAGTAATCTTCGCGATAGACGAACCAGACCATATCCGCATCCTGCTCGATCGATCCCGATTCGCGCAGGTCCGACAGCATCGGCGTTTTGTCTTCGCGCTGTTCGACCGCGCGGCTCAGCTGCGACAGGGCGATAACAGGAACTTCCAGTTCCTTCGCCAGGGTTTTCAGACCTCGGCTGATCTCGGATATCTCATTGACGCGGTTGTCGTTGGCGCGGCCGGTACCCTGTAACAATTGCAGATAATCGACCACGATCAGGCCGATGTCGTGTTTGCGTTTCAACCGCCGCGCACGGGTGCGCAGGGCGGCGATGGTGAGCGCGGGCGTGTCGTCGATATAGAGCGGCAATTCGGCCAGACGCTGGCTGGCGAAACTCAATTGCTGGAAATCTTCGCGGCTGATCTTGCCCATCCGCAATGCTTCGGATGAAATACCCGCCTGTTCGGACAGGATACGCGTGGCAAGCTGATCCGCGCTCATTTCCAGACTGAAGAACGCGACGCCAGCGCCGACCGTATCCTCGATCCCGTCCGCCTGGTCGCGCAGCAGCCGATCCGCGCAATTGAACGCGATATTGGTGACGAGCGAGGTTTTGCCCATGCCCGGCCGCCCGGCCAGAATGATGAGATCGCTGTCGTGCAGCCCACCGACCTTCTGATTGATACTGGTGAGGCCGGTAGTCTTGCCCGATATGTTGCCGCCCGAATTGATCGCGCTTTCGATGAGGCCCAGCGCCTTGTGCGATGCGGACGAGAAGGACGACGCCTCCGTCTGGCCGCCCGCCCCCTCGGCAACCTTGAACAGCGATGCTTCCGCTTCCTCGATCTGTTGCATCGGCGCGACATCTTCCGATGTGTCGAGCGCGCCCTCCACCAAAGTCCGGCCCACCGTGACCAATTCGCGCAGCAGTGCCAGATCGTAGATTTGCTGCGCCAGTTCACGCGGGGCGAGCAGGCCTTGACCATCGGCGGTCAGCTTGGCGAGATAGGTGATCCCGCCCAGTTCCTTCAACGCCTCGTCCGTTTCGAAATAGGGTTTGAGCGTGACCGGCGTGACCACCGCATTGCGATCGAGCAGGGTCAGGATGCGGTCGTAGACGCGCTGATGCACCGGTTCGAAGAAATGCTCCGCCCGGATCGGGGTGGGCAGTTCTTCGATCACGCGATTGTCGATCAGCACCGCGCCCAGAAACGCCGCTTCCGCTTCGATGTTGGAGGGGAGCGAGCGACCGGGCAGCGAATCACCGGCCCCGTTCGTATCGTTGGAAGCGTCGGCGGAAGGGGCGCGGTCGAGAGTGGCGGTGCTGGACATCATGGTCCTTTTGCACATCGGTACGAACCAATCGCAAGCCTAGCGCAGTGAAAATAAAAACGGTCCGACGCAAAACGACTGTGGATAGTGGGGATGACTGGGAATCGCTTGCGCTGTGACCTGCCCATCTGCGATGGGATGCCCCATGCCGGATTATCGCATCGCCAAAATCGCGCTGGATGAGGATACGATCCTGTGGCGCAATGCCGATATCGAACAGGAACGGCGCGTGGCGATTTTCGATCTCATCGAAGAGAATGTGTTCAAGCCCATCCGCCCGGCGGCAAAAGGGCATGACGGTCCCTATCATCTGGAACTGGCGGTGCGCGACGGGCGGCTGGCGCTGACGATCCAGTCCACCGGCGGCGATTTGCTGGAAACGCTGATTATCGGCCTCGCCCGGTTCCGCCGCCCGATCCGCGAATATTTCGCGATCTGCGACAGTTACTATCAGGCCATTCGCAAGGCGACACCGGCGGAAATCGAAACGATCGATATGGCCCGGCGCGGCGTGCATAATGGCGCGGCGGAATTGCTCCAGGAACGGCTGGAGGGGAAGGTCGAGGTCGATTTTCCCACCGCGCGGCGTCTGTTCACGCTGATCTGCGTTCTGCATATCAAGGGTTGATCGGCGATGGCACGCAGGCGGAGGAAGCCGAACTGGCTGTTGCGTGCCTTGAGCGCATTGATCTTGATCGGGGCGGGTGTGGCGGCCTGGTTCTGGTGGGACATTCAGCACTGGATACCGGACGAGGCCGCCTATCCTGATCAGGGCGCGTTGCTGAGGGCCGAAGATGGAGAGGTTCGGTTCGAAACGCTGTCCGCTCTGGGCGCCGATTTCGCCTATCTTGCGGCGAGCGACGGCGAGGACAGGCTCGATTCCAGCTTTCCCCGTAACCTCGCTTCGGCGCAGGATGCAGGTATGGATGTCGGCGCTGTCCACCGCTTTGATCCATGCGTGTTGGCCGATGGGCAAACCGCCAATTTCGTGACCGTCGTGCCGCGCACAGCCGATATGCTGCCGCCGGTCATTGCCTTGGAAGAAACGGCGGCGGATTGCGCGAATCGGGTCAGCGATGCGGCCGTGGAAAGCGAATTGATGACTCTGATCAATCAGATCGAAAACCATGCGGGCAAGCCGGTCATCCTGAAGGTCAGTCGCCCCTTCGAAGCGGCCTACGGCATTTCGACAAGACTGGAACGCAATCTATGGGTCGCACGCACCCGCTGGGCACCCGAATATGCGCAACGCCCCTGGCTGTTATGGTCGGCGAACGAACATTTACAAACGCAAGCGGCGGAGGAACCGATCGAATGGGTCGTGGTGCAACCGTGATGGCGTTGGAAGCAGGGACTAATATGCATGATGACGAGTTGATCGCCGCAGCGCGCGACGCCGCCCGGCATGCTTATGCGCCTTATTCCGATTTCGCGGTCGGGGCGGCGCTGCGCTTTGCCGATGGCGACATCGTGACTGGCACGAATGTCGAAAATGCGAGCTACGGCCTGGCTCTATGCGCGGAAACGGTGGCCGTTGCCAAGGCGATGGCGCTGGGGCGGCGCGGCGGGTTGACGGTAGTGGCCGTAACCGGTCCCGGCCCGGATCCGATCACCCCATGCGGGCGGTGCCGCCAAGTGCTCAATGAACTGGCCGAACTGGGTGGGACGGATCCGGAAATATTATGCGTCGGACCGGACAGTACCGAACGCGTCAAATTGAGCGTGCTTCTTCCCCGCGCATTCGGTCCTGCCAGCCTGACTTAGTTTTCCAGAAATTCGAGTAATGCGGCCAGGCAGTCGCGGCCCAGCATCTTGCAGCGTTCCGGCGACCAGTTCTGATCGGCATCCGGGCAATCGTCGTGGTCTTTATACGGCATTTCCAGCGTCATAGCCGGGCAGGTGAAACGATGCGCCACCTGATTGGTGCTGATCGCCAGATTGGCCGTGCCCTCCGCCGATTTGGGGTACCCCTTCGCGGTTTGGAAGTCCGGCGTGCGCCGTTCCAGGATGGATTGGTAGCGGGTGAAATGCGCGTAATGTTCGTCGGTCAGACCGGGAATACCTTCGTATCCCGCCAGAAATACGGCCGGGATAGCTTCGTCGCCATGCACATCCATTGCGAAATCCACGCCGGTTGCGTCCATCTTGTTACGAACCGCAAGAACTTCCGGTGATTTTTCCGCGCTGGGTTCGTCCCATTCGCGGTTCAGATTGGTGCCAATCGCATTTGTGCGCAGATGCCCGCGCCGCGATCCATCGGGATTGCAATTGGGCACGATGTGGAACGTGCATTGCGACAATAGCGCTCGCGACAGCGAATCGGTCGGGTCGGTCAGACATTCCAGCATCCCTTCCATCCACCATTCGGCCTGCGTTTCGCCGGGATGCTGGCGGCCATAGAACCACACCTGTTTCGGCCCGTCTCCCATCCGCAGATAATCCACCGGTTGCCCGTCCAGCGTCTCGCCGATCCGTTCATAGGCGACACCTTCGAACGCCGCGCATTCGGCAATGAGATCGTGATGCCGTTCCATCGAATAAGGCGCGAAATAGGCGAACCAGGCAATATCGCTCGCGGGCGTATAGCGGATAGTCAAGGTGCCATCCCCCGCATCCTTGTCGAAAGTCGTTTCCGCCGCCGCCCAATAGGCGCGATCTTCGCTGACCCGTGCATTGTAATCGGGCCATCCGCCGGGATAGGCG
>JBAUIN010000156.1:0-3995 GCA_049682975.1 Pontixanthobacter sp. | reverse complement strand
ACCGGACGATGCATTCGCGCCGATCGGCAGGCGGCTCGTGCGAAAATGTCATGTCGAGTTCGTTCGAGTATAAAATCGCCAGATATTCCAACAATGCGCTAATCAGACCATCCTTGCTGCCGAAATGATATAACAGCATGCGATCGCTAGTGCCCGCAGCCTTCGCCATCGGACGTAGACTGCTTTGCACCAACCCATTTTCCAACACATGTGCGGCGAGCGCGGGAAGCAGCGTGTCACGGTTCATGCGAGGTTTGGCCATTGCCCTATTGTAGCGGGTGCAACATCACGCTACAAATGTAGCAGTCGCTACAGTCGAGGTTTCTTATGAACAGTTTCGAACTTCTTTTCGTTGCAGGCATAATCGGCGCGAGTGTCGCCCTGCTGTATATCGTGATTGCCAAACCGATTGCGGGCAAAGCGATGTTGGCGGCCATATTATCTGGCGCTCTTGCGGCTTATACGGCGGTGCAAATTTGGCAGGATGGTGTCGCCATGTTCTGGATCAATCACACGGCGAACCTGACGGGTGTGCAGGTGTGGTGGGATCTTGTTGCCGCAGTAATCATCGCGCTGTTCTTCATCGCGCCGCGCGCTCGCAAGGTTGGGATGAATGTCCCGCTTTGGACTTTGTTGGTCGGCACGACTGCCAGCATCGGATTGCTGGCCATGGGGGCCCGCCTGTTCTGGCTGGAGGATACGGCAACGACGGAAACGACGCCTTAAAGGCGTTCCAGTACCGCGTTTCCTATTTGATTGGTCGAGACATCGCCGCCCAGATCGCTGCCATGAATACCATCCGATAGCGCCCGCGACACGGCATTTTCAATTCGCACCGCATCCGCCTCTCGCCCAAAAGAATGGCGCAGCATCATTGCAGCCGAAAGGATCGTCGCCATCGGATTGGCAATGCCTTGCCCCGCAATATCGGGCGCGCTGCCATGAATGGGTTCGTACAGGCCGAATGTGCCATGATCCGTCTGCCGCTCGCCCAAAGACGCGCTGGCCAGCAATCCGATCGATCCCACGCACATGCTGGCGAGATCGGACAGGATATCGCCGAACAGATTGCCGGTGACGATCACGTCGAACTGGCCGGGGTCTTTCACCAGCTGCATCGCCGCGTTGTCGACATACATATGCGTAAGAGCGACGTCGGGATATTCTGCCGCAACTTCGTTCACGACATCGCGCCATAGCTGACTGGTTTCTAGCACGTTGGCCTTGTCGACACTGCACAGCCTGCCATCGCGCATTTGCGCCGCGCGGTAGGCGGCATGGGCGATACGGCGAACTTCAGGTGCGGCGTAGGACATCATATCCCACCCCTCCCGCTCGCCGGACGCGGTTTCGCGCATGCCCTTATCGCCGAAATACACATCCCCGTTCAGCTCGCGCACGATCAGCAGGTCGATCGCGCGGGCAAGTTCGGGGCGCAGGCCGGACATATTCTCCAGCCCGGCAAAGACGTTGGCAGGTCTTAGGTTGGCGAACAGTCCCAAGCGCGCGCGCAGGCCGAGCACCGCCTGTTCGGGCCGCAAATGCCGTTCCAGATCGTCGCAGGACGGATCGCCGACCGCGCCGAACAGCACCGCGTCGCAGCGCTCCGCCATATCCACCGTTTCGGCCGGTAGCGGATGGCCATGCCGCCGATAAGCGATCGCACCCACATCGCCTTCGAACAGGGTAAGGCCCGGCAGGTCCAACGCCTCCAGCACACGCACCGCCTCCCGTGTGACTTCGCCACCGATGCCATCACCTGGAAATAGCGCGATTTTCATGGACTTTTCTACGACCCCACCAGTTTTTCCAACCGCCCGCGGAGCAGACGCCGGGCGGAGATAACATCGCCATAGGCACCGGCAAGCAAGTGTTTCTCTATCGGCATAAACAGGCGATCGAATAAAGCGAGCATCTCCTGCAGTTCGGCATCGGACCCGATCGGCGGCGGTGCCAGATTACCACGCGCATAGCCCAATTCGCGCAGCATAAGCCGCTCGAACTGTAACAGGCCGGGCAGCCATCCGCGGGCCGATGGTGCCTGACAGATCGCGTCGAGCACACCACCCATCGCATGATAGAGATTGGGATAGGCGTTGCGTTCCGGCAGCACGCTCGCACAGAGCGACGTAATCCAACTAATCGCCGCCGCCGCCAGCGGTTCGTTCAGCCAAGGCCCGCGGCTTTGTACCAGTTCGAGCCGTGCGAAGGGCAACTGGCTGTCGGATTTGGCGCGCAGTTCCGCCGCCACCAGATTGCCGGGGATCACTACGGGCCGCAACACGCGACCACGGCCACCGGCGACATATCCCGCAACCAAACCGTAATTTTCGGTAAGCATTCGCGCGATGACCGCCGTTTCGCCATGCGATCGTGCGGATAAAAGGATGGCGGGCGCGCGCAGATGCATGGCAGCGCAGTGGCTCAGTTATATGGGATTGCCAAGGTCCGGGCTATGGCGAACGGTCTTAACCGGCGTGGTTGGCTTCCAAAGCGGCGATACGCGCAGCCAGCCGGTCGTTCTCTTCACGAGCCTTGGCCGCCATGTCCTTAACCGCGTCGAATTCTTCACGACTGACGAAGTCCATGCCGCCCATCGCTTCCTTCATGCGTTCGCGGGCGCCTTCCCGGGCTTCGCGCGTCATCCCGGCGAAAGTGCCGGCGGCGCTGTTGGCGAGTTTGACGAAATCGGCGATCATGGGGTTCTGGCTTTGCATGATACGGAAATGGGTGGGCGAACCGCATTTGTCCAGAGGGCGCATGGTGTACCGTCGCTAGATCGCGATCCGCTGCACCGCCCGCGTGGGATCGCCCACCCCGTCCGCATCCGGGTTCATCGCCAGAAATTCGTAATTGAGCAAAGCGGCGAAGCAGATCCAGGCTAGATAAGGCAGCAGCAGCATTGCGGCCAATTTCCGAACCCGCCAGAACAGCACCATCGTTACGACGACCGCCAAGATCAGCATCAGAATGACCGCCAAGGCGATCGACATCTGATGCAGTCCGAAGAACACCGGCGTCCATGCGAGATTGAGCGCGAACTGCACGGCGAATGCCACCAGCGCCGCAATCCGCCCGCGTGCGCCCCAGGCCGCGCAAACCAGCGCCAGGGTAAAACCCATCAAAATATATAAAATCGTCCAGACGATGCCGAACCAGCGGGGATCGGGAAACAGCGCAGGCTTATTCAGGCTTTGAAACCACATGCTGTCGGGGCTGCCGCCGAACACACCGGACAGAAAACCCAGCAGCACACAGGTGGGCACCGTAAACAGCGACCACCGCAGGAAACTGTCGCGCAACTGCGCTTTCGACGCGAGCATTCTCATGCGTTCTTCCTCGATGCTCCGGTGGCCTGTTCCGAATCGCGCATGCGACCCGATCGGGTGCGACAATGGCGGCGGGGTGTCGTCCACACAACCGGGGGTACGATATGCGCCGCCATTACGTCCTAGTTGCCAACGCTTCGCGGCGCCTGGCCGCGATGAGGAATTCGACGTTACCCTCCGGCCCGGTGATCGGGCTTCGTATGATACCGTCGATCTGCCAGCCTTCCGCTTCCAGCCAGTCGCGTATTTCATCACAGACGCGTTCATGCAGCGCCGGATCGCGCACAACGCCCCCTTTTCCCACTTCCCCCCGCGCAACCTCGAATTGCGGTTTTATAAGGGCGACCAGACGACATCTCGGTTCGGCCAGCGCCAGTGGCACTTCCAACACCTTGCGTAGTCCGATGAAGGATGCATCGCACACCACCCAGCCGAAGGGCCGATCGATCATATCCGCCCGCAGGACCCGCGCGCTGGTCTGTTCCATCACCGTTACCCGCGGATCCTGCCGCAATTTCCAGGCAAGCTGGTTCGTGCCCGAATCCACCGCGATCACATGCGCTGCGCCATGATGAAGCAGCACATCGGTAAAGCCGCCGGTCGAACTTCCGACATCCATCGCGGTGACGCCCGCCGGATCGAGTGCGAATTGTTCCAAAGCATGGG
>JBAUIN010000155.1:0-2639 GCA_049682975.1 Pontixanthobacter sp. | reverse complement strand
GGGGAATTCGGCCGCGCATTTCTGACCGTGTCGAAAGAATGCGCTTTGTTCGACGGCATGTGGGATGTCGGCGACCGGCACCAGGTGTGGATGAGCCATGGCGACAAAGTCACGAAGTTCGCGCCTGGTTTCGAAATCGTCGCGACCAGCGATGGCGCGCCTTTCGCGGTCATCGCGGACGAGGACCGCAAATTCTACGGCATGCAATTCCATCCCGAGGTCGTCCATACGCCCGACGGCGCGCGGCTCCTTGCGAATTTCGTGCGCCATGTCTGCGGGCTGGCCGGTGACTGGACCATGGCGGAGTTCCGCCGCACCAAGATCGCCGAAATCCGCGAGCAGGTTGGAGATGGTAAAGTCATTTGCGGCCTGTCGGGCGGGGTGGATAGCGCGGTGGCCGCGGTACTCATTCACGAAGCCATCGGCGATCAATTGACCTGCGTGTTCGTGGATCACGGGCTAATGCGCATGAACGAGGCGGAGCAGGTCGTGACGCTGTTCCGCGATCATTACAATATCCCGCTGGTTCACGCTGATGCGGAAGAGCAGTTTTTGGGCGGATTGGCAGGCGAAACCGACCCCGAGAAAAAGCGCAAATTTATCGGCGGCGCATTTATCGATCTGTTCGAGAAAGAGGCGCAGGCCGTCGGCGGCGCGGATTTTCTGGCGCAGGGCACGCTCTATCCCGATGTCATCGAGAGCGTATCCTTCACCGGCGGACCGAGCGTCACGATCAAGAGCCACCACAATGTCGGCGGCCTGCCCGAACGCATGAATATGCAATTGGTCGAACCTTTACGCGAATTGTTCAAGGACGAAGTGCGCGATCTCGGGCGCGAGTTGGGCCTGCCCGACATATTCGTCGGCCGACACCCGTTCCCCGGCCCCGGTCTCGCCATTCGCATTCCGGGCGAAGTCACGAAAGAACGCTGCGACATTCTGCGCAAGGCGGATGCGATCTATCTGGAAGAAATCCGCAACGCCGGATTGTATGATGCGATCTGGCAGGCGTTCGCGGTGCTGTTACCGGTCAAGACCGTCGGCGTGATGGGCGACGCACGCACTTACGACAGCGTCTGTGCCTTACGCGCCGTTACCAGCACCGATGGCATGACGGCGGACATATACCCCTTCGACGCCGGGTTCCTGACGCAGGTATCGACGCGCATCGTCAATGAAGTGAAGGGCATCAATCGCGTGGTTTACGACTATACCAGCAAGCCGCCGGGAACGATCGAGTGGGAGTAAAGCTGCGCGGTCAGATTACATCGGCATAAAGCGTTGCGATCCAATTCGGTATTGGGTCCGCCTGCTTTACCATCCGGCCATTCGCCAGTTCCAACACCACCTTCGGCCGTTCGTTCAAGGCCGAACCATTCAGGACCTGCGCGCGATCGGCCAGCAGGACGGCCTGTTTTATGAGCGCTGAATTGCGCCCGAACCGTTCGCGAACTTTGCGTTCCGGGACAGCGTGCCCGCCCTCCTTTGCCCTTTGCTTTACGCGGGCGACGGCCAGATCGGCCGATTGCAGCATGAGGTGAAATACCACGATCCGATATGCAGCGATGCGCGCGTCCTGTATCAGCGCCATTTTGGAAGGATGGGAGAACACCGTTTCCATGACGAAAGAACGACCCTCCGTCAGGAACTCGCGTCGCCGGGCTTCGGCGATCTCGGCAGCTTCGTAAGCCGCCTCGGGCGAGGGGTTCTCCAGTTCATCGCGCTGGATGATGTCGGCGTTGACGAATGGCGCGGCGATGCGCCCATGCAGTACGGTGTCGTAAAAAGTCGATTTGCCCGCGCCATTCGGACCCGCGATCAGAAACAAGGTGGGGCGCGATGCGGCGATCGCCATCAGCGCGCGGCTTCGGCCTCTTCCGTCAACTCGCCGCGATACATCCCGGCGCCGAGGCCGCTTTCACGCCGTTCGGTAAAGTAGCGGTCCTGCTCCGCCGTTCCCGAACGCGCAGCGTCGAACAGGCCATCGACATAAGCCTCCTGTTCGGGGGCAGTGAGCGCATCCGGTGCCAACCGCCCGTTCAACGCGTCGACGATACGGGCCTGATCGAAGAAACGGGATCGTTCAATATTCATCCCGATACGCACCCAATGGCGCACCTGCCCGGCCAGCGACCGGCTCATCATCTTAGCCTCGCTTCCGATGGCGTCCATCAGTTCATCGTCGATCTTGACCGTTTTTGACATGGTGCCATTTTGACACCATGGTAGACATTAGTCAATATCGACCCAAACCATGACCGAAGGATAAAGCGTTATATGGCGATGCAACTCCCGCTCGGTTCCGATCCACGTACCGATCGACTGCGACGAATTCACGCTGCGATGATCGCGCGTTTCGGGCGCGTGATACGCAATGACGACAAACGGCGCGATCCGGTGTGGACGCTGGTGCAGGGCGTGATCGGGGCGCGGACGAAGAGCGAAATATCCAATACGGCCACCGACCGGCTGCTTGAACGGTTCGGATCGTGAGATGGGGCTGCGAATGCGCCGATCGCCGATGTAACCGCGATGCTATCGACGCAGACCTTTCCCGAACAATCGGCACGGCGGCTGCAAGGTTGTTTGCGCCAGATCATCGCCGAGCGTGGCACCGTCGATCTGCGGCATTTGTCCAA
>JBAUIN010000154.1:0-2724 GCA_049682975.1 Pontixanthobacter sp. | reverse complement strand
AGATTGCGTTCGCTCACCCAGCTCATCGCGCCGCACAGCACCGCATATTCGCTGCCCAGAAAGTCGGTTCCGCGCTGCATCAACGCGCGTGTTTTTGAAAAATCGCTCATGCCGGACCGCTTAGAATGCGGCATGCCGGGCGGCAAGAGCGATGGGACGCTTACGCAGCGCGTCCATCGGAAAAAACGATCAGCAATAGTGAACTTAATGGCTTGCTCGATTGATCGAAAGGCGTAGTCTGTTTTCATAAACACAAACCGAGAGGAAGCTTTCATGGATATCAAAACCGGACAGATGAGCGGCAATGGCTGCCCCTTCACGGGCGATAGCGAGATACGCAGCCTGCTGGGCCGCACCAATAAGGACTGGTGGCCCGACGCGCTGCAACTGGAAATCCTGACCACTCGCGGCAAAAGCGCGGATCCGATGGGCGATGACTTCGATTATGCAGAGGCGTTCAATGCGCTGGATTACAATGCGTTGAAAGCCGACATCACCGCGCTGATGACCGACAGTCAGGAATGGTGGCCGGCGGATTACGGCCATTACGGCCCGTTCTTCATCCGCATGGCGTGGCACGCCGCGGGCACCTATCGCACCGGCGACGGTCGCGGTGGGTCAAGCAGCGGGCAGCAGCGCTTCGCCCCGCTCAATTCGTGGCCGGACAACGGCAATCTCGACAAGGCGCGGCGGCTTCTTTGGCCGATCAAGCAGAAATACGGGAAGAACATCAGCTGGGCCGATCTGTTCATCCTGACTGGCAATGTCGCCATTGAAAGCATGGGCGGCCCCGTCTTCGGCTTCGGTGGCGGGCGCAAGGACGTGTTCGAACCCGAAATGACCTATTGGGGCACGGAGGAAAAGTGGGTCGATGAAGGCGTCGAAACCCGCATCCAGCCCGACGAAGGCAAGGCGATCGACAACCCGCTGGCGGCAATCCAGATGGGTTTGATCTATGTCAATCCGGAAGGTCCGGGCGGTAATCCCGACCCGTTGCAATCGGCCCGCGACATGCGCGAAACCTTTGCGCGTATGGCGATGAACGATGAAGAAACAGTCGCGCTGACTGCCGGTGGCCATGCCTTCGGTAAATGCCATGGCGCCAAACCCGCCGACAGCTTCGGCGATGCGCCCGAAGGCAGCGGCATGCACAATATGGGCTTCGGCTGGCTGACCGACCCCGAAGAGATCGGCAAGGGGCACATCACCACCTCCGGCATCGAAGGCGCGTGGACGCCCAACCCCACGCAATGGGGCGGCGATTATTTCAGGCTGTTGTTTAAATACGATTATGAACTGACCGAAAGCCCCGCGGGTGCGAAGCAGTGGACGCCGGTAAACCCGGAAGAAGCCGACATGGCACCTGATGCGCGCGATGCGTCGAAGAAGGTGCCGACCATCATGACCACCGCCGACATGGCGCTGAAAATGGACCCGGATTACAAGGTTATCTCCCAGCGTTTCCGCGACGATCAATCCGCGCTGGACGATGCTTTCGCCCGCGCATGGTTCAAGCTGTGCCACCGCGATATGGGGCCGAAAGCCCGCTATCTCGGCCCCGAAGTGCCGGAAGAAACGCTGATCTGGATGGACCCGGTGCCACAGGGCAGCGTGCCGTCCGCCAGCGCGATTTCGGACTTCACATCCAAAGTCATAGATAGCGGCCTGACGGTCAGCGAATTGGTGAAAACCGCGTGGGCTTCGGCCTCGACCTATCGCAATTCCGACCATCGCGGCGGCACCGACGGTGCGCGCATCCGCCTGGCCCCGCAAAAGGACTGGGCGGCAAACGATCCGCAGGAACTGTCCAAGGTTCTCTTAAAGCTCGACAGCCTGCGCGGCGATATTTCGATGGCCGATGCTATCGTGCTGGCCGGTAATGCGGCGATCGAGAAAGCGGCGAAGGATGGTGGGTTTGATATCTCCGTACCCTTCACCGGCGGTCGCGGCGATGCGAGCGCGGAGCAAACCGACGCCGAAAGTTTCGAACCTCTGGAGCCGTTCGCGGATGGGTTCCGCAACTACCTGAAGACCAAAGCATCGGTAAAAACCGAGGATATGCTGGTGGACAAGGCGGAATTGCTGGGCCTGTCGATCCCCGAAATGACCGTATTGGTCGGCGGGTTGCGGGCATTGGGTGCGGTAAGCGAACATGCCGAGCATGGTTCACGCATCGGTGTATTGACGGACAAACCCGGCACTCTGTCGAACGACTTCTTCGTCAACCTCCTGGAAATGGGTGTCATGTGGGAAGTCGTCGATGAAAGCGGGGACGAGGAATTCGTCGGCAAGGACCGCAAATCGAGTGAAGAAAAATGGCGCGCAACCCGCACCGATCTGGTGTTCGGTTCGAACTCGCAACTTCGCGCGGTGGCGGAAGTGTATGCCGAAAACGGGCATGAGCAGAAGTTCGTGGATGATTTCGTCGCCGCGTGGGTCAAGGTCATGAATAACGGCCTGTTCGGCGATCACTTCGCGCAAGTCTGACTGACTATGCATTAATGCCATTATTGCCCCGTCCGCACCATGCGGGCGGGGCAAATTCATATAGGTTGCAACCGGGACCGCTTTGCCCGCGCGACCGTTATTCTTCTTTCCCCCCATGGAGAACCGATATGAGCAACCGCGATGGCACGTCCAACGTCCCCACCACCACCGATGCAGGCATTCCCGTCGCAAGCGACGAACAGTCGTTGAGTGTCGGGCCGGATGGTCCGATCGTAT
>JBAUIN010000153.1:0-1995 GCA_049682975.1 Pontixanthobacter sp. | reverse complement strand
AGCTGGAGCATCACCGCGCTTGCCGACAAGCGCACGATACAGGCGGCTTTACTGGCGCATGAAGAGGCGTGGGACTTCGACCCGGACATCGTATTGTCGGGCGGCGAAGTGGCGGAGGATCGGCCGGACGATTGGCAATTGATCGCTTATCTGTCGCGCGAACCCGATAATGCCGACAAACAAGCCGTGGAAGCCTTGTTCGCGGACGAACCGCCACGTCTGCAGATCGAGCAAATGACAGATCGCGATTGGCTGACCGAAAGCCAGCAGCGCGTCGGACCGATCGAAGCGGGTCGTTTCTATGTCCATACGCCGAACCATCGGTCGAGCGACAATCCCGCGCTGCGCAATTTCGCCATTCCCGCCAGTCAGGCATTCGGCACCGGTCATCACGCCACTACGGCGGGTTGTCTGGCCATGCTGACGCATATGAAACGCACGGGGATTATCGCGCGGAATCTCGCCGACATCGGGACCGGAACCGGACTGCTCGCTTTCGCCGCAATGGAATTGTGGCCGCGCGCTTGTGCGACCGCCAGCGATATCGATGCGGTGTGCGAACAGGTCGTCATCGATAATGCTGCGATGAACGCGGTGCCCCGCGGCCCAGACCGGGGGCAGCTGGCGATGGTGATTGCGAATGGAATGGACGATCCGCAATTGCAGATGCGCGCACCATACGATTTGCTGATTGCGAACATTCTGGCCGGACCGCTCACGGAACTGGTCCCCGACTTCATGGATGCCGTTGCGGAGGGTGGCGATCTGCTGCTGGCCGGGCTGTTGACCACGCAGGAGGCACGGGTGCGCTCCGCCTATCGCCGCGCCGGATTTCGTCTCGCCAAACGGCTCGTCCGCGGCGATTGGTCGATCCTGTGGCTACGCAAGCGGAACGGGTGGCGCCGGAACGTGTAACGCGCTGATGCTTTGGTGAGGCACATTCTTTTCAAAAGCGAGTTTCTCCCATGGCTAAAACCCTCCTCATCACCGGCGCATCCAGCGGTATAGGCGCCGCCACGGCCAAGGCCGCTGCAAAGGCGGATTGGAATGTCGCTTTGCTGGCGCGTTCGAAAGACAAGTTGGACAGCATTGCGAACGACATCGGCGACACCGCCCTCGCCATCGAATGCGATGTGACCGATCGCGACGATCTGAATGCGGCGGTGCAGCAAACGCTTACCAAGTTCGGCGGGCTGGATGCCGTATTCGCCAATGCGGGTAAAGGCGTCGATCAGCCGGGTACGGAAAAGGGCGATCCGGACGAATGGCACGACATGATCCACCTCAACATCATGGCCGTCCTGTATACCGCCCATGCGACGCTGCCCGAATTGCGCAAGACGAAGGGACAATTCATCGTCACCGGATCGAAGGCCGGGCGCGACCACATGAAAGGTTCGATCTACGGCGCGACCAAATGGTTCGTGCATGGCTTCGCCGGCAATCTGGCCGAGGAAATGCGCGAATGGGGTGGGCGTTGCACGGTCATTTCGCCCGGCATGGTCAACACCGAATTCTTCGACGAAGCGAAGCCCGACAAATTGCAGCCCGAAGATATTGCGGATGCAGTTTTGTTCAGTCTGGAACAGCGCGAAACGTCCGCGATCCGCGAAATACACCTCATGCCGAACGATTAAGGGGCGGCTCGCAGCGTTTTCTCGCAGTGGGAAAGCGCCGCATGCGCGAACGCCTCCATATTCGAGATACGTTCGTGACTGTGTGTTTGCGTCATCCGGGTCCATTCGCCATCGGGCCCAACCAGCGCGGCGCAGCTTTGCCCGGCAGGCGCACCGCCGGGATGTTTACTGCCCCCGCCCACAGAACCGCTTTCGGCCAACCCCCAATCGGCGCCGAAATTGTCGCGAATGGCGCGTGCCTGTAACAATGCGTACTCCGTGCTGGCACCGCGCATTCCGGCATAGGCTTCGCGGGGCAAGTCGAACAGAATATCCCGCGCACGCAGCGAATACACGATCCCGCCGCCGACGAAGAAAT
>JBAUIN010000152.1:0-9746 GCA_049682975.1 Pontixanthobacter sp. | reverse complement strand
CGCTGCGCCGTCACGATATGCACGCTGTTGTCGTCACCACCCATGACATCGCCGGACACGTCGTTGGCGATGATCCAGTCGACGCCCTTGCGCTTCAGTTTCGCCTGCGCGTTCTCGACGACATCGTTGGTTTCGGCGGCGAAACCGATGAGCAAGCCAGGGCGTTTGCCACCCGCCGCGGTGTTGGCGAGAATATCGGGATTCTCCGTCAGCATCAGAGCGGGCGGCGCGGCTCCGCGTTTCTTGATTTTCCTGTCGGAGAACTCTTTGCTGCGCCAATCGGACACTGCCGCCACCATGATGGCGACATCGGCAGGCAGCGATTTCTTCACAATATCGGCCATTTCGCGCGCCGATTCCACGTCGATCCGATCGACCCCCGGCGGCGTTGGCTGCCATACCGGCCCCGCAATCAAAGTAACACGCGCGCCGGCGGCGGCGGCCGCGGCGGCGATGGCGAAACCCTGTTTTCCCGAAGACCGGTTGGCGATGTAGCGAACCGGATCGATCGGTTCGCGCGTCGGGCCTGCCGTAACCAGAACGTGTCGCCCATAAAGCGGGCGATGTTCCGGGTTTTCATCGAATGCGGGCTGCCCGTCGAGCGGGTCGGGTGCCTGTCCGTCAAGGGAACCATCCCCCTCCATCGGTTCGGGCATGGCGGAGCCTGCCCCCGTGCTCACCGTGTGGTTGGTCGCATCGGGATCGGTCGGCGGTGCGGAGCTCGCCCCCCCCTTCTTCGCCAAAGGCGATGCCGCCGGATCGAAAGCGGGTTCGTCCATCGGCGGCTGATCGTCGAAATCGTCGGGCCGTGGTTCGGCATCGGCCCATTGCGCCTCCAATTCGTCCTCGGTCCGCTTTGGCGTGGTGCGCGGGATCAAGGACGACAGCAAACCGCCCAGACCGCCACGCGCGGGCTCTTCCGACGATTCTTCGTCATATTGATCGTCGTAATCTCCGGCGCTCTCTTGCGGCATCGCTTCGTTCACGAAGGCGTCGATCTCGGCGGCACCCGCCTCACCGGGATCGAGACCCAGCATATCGGCGATCTCCAACCAGATCGCTTCGGGTTCGGGCAGACGGCCGGGGCCGAATTCGCCGCAGGCCATCGGGCCGATATCGGGATCGATCACATGCACGCCCGCCTGCCGCAGCCAGCCTGCATTGCGCTGCGTCGCTTCATGTTGCCACATGCGGACATTCATCGCGGGTACGGCCATCACCGGCTTGTCGGTCGCCAAGATCAGCGTGGTCGCCAGATCGTCCGCAATGCCCGCCGCCATCTTCGCCATCAGATCGGCGGTGGCGGGGCAGACGACGACCAGATCGGCCTCCCGGCTGAGCTGGATATGGCCCATCTCGGCCTCGTTCTTCAAATCCCACAGGGTGGTGTGCACCGGCCGTTCGCTCAACGCCGCCAGTGCCATCGGCGTGACGAATTGCCGGCCACCTTCGGTAACCACGCAGGTCACTTGCCCGCCGCCCTTGCGGATCAGGCGGACCAGTTCGCATGATTTGTAAGCCGCAATACCGCCGCCCACCACCAGCAGCACATGCGGCGCATCCGTTTCCGTCATCGTGGTCCCCGTATCATCTGCGCGGACTTAGCGTGCGGAACGGGGCTCTGCCAGCCCCCGCTCGCAACCCTATCGCCAATCCAACACGATTTGGGTATCGAAGGCGCTGCAAGGATCGATGATGGGGGAGATGCGACTATGCGACTGATATTGACGGCACTGATATTTCTGGGTGGCATATTATTTATAGTGACCGGTGCCGATTTCCTGTTTCGGCCGGAAGATGCCGCATCAGGCTTCGGCGTGGCGGCCAACAGTAATACCGGCGTTGCCGCCATTCGCGGCGACATGACGGCGTTCTTCGCGATCACCGGCCTTTCCATGCTGTATGGCGCGTGGAAGCGGCGCAGCGATATATTGTTGATCCCGGCATTCATGCTGGGGGTCGCATTGGTCGGACGGCTTATTACGCTGATTACGCATGGCAGCGAAGGCAGCTTTTTCACACCGATGATCGTGGAGGCGGTGTTCGTGACCTTATGCCTGATTGCAGCCCGCGTCCTGCCGAACCGGGGCGCAATACGTAACGCCTAGCCGATCCAGCCCGTTGCCAAAGCAGTCGCCACCGCACCGGCACCGATAGCGGCAGACAGCGCGTAACCCTGCCAAGGGCGGTCGGCCTTCTCACTGCGATCCCACATGATGGCGACATCGGGCAGCGGTATCTGTTCGGGCGCGCCACCTTTCGGCGGGAAGCGGTCTTCGACCCTTCGGATCAGTTCGGGAATGCGTAGCAGCGTGGCGGTATCTTCGCGCAATCGGTCGGCGATCGCGGCTTCCGGGCCAAGTTCGTCCCTGATCCATTCGCGCACGAAGGGGCCGGATGTGTCCCACATATTGATCTGCGGATCCAATTGCGTCGCAACCCCTTCCACCATCACCATCGTTTTCTGCAGCAGCAACAGATGCGGCTGCGTCATCATGTCGAAATCGCGGGTGATGGCGAACAACCCGTCGAGCATCTGCCCGACGCTGAGTTCGCTCACCGGCTTGCCGCGCATCGGTTCCCCCACCGCGCGCAGGGCCGTCGCGAACTCGCCGACATCGTGGTAATTGGGCACATATTGCGCCTCGAAATGGATTTCCGCCACGCGTCGATAATTGCCGGTGGTCAGACCATAAAGAATTTCCGCCAGCCACGCCCGCGCCTGCCGGTCGATCCGGCCCATGATGCCGAAATCGATCGCCACGATCGTGCCGTCCGCTTTCACGAACAGATTGCCCTGATGCATGTCAGCGTGGAAGAACCCCGCGCTTATGGCTTGCGTCAAGAATGCCAGCACCAGCCGGTTCGCGAGTTCGGGCAGATCGTGCCCGGCAGCGATCAGCTCGTCGCGCTTGCTGATCTTGACGCCATCGACCCATTCGACGGTCATGACCTTACCGTTGGTGCGGTCCCAATCGATATCCGGCACGTCGTATTTGTCGATCGCGACCATCGCTTCGGCCAGTTCGCTCGCCGAAGCCGCCTCGCGCCGCAGATCGAGTTCGCGATTGGTCCAGCGTTCGAAATTGGCGATGGTGTAGCGGGGGCGCAAACGCTGCGCTTCGCCGCCCATCGCTTCCAAATGCGCCGCGGCCCAGTGATAGGTCTGAATATCCTGCGCGAATTTCTCGCGAATACCGGGACGCAGAACCTTGACCGCGACGGTTCGGCCATCGGTCGTGACGGCACGGTGGACCTGCGCGATGGAGGCCGCACCGACCGGTTCTTCCTCGATAGAGGCAAACAGAGTGTCGATCGGCGCTTCGAAACTCGCTTCGATTACTGCGCGTATCTGCGCGAAGGGGACGGGCGGCAGATCGTCCTGTAGCGCGAGCAAATTGTCCGCCGCTTCTTCCCCGACCAGATCGGGGCGCGTGGCGAGCGATTGGCCCAGCTTGATCGCCGCCGGGCCGATCGCCCGAAAGGCAGCGGCATAATCGGGCGTACGCGGCTGCACCGTCCCGAACCGCGCCACTCGGACCAATCGGCGCACTGGCGGCGGCGTATTGGGATCAGCCTCTATCCCACGCAATGCGCCATGGCGCGCCAATGTCCGGCCCCATTTCAGAAGCCGCCAGATATGCGTGGCCGGGCGGGTCATCGGATCAGACCTTCCACCCCGAATGGATCGCGACCGCGCCGCCTAAAATGGGTTCGACCTTCGTGCGCGCAAATCCCGCACCGCGGATCATTGTTTCGAATTCATGCATGGGTGGGAAACGACGGATCGATTCGGCGAGGTAGCGATAGCTGTCCTCGTCCTGCGCGATCAGACCGCCGATCTTGGGCATCAATTTGTGCGAGTAAAGATCGTACATATCCTTGAACCCCGGCCACTGGGTCGTCGAAAATTCCATGCAGTAGAAGCGCCCGCCATATTTCAGCACGCGATGCGCCTCGGCCAGAGCGCGGTCGATATGGGTGACGTTGCGGATGCCGAACACGATCGTATAGGCATCGAAGGTGCCCGCGCTAAATTCCAGCTTTTCGGCATTCTGACGCGACCAGACCAGGCTGTCGATCCCACGATCCATCGCCCGTTCGATACCCACATCCAGCATTTCCTGATTGATGTCGGACACGGTCACATGCGCGCCGGATGGTGCCATGCGGAACGCGACATCGCCGGTACCTCCGGCCATATCCAATATCGCTTCGCCCGCCTGCGGTTTTACGCGCCGCACGAAACGGTCTTTCCAGACCCGATGCATCCCGCCCGACATGGCATCGTTCATAATGTCGTATTTGGCGGCCACGCTGGAAAACAAGGCGCCGACCATCGCCTCCTTCTCGGCTGCATCGACGTCTTTATACCCGAAGGACGCTGTATCGTTCATAGGTGGTCTCTCTAGGCAGGAATTGCGGTGGCGGCAAAGGGTGATACAGACCGCTCATGCCCGAGCTGCCCGAAGTAGAGACAACGGTTCGCGGCCTGTCGCGGTTCCTCGATGGGGAACGGATCACGCGCGTCACCGTCAATCGCCCTGACATGCGCCGCCCCTTCCCCGCCGATCTGGTGCAGATGCTGACGGGGGCGCGCATTACCGGCATGGGCCGCCGTGCGAAATTCGGGCTGATGCATACCGATCGCGATCAGACGCTGATCTTCCATCTGGGCATGAGCGGGCGCTGGCGGATCGATCCCGAAACTGCGGACAAACACGATCATCTGGTTCTGGCGACCGCCGATCACACATTTGCTCTGTGCGATCCGCGCCGGTTCGGCTGGGTCGATCTGGTCGCGAGCGATGCGGTCGATCACTGGCCTTCCATCGCCTCGCTCGGCCCCGAACCGCTCGGCCCCGATCTTACGGCGGAACATCTGAAGCGGACCTTCACCGGACGAAAGCAGACGGTGAAGCTGCTGCTGCTCGACCAGCGGATCGTGGCGGGCCTCGGCAATATCTATGTGTGCGAGGCGCTGCACCGCGCGCGCATCCATCCCACCAAAGCGGGCGGGCGCGTGTCGTTGGCGGCACTGCGACGATTGGTGCCGGAAATCCGCGCGGTCCTTGAGCAATCCATCATCGATGGCGGATCGAGCCTGCGCGATTATGCCCGCCCCGACGGTCAGCTCGGCTATTTTGCGACACGGTTCGCAGTTTACGGGCGGGAGGGCGAGGCGTGTCAGCGCAATGATGGCGGCACCATCCGTCGGATCGAACAGGGCGGGCGCAGCACTTGGTATTGCCCACGCTGCCAGCGTTAGCGGGCTCCACGCGCACCTTGAAGCCGCGCCACGTCACCCTAAATATATTGACGATTCGGCGGCTCTGGCATAAAGGGCGCGCTTTCCGGCGGGAAACTGCCGTTTCCGACCGAACCAAACTATCGAATTTCGGCCGCCTATATTTGCGGCCTGACAAAGGACAGACATGGCCAATACGCCGCAAGCACGTAAACGCATCCGTCGCAACAACGCCCGTGCCGAAATCAACGGCGCCCGCATGAGCCGTATTCGCGGTTTCGTGAAGAAGGTCGAAACCGCCATTGAAGGCGGCGACAAGCAAACCGCGACCGACGCCCTGCGCGCGGCCCAGCCCGAGCTCGCCCGCGGCGTCGCACGCGGCGTGATGCACAAAAACACTGCTTCGCGCAAAATGTCGCGCCTGTCGAAGCGGGTCGCCGCACTTTAATCCGGGCGGTCGCGGCGCGAATCGCGCTGCTGCGATCATCGTTACAAATCGCAGAAGGTCGGTGCCTCGCGTACCGGCCTTTTTTGTTGCATCGCAGCGATTACGAACATCCCGCCCGTGAACTGTTTCAGGCTGAAAACACGACTCACCGATTTGCCGCGATTCGCGATACTGAATGACGCGAAACCTTAGCAAAACAGCGCGTTGAACGGGCGCCTGCGGGGTGGGGTTGAGTCAACGGATTTATTTCAAATATTTTACAGAAGCCGCTCTTGCGCGATCCTCGCAGGCGTTCATAAGTGACCTCGCAACCGGGGCTTCGACGCTCCGATTCAGATGACAACAAGGCGAATTTTCGCCTGGAATACGCGATTCCGGGGCATGGCACCGCTATGTCCTAAGAACGCGGATAACAATGATGCCGATGGGGGCCGCCATGGTGGAAATGGCGGCGGGAATTCGGCGATGGGGATGAATGCGTGATGGCCATGAACAGTAACAGTTCCACCTATACCAACCGCAAACCCAGCAAGGACGACGCGGAGGATTTGGAAGCGGTGAATCTGGCAGCCGATTGGGCCGATATCAGCCAGGGTCTGCGCAAGGATCTGGGCCATCAATTGCACAGCCAATGGATCAAGCCGGTTCAGGTCGGCCCGTTTTGCAAGGAAACCGGCACGCTGAACCTGTATCTACCCACCGAATTTTCCGCCAATTGGGTGCAGGACCGGTTCGCCGATCGCTTGTCGCTCGCTTGGAAAATCGCCAAGAACGATATTCGCCATGTCAAGATTCAGGTGCATCCCGGTCGCCGCAAAGTTACCGATCTCAGCCTGCATAATGGCGGACACCGCCCGGCCAACGATGGCGGCGGCAATCCCATGATGGATATGGCCGCTGGCACTATCGGTGAACAGGGTTTCGCATCTTCCGTCGGGCTCGACCCGTCGCTGACTTTCGCCGCCTTCATTACCGGCGAAACCAACATTTTGGGCTGCAATGCGGCGCAGCGCATGTCGGCCAACGAAACCCCGCAATTCTCGCCGCTTTATCTCAAGGCCGCGACCGGTCAGGGCAAGACGCATCTGCTGCACGCGATCGGTCACGCCTATCTTTCCGCCCATCCCCGCGCGCGTATTTTCTACTGCAGCGCAGAGCGGTTCATGGTCGAATTCGTCCATGCCCTGAAAGCCAACCAGATGATCGAATTCAAGGCGCGTTTGCGCAGTTTCGATTTACTGCTGGTCGACGATATTCAGTTCATCATTGGCAAAGCGAGCGCGCAGGAAGAATTGCTGTACACGATCGATGCGCTGCTGGCCGAAGGCAAGCGACTGGTCTTCGCCGCCGACCGCGCACCGCAGGCGCTGGACGGGGTGGAGCCGCGCCTGCTCAGCCGCCTGTCGATGGGGCTGGTCGCCGACATCGCACCCGCCGATATCGAATTGCGCCGCAAAATCCTCGAATCGAAACTGACCCGCTTCGCACCTTTGGAAGTGCCCGGCGACGTCATCGAATTTCTCGCCCGCACGATTACCCGCAATGTTCGCGAGCTGGTCGGCGGCCTCAACAAGCTGATCGCCTATGCCCAGCTGACCGGACAAACCGTGTCTTTGCAATTGGCCGAAGAACAGCTGACCGATATTCTGTCCGCCAATCGCCGTCGGATAACGATCGACGAAATTCAGCGCACGGTCTGCCAGTTCTTCCGCATCGATCGCAGCGAAATGTCCTCCAAACGCCGCGCCCGCGCCGTGGTGCGTCCACGGCAAGTGGCGATGTATCTGTCCAAAGTGCTGACCCCGCGCAGTTATCCCGAAATCGGCCGCAAATTCGGTGGGCGCGATCACTCAACCGTGATCCACGCCGTTCGCTTGATCGAAGATTTACGTACTCGGGACGCCGATATGGATGGCGATGTGCGCAGCCTGTTGCGGCAGCTGGAAAGCTGAGTTCTCGCGCCTTTCGCGAAAAGCCGTTCGACAGCCGGTACACAGCCTGCCAACAGCCTTTCCATGGCCCTGTCCCCCGATCAGCTCCAACGGCACGCGCGTACGATAATCGTGCCGGAAATCGGCGGCGCAGGGCAGGTGGCGCTCGCGCAGGCGCATGTAACGCTTGTCGGATTGGGCGGGATCGGCAGCCCAATATTGCAATATCTGGCGGGCGCGGGCGTCGGGCAAATCCGCCTGGTCGACGATGGCGATGTGGAACTGTCCAACCTTCAGCGCCAGACCGTGTACACCAAACGCGATGTCGGCCATGCCAAGGTGGTGGCCGCCCGCCGTTGGCTGGCGAATTTCGACGTGGAGATTGTCGTCGATGTCCGCGATGACAGGATCGATGCGACCAATGCCGCGCCTTTGCTGGTGGACACCGATCTGGTCGTCGATGGAACCGACAATTTCGCGACCCGGCTCGCCGTGTCCGATGCCTGCGTTGCCCATAACATTCCCCTGCTATCGGCGGCGGTGGGGCGATTTCAGGGGCAGGTCGGTGCCTTCGCCGGACATTTGCCGGATGCGCCCTGCTATCGCTGCTTCGTCGGCGATGCATTCGACAATGACGATTGCGACACCTGCGCCGATGACGGCATGCTGGGCGCGATGGTCGGCTGGGTCGGCAGCTTCGCCGCGTTGCAGGCCGTACGCCTGCTGCTCGATGGCAAGGCCGCATTCGGCGACCCGCAATGGGGCAAGCTGCATCTGATGGACGGCGCCAAACCGGGCATGCGAACGCTCACGATTGCGAAAGATGCGGATTGCAGCGCATGCGGTTCAGTCCGCCAGTAAGCCGTCCACCCATTCGGGCACCAGCGCACCGGCGGAACCCATGCGGCTTTCGTGGAAGCGATGCGATCCCTCGCTGGCTTCCAGATTGAGTTCCAGCGTATGCGCACCCATTGCGCGCGCCTCTTCCACGAAACCGGCGGCGGGATAGACGGCGCCGGAGGTCCCGATGCTGACGAACAGATCGGCATCGCGCAATGCGGCGTAGATACGGTCCATTTGGTAGGGCATTTCGCCGAACCACACGACATCGGGCCGTAATGTCCGCTTACCGCATTTTGGACAGGCCGGTCGGTCGATCATCGGCGCATTCCAGGGCATGCGCGCGCCGCATTGCGAACACAGCGCGCTCAACAACTCGCCATGCATATGCAAGATGCGCTCGGCCCCGGCGCGCTCGTGAAGATCGTCGACATTCTGGGTCACGATCAGCAATTCGCCCCGATCCGCCATCCATGCCCGGTCGAGCCGCGCCAAAGCATGATGCGCCGCGTTTGGCTGCTTGGTCTGTACCACCGCGCGCCGCGCATCGTAGAATTGCAGTACCAGGTCGGGATCGCGCGCGAACCCTTCGGGCGTGGCGACATCCTCGATCGCGTGCTGTTCCCACAATCCGCCCTCGTCGCGGAAAGTGTCGATCCCGCTTTCCGCGCTTATGCCCGCGCCGGTCAGAATCACGATATTGCGAAGCTCATCCATGTCGCCCATGAAGCACACAGCGAAGTGGAGACGCAATGGCACGTATCGGAACACGTATCGGAATTATCGGCAGCGAAGGCCGCATGGGGCAGGCCTTGCAGCGGGCGATCGCGGATGCCGGTCACGATTACGCGGGCGGCGTCGACAAGGGGGGCGATCCTGCCCCTCTAGCCGAACGATGCGATGTGCTGATCGATTTCTCCGCACCCGCTGCACTGGCCGACAATCTGGCGGCGGCGCGGTCCGCCGGGGTGCCGATACTTGTCGGCACGACCGGATTGAGCGAGACGCAACACGACAGTTTGAACGAAGCGGCGCAAACGATCGCCGTTCTGCAAACGGGCAACACCTCGCTCGGCATCAACATGCTCGCGCATCTGGTCGAAGAGGCCTCCCGGCGTCTCGGCAACGAATGGGATATCGAGATCGTCGAAATGCACCATCGTATGAAACGGGACGCACCGTCAGGTACTGCGCTGTTGCTGGGCGAAGCGGCGGCGGAGGGGCGCGATATCGATCTCGCCGCGAACACCCAATCGGGCCGTGATGGAGATACCGGCGC
>JBAUIN010000151.1:0-4533 GCA_049682975.1 Pontixanthobacter sp. | reverse complement strand
AGCGAGCGTGCCGTAAAAGGTAAACCCGCTTGCTTTCACCCAAAGCGCGATCGGCAGCGACAAAACGATGCCCGCTATCACGCCGCCCCAACCCAGCCGCGCCAGTCTGCGTCTGTCGAACCCGCCGCTGAAGAACCCCATTTGATACAGCGCCATGCCGATCAGCATGAAGGGCAGCGTTTCGAACACGAACAGCCCGGCGTTGCTCAAGGGGGTGAAGCCATGTTCGGCAAAATTGTTCGCAACATAACCGCCATAATCGCCGGACTGGATTAGCGCGGCTTCCCGCCGATCGCTGGCCAGCGCTTCTTCTACGCCGATCAGCAGGCCCTCGCGCGTGTCGGTCATGGCGGGCGTCTCGCCGAACTGCGTATCGGCAATGAAAGCCAGCGGCACCATCATACCCGCGACCAGCAAGCCGCCTCCAACAAAGCCGATCAAACCGAGGATCAACTGGTTCCTCGCCTGCATCTTGATGAATAGCAAAGCGAGCGCTCCGATCACGGCATAACCGAAAAGAATATCGCCCTTCCAGATGAAATAGAAATGCAGCAGCCCGAATATCAGCAGGATCGCCAGCCTGCGCAATTGCAGCCACCGCGTATCTCCGCGCGCCCACGCCTTTTGCATAAACAGGATCATGCCCGCGCCGAACAATAGGGTGAATAGACCGCGCATCTTTCCATCTACAAACATGAATTGCGCGATCCACCACCAGCCGCCGGGATCGCCATCGTCGCCTATGAAAGCCGTGGGCCAAATATAGGCGGTCATCGATTGGCCGAATGCCACGATGTTGGCAAACAGGATGCCCATCACCGCGATTCCCCGCAGAAAGTCGAGCGATTGAATGCGTTTTGCAGATGTCGGCGAAACTTTGGGCGACTGATCCAAGGTTTCAGCCTTTTCGCCGGGAACATCGGGCGAGGGGGCGTAAGTTTCGCGCACGCGCGGTTTCCTTAATGACGAGCGTAGCGCATGCCCTTCGGCCTATTGCAAGACAAGACAATCCTGTCCGTTGCGTTTCAGATCGTCGCATATCGTCTGCGCTGATTGGCTATCGGCAAAGCCGCCGATGCGCAGTTGGACGACACGGCCGGTGGGCACGAGAAATTTGCGTTTGTCTCTCAGATCGGCCCGCTTCGACAGGCGCGACCACAGGCGATCCGCATTCGATTGCACGGCGAACGCCCCGACCTGAATGCGCCAGGGGCCGTCCGCTTCAGTCGGCACCTGCGCGGTGTTTATCGTCGCGCGGTCGGTCGCGGATGGACTATCGACTCTCCGAATGCTGGTATTCGCAGGTCGATCGGCGGTTACGGTATAGGCCACGGGCTGTGCGATCGGGTTCGAAATCACACCATTCTGACTACTCATTTTCCTGGCGAGATTTGTGCCCGCCGCTCGCTGTGATGCGGGAATATACCCATCCATCTGCGCAATGGCGGCATTCGCCTGTTCCAGACCGCCTTGGCTCGACATCGTCATTAAAGCATACGCCCGGACCCAGTCTTTTGCGACCAGCTTCCCATTGAAATGGCCGATGCCCAACAGGTACTGCGCACGCGCATTGCCTCTATCGGCGGAAAGAATGACATACGGCATCGCTTCTTCTTCGCGGCCGTCCTGAAACAAGAGCAATCCGTAAAGGTCGATAGCCCGCGCATGGCCCTGCGCCGCCGCCTTCGCCATCAACGCTTCGGCACGAACCCTGTCGGCCTTAACACCGCGGCCCTGCCTGTATGCCTGCGCCATGTTGAACTGCGCATCCGCGTTGCCGCCATCGGCCAAGTCGCGCCATTCGTTCACGGCCGCGCTATAT
The DNA here is from genome assembly GCA_049682975.1 of Pontixanthobacter sp. Taxonomy (GTDB): domain Bacteria; phylum Pseudomonadota; class Alphaproteobacteria; order Sphingomonadales; family Sphingomonadaceae; genus Pontixanthobacter. The sequence continues at coordinate 2,711 of JBAUIN010000151.1, read as the reverse complement.
TCGCCGCGATCCCATGCGGCATGCCCCCGTTCCAGATGGGCCGCGATATCGGTGTTGGCCTTGGCAGGCAGCGTCATGCCGACGAAAAGCGTACAAGCGGACAACAGGATGATACGTGTTTTCGTCATTGCGCCGGGCTCCTCTGTTCCCTGTCGAGCGGCATACAGTGCGTGCCGCGTAGCATAAGCAAGATGGATCATAGTGAACGATGCGTTATCAATTCGTTGCACGCTTGCGCGCGGATTTACCTGCGTAACGGCAGATTGGTGCGAATGTTTATCGTATCCCATCCTCTTAACCTAAAATTAGGGGTATCCTGCGAGTTCGGTCCCCGGAACGCATTTGGGCGGATTCCGAAATAAACGAGTTTAAAAGGGGACCAGACCTTGCGCGTACTGGCATTGGCATCGCAAAAAGGTGGCTCGGGCAAGACCACGCTTTCGGGACATCTCGCAGTTCAGGCGCAACGCGCCGGTGCTGGACCGGTGGTTCTGATCGATATCGATCCACAAGGATCGCTGGCCGATTGGTGGAACGAGCGTGAGGCGGAATATCCCGCATTCGCGCAGACCACCGTGGCCCGTCTTGCCAGCGATCTGCAGACCTTGCGGCAGCAGGGCTTCAAACTGGCCGTGATCGACACACCGCCCGCCATTACGATGGCGATTCAATCGGTCATCGGCGTGGCCGAACTGATCGTTGTGCCGACCCGGCCCAGCCCGCACGATCTGCGTGCCGTGGGTGCGACGGTCGATCTGTGCGAACGCGCCGGCAAGCCTCTGGTATTCGTAGTGAATGCCGCGACACCCAAGGCCAAGATTACATCGGAAGCCGCCGTGGCTCTGTCGCAGCATGGTACGGTTGCCCCCATCACCCTGCATCACCGCACGGATTATGCCGCATCGATGATCGATGGCCGCACCGTGATGGAAGTAAATCCCGACAGCCGCAGCGCTGCCGAGGTTACCGCCTTGTGGGGTTACATGGCCGATCGCCTCGAAAAGAATTTCCGCCGCACGGTTTTCGCCGCGCCCGGTTCGATATCGCAGGTTGCCCCGGCGCACCGTCCGACCGGGGGCTTCGGCCGTCGGGTGGCCCAGTAAGCGCTGGGCAAGGGACAGGATGATCGAGGCGAGGAACCGATGATGTCAGACACGAATTTTGCATCCTTGAGTTCGGGTTTGCTCGCCCGCAAGGGCGGCGCGAAGCCGGCAATGCGGCCACAGGTCGCCATGATGCCCAGCGATGGCGCAGCTGCGCATAATCTGGAAGATCTCGGCTGGAACGATATGGGCGAGGTGTCGGATGCGTCCACGATTAAGCAGAAAGAAGGTACGATCCTGCATTTGACGCCGGAGCCCGCCAATCGCGACGCGGCGCAGGAAGCGCAAGATAACGATCGGCTTGCCGCCGCCGAACTGGGCGAACAGCACATTGAAGCGCCTACAGTGGTCGAACAACAGAAATCACTCGGCACGATGTTTGCCGGCGCGGATGACAATGACGATTACGATCTCGACGATGACAGCGGTTACGAAGGCGATCTCACGGAAGAGCCGGTGGACCATAAGGCCCCCGAAATCGAAGCGGCGCCGACCCCTGAAATCGCACGCAATCCTGAACCGGAGCCTTTGTCGGCATCCGAGCAGAAACCGGCACCCATACGAAAAAAGGTGAAGGCGAAGGAAACCCGCACACGCCGGTCGGCCTTGGCACGCGGCAAGCGCGCGGCATTTACGCTGCGTCTGGATGCGGATCGACATCTCAAACTACGGCTGGCCTGTACGCTTCGCAATGTCAGTGCGCAGCAAATGGTGACCGACGCGCTCGACCGGATGTTGGGCGACATGCCCGAAATCAGCAATCTCGCCAATCAGGCAAACCCAACTACAGGCCCAAACTCTGACCCCACCGAACGGGCATCGAACAATTAAGGAACGGATTATGCCGAAGATCGCCATCGAGAACCGGGCCATCGTGCTGGCCGTCACTACCGCTCTTGCGTCGACGATGCTGGCGAGTTGTTCGACCAGTTCCGCCGCACCCGCCAGCGCATCCGCCAACATGGCGCAAGGCGCACTGGCGAAAGGCAAGACCAGCAAGGCGGTCACTCATGCAGAGGCCAGCGTTCAGGCCGAACCGCGCAACGCATCCTATCGTGCGATGCTGGGTGCCGTCTACCTGGAAGCGGGTCGTTTCTCTTCCGCCGCGCGCAGTTTCGCCGATGCGATGGAACTAGGCGACGATAGCAGCCGCACGGCATTGAGCTATGCGCTTGCCGAAATCGGCGCGGGACAGCATCGCGACGCTTTGACCGTACTTGATGATTATCGCAGTTCCATCGATCCATCCGATCTAGGGCTGGCTTTGTCACTCGCCGGTCGGCCGGAACAAGGCGCGCATGTGCTGGGCAATGCGTTACGTAACGGCCAGAACAACGCGAAGATGCGTCAGAACCTCGCTTATTCCTACGCCCTCATGGGCAATTGGCGTGCCGCCCGCCTGATGGCCGCCGAAGATGTGCCCGCTGATGAAGTCGGCAAACGGATCAGCGAATGGGCGCAATTGACCGGACCGCAGAATTTCCGCGCCCGCGTGGCCGCATTGCTCGATGTGCCGATGGTCGTTGACGCGGGGCAACCCGCGCGCCTGGCATTATCGAACAATCCCTCGATCGATCAGATGGCAGATGCTATCGTGGCCGAGGCCGA
>JBAUIN010000150.1:0-5725 GCA_049682975.1 Pontixanthobacter sp. | reverse complement strand
ATGCGCGTACCGCTGCCGATGTGGGGCGGCACCATTATCCGCACGCCATTGTCCAACACCGCTGGTTTGTAACTGGAAGATGCCGTCTGACCCTTCACCACCGCGTCCGCCTCGGTAATTTCGGCTTCGACCTGGGTCGGTAATTGCACGCTGATCGGCTTTTCTTCCCACAGTTCCAATTGGACCTGCATGCCATCTTGCAAAAACGGGCGCGCATCGCCGAGAAGATCGGCGGGCAGCATGATCTGTTCGAAACTTTCCTGATCCATAAAAACCAGCATGTCCCCATCTTCATACAGGAACTGATATTCGCGCGTATCGAGGCGGACTTTTTCGACCGTATCGGCACTTCGGAAGCGCACGTTGGTTTTGCGGCCATCCTGCAGGTTCTTCATTTCGACCTGCATATACGCACCACCCTTGCCCGGCTGCGTATGCTGAATTTTTGCGACCTTCCAGATGCCGTTTTCATATTCAATGATATTGCCAGGGCGAATGTCGACACCGGTGATTTTCATGGGAATGACCAATCTTGTGATGAGTGCAGGAGGGGCCCCTGCAATTTGCGCCGGAACAAACTGCGCCGTATATCGGGCCTTTAACGGAGCCTGTCGTCTGCGGCAAGATGGCTACCAGCGTGCCGAATGGCATCGAATATGAAAGGACATCGGCTAATGCTGTTCCGGAACGCGGTTCTCCTGATGATGATTTTTTCTACCGGCGTAGACTACGGCATTATCGGCAATCCGGCTGCCGCTGCGTCCGGCAAGCTAAACCTGCTGCCTCTTGGCCATTACGCGTGTGCGTATCCGGGTCGCGCCGTTGGTGCTGCGCGGATATCGACACCGGAATATAACTTTACGGTCCGTAATGGATCGACGTATCGAACCGATGCGGGGACTGGCACATATTTGATGGCCGGAGATGCCATCACCTTTACCAGCGGACCTATGAAACATGCCCGCTTCGATCGAACGGGACGTAATACTATACGTTTGCTGGACGAGGGCGGAAAGTATACGCGCGTACGCTGCATCCGGCGGGTTGCAAGGCGTTAAACCACGCCGCGCATCCAGCGTGCTATTTTCTGGTCAGTAACGGATACGGGTTGACGGCGCTTGCTGGCTCCCACCATTCAGCGTCTTTCGTCGTGCGTAATATTGCGAAATGTAGATGCGGTGCATCCGGGGCTGCATTGCCGGTCGAACCCACGGCACCCAAACGTTGGCCACGACGGACACGCTGACCTTCGCGCAAACCCTCGGCATATTTGCTCAAATGCGCGTAATAATGAATGGTTTTGCGGTCCTGCGAACGAACATAAATCGTGCGTCCGCCTGCTTCGGAATTGAACAGTTTCTCAATTGTCCCAGGTGCCGCCGCGACGACACTGGTGCCCTCCGGCGCCATGATGTCCAAAGCCTCGTGCAAGGAAGCGCCTTCATCGCGCATGGCACTGAACGTATCGCTGAGATCGGCGGGCCGGACATTCAAGACCGGAACCATCAATCCGCGCGTTTCTTCTTCGTCGGGCTGCGTGGCCCCGTCGCGGTTGAGAGCAGCGGGATCGATCGATCCGCTTCCGCTTTCCTGGTTCTCCAGCGCTTCAGCATCGATCGTTTCGATATCGTCGGGCAGTTCGGCGATCTTGGGGACGGTTTCGGCGGGGCGAGTGTTTTCGCGCTGGCTGTCGCTGTCGGACATTTCCATCAGGCTGCCGCCGGCGACGATCCAAACCGCCGATGTCAGCGTAGCGGTAATGACGATGGTCAATATTCGGTCGGTTCGGCTCGCAGGCATATCGATACCCTATCACCGATCGTAACGTTTTGCACCTGCGTTACAAAAGCGCATCAAGTCCGACTTAGCCTTTGCGTAAACGCCGTAACATTTGCTGCCTCATCCCCGCTCCAGACCGCCCCCGAAACGGCAAGGAAGTCCGCTCCGGCTTCAATTAAAGGCGAACAGTTTTGCGGCGTAATTCCACCGATCGCCACGCAGGGTATCTCGAACAACCCCGCCCAAAACTCAATCAGTCCGATGTCGGCGCGATGACCCGAATTTTTGGTAGCGCTATCGAAGAAGGCACCGAACGCAACGTAATCCGCGCCTTGCTCACCCGCTTCCATCGCCAGATGGCGGCTACCATGACAGGTTACGCCGATCTGCGCGTCTTTCCCCAGCACGTCGCGTGCTTCCGCCACGGATCCATCGTCCTGTCCAAGATGGACACCATCCGCGCCCAGCCGTTTTGCGAGCGATATGCTGTCGTTGACAACGAATGCTACATCGCGTTCTGCACAGATCGCTTGCAGCGGCGCGGCAAGTTCGGCTGCGACGTGCTGGTCGATGCCTTTCACACGAAACTGGAATGCAGCAACCGGCCCCGCATTCAAAGCGCGCGACAACCGATCGGGAAAGTCGCCCCCCGTTTCCAAGGGGGAGATCAAATATAACTGCGTCGCGGCGTCTTTCTTTGCCATACTTCGGCGCGCTCGATCGAATTAGCCGGAAACGGACGCATTATGTATCGCGTCGATCGCCTGCGACAGCGCCGCATCGAATTCCGAAGCATCCATCTGCGCGCGCAGTTCCTGCAACAAGGCGCGGCTGAAGCTGGCAATCATGCCACTGTTTTTTGCAAGCTCGCGGCATGCCTCATCGCGCGCATACCCACCCGAAAGCGCAACGACGCGCAGCACTTTGGGATGGTCCACCAGAGGTTTGTATAGGTTCGCTTCGCTTGGGATCGTCAGCTTGAACATGATTTTCTGATCATCGCCGAGCCGATCCAGTTGCTCCAACGCGCTATCCAACAGCAGCGTCTCCGCCTCCGCACGGCTATCGCTCTCAAGCGAGGCCTCCGGCTCCAAAATCGGCATAAGGCCATTGCCCAAAATTTGCAGCCCGAAATCCATTTGCTGACTAAGATTGGCGGCGATCCCGTCGCGGTTCGCTTCGTGAATGACGGACCGCATCTTGGTACCGAATACACCCAGTTCCTTCGCTCTCGCACACATATCGTTGAGGCGCGGCATGTCCTTCATCAACTGCACACCGTCCTTCGTATCATGCATGCCGGCGTCGACCTTCAGGAACGGCACGATACCGCGATTGGACAGTTGCGTCGGGATCGGCGTGCCGGTGTCGGTGCAGCCTTCCATGGTCTTTTCGAACAGGATCGCACCGACCACCTTTTCGCCGGTAAAGCTAGGCGACGTCACGATCCGACAACGCATTTCATGGATTTTGGCGAACATTTCTTCATCGCCGGACCAAGCATCATCTTCCACGCCGTACCCGCGCAGCGCCTTCGGTGTGGAACCACCGCTTTGATCCAGGGCTGCGATAAAGCCGTTACCTTCGGCGATCTTGGCGGTCATTTCGGCACTGTTCATCTATCGATCATCCATTTGCAATTGTTGCGAAGTTTACTGGGCAACTACTTACCCAGCGCATGCGCAGACCGCAACCATAGGCGATCGGTGGATTTCCGATATACGCCCAATGGTTTGTGATGGGACGGTACCAATAATATTGAAACAAGCGGACTAGTTGGCCGGTCGGCAAATTAGCATACGCCGATCTAATATGTGACCGCCTTTATGTCGCTTTACGAAAAATCATGCGATAGCAGCCATTCAACGGCTTTGTTGTGACAACGCAGCGACGAGATTGATCGCGATAGAGACGCGCGTACCCTGTCCGCGAAAAGGCTGCACATGATGTTGAAGCCAACTGGGGAACAATACGATCATTCCACTTTTGGGCCGAATGGTCGTCAAACCGTTTTGCGGCTTACGGTCCGGTCCCAACATACGCAGATCAGGCGCGGTCATACGCATCATCGGCATACGCGGATCATGCAGCCGGAGTTCGCCGCCGAGCGAGACATCCATATCGCCTGCATAGCCATCATCGATGTAGGCAACGGCCGACCAATAGCTACCGGGATGATAGTGATGTTGATTGGACGCACCATACTTGCTGACATTCGCCCACATCTCGGGAATCCAGCCGAAACGGCTATCTCGTGGCGATTTGACGTCGATGGTTATGCTATCGGCCATCTGCATGGTTTTATACGCCAAAGCCTTCGCCGCTTCGCCGCCCCAATCAATCATTTGCGTGTTCGAGTGCCACCCCCCGATGTTGGATATCGCAACACCATCGGGGTCGCGTCGTCGTTCGTCATCTATCGACGTGCGCAGGGCCACGATACCTTCTGCGCTGGCCAGCGTATCGACCAGCAACGGCGTAGAAAAAAGGTGCAGCGTATTGGAAGTCATTCCCGCCTTAGCGAGATCACTCCGGGCAGTTCCTTACCTTCCATCCATTCGAGAAACGCGCCGCCAGCGGTTGATATATAAGTGAAATCGCTCGCAGCTTCAGCATGGTTCAGTGCGGCAACGGTATCCCCGCCCCCTGCGACGGATATAAGCGCGTCACTTACACTGAGCGCACCCGCAGTTTTCGCCAATGCCACGGTTGCGTCATCGAATGGCGGGGTTTCGAACGCACCGAGCGGGCCGTTCCAGACCAGCGTTTTACATGTTTTAAGGACGTCACCCAGCGACTCGACCGCCTGGGGGCCGATATCCAGGATCATCTCGTCCGCTGCGACTTCGTGCACGTTGCAGATGCGCAGGCTCGATGGGTTTGCGGAAAATTCCTTCGCCACGACGACATCATAAGGGAGATGCACGGTGCAACCCGCATGATCCGCCGCATCCATAATCGCGTTGGCCGTGTCGGTAAGATCATGTTCGCACAAAGACTTTCCAACATCCACGCCCCGCGCTGCAAGAAACGTGTTCGCCATGCCTCCACCAATTATAAGATGATGCACCTTTCCGACCAAATTGTGCAATACATCCAGCTTCGATGAAACTTTCGCTCCTCCGACAACTGCGGCGACCGGCTGTTCGGGACGGTCCAATGCCTTAGAAAGCGCCAGTAGTTCTTTTTCCATCGCGCGTCCGGCGAAGGCAGGCAAAACAGTCGCCAAACCTTGCGTACTCGCATGAGCACGATGCGCGGCAGAAAAAGCATCGTTGACATAAAGGTCTGCCACTGCGGCAATGCCTTTTACAAAGTCCGGGTCGTTGGCTTCTTCGCCAGGCCAAAATCGCGTGTTTTCCAGCAAGCCGATATCGCCATCACGTAAAATACCCACCGATTGCTCAACAACAGGACCGTGAATTTCGGGAATGAACATGACCTCCCGCCCGAGCACGTCCTCGACAGCGTCCAACGTCATGCTGACCGACATGGTCGAGTTGCGTTCCCCTTTCGGACGACCGAAATGCGCTAACAACAATATTTTCGCACCCGCATCGGCGAGTTCGAGAATCGTCGGTGCGGAAGCCTGTATCCGTGTCGTATCGGTCACAGAACCGCCGCGCATCGGGAGGTTTAGATCGACGCGGACCAAGACGACCTTACCGCTTACATCGCCAATATCATCCAAAGTTCGAAAATCGGTCATGGCGCCGTCAGACCAGCTTCGCCATCGCACCCGCAGTGTCGATCATGCGGTTGGAGAAGCCCCACTCATTGTCGTACCAGCTCACCACACGGCAAAGCTTGCCTTCCATGACGGAGGTTTCGAGGCTGTCGACCGTCGAACTGGCGGGATAATGGTTGAAATCACTGCTGACGAGCGGCTGATCGGTGTAATCCAACACCCCTTTCATCGGCCCGTCTGCCGCGGCTTTCAAAGCCT
>JBAUIN010000149.1:0-2712 GCA_049682975.1 Pontixanthobacter sp. | reverse complement strand
TACGACGTTTCACTGGCCTAACCGTGCGATCCGATAATGCGCCGATACAATGCAATATACGCGTCGGCCATGCGTGCTACGCCGAACCGTTCGGCGACATGTAAGCGGATGGCAGCCCGATCCAGTTCGGTCGAGCGCGCGATGGCCTCGATCGCCTCCTGGTGATTATGGACGAGGAACCCGGTCACGCCATGTTCGACGAGTTCCGGCATTGAGCCGCGCGCATTCGCGATTACGGGTGTGCCGCAGGCCATCGCCTCGATCACCGACAAACCGAACGGTTCATCGAAATCGATGAGGTGGAGGAGGGCACGCGCATTGCCGAGCGCGCGTAGACGCCTTGCCCCTCCAACCGGCCCATGGAAAACGATATTCGGTGTCTGTAACTTCGGCTCGACCTGCCTCGCGTAATAGTCCTGGTCCTGAACGATGCCATATAAGTCCAGCGCATGATCGCTGCCGCGTGCGACGGCGATCGCCTTTGCCGCGCCTTTATCGGGGTGAATACGGCCGAAAAACAGCAGTCGGTCGCTGCCTTCGCTGTCGAAGGGAAACTCGGCGACGTCGATCCCATGATGAATGGTCGCGGCGTAATTCAGCGCAGGATGTCGATCCGCTTCGCTTATCGCCACATATTGAATCAACCGGTCGAACGGTTCGTACATCGGTAGGATGCGATCCGACGACAGGCCATGAATCGTCGTTACGACCGGCGTATTGATAAGGCCGGCAAAGGCGTGCGCTGGGAAGTCGGCCTGATTGTGAATGATATCGAACCGGTCCGCTTGAGCGAAACAATGCGCCAGATGGCGAAATTCCCACACCTTCGCATCGATAGCGGGATCATCGTTGTAAGGGGCCGGTACGACGGCCGAAAGATGCGCGGTCGTGACACTATCCTTCGTCGCGAACAACGTTACATCGATACCGCGTGCCACCAATGCTTCTGTCAGAAGGCTGGTGACCAATTCCCAGGGGCCATAGGCGCGCGGCGGTGTGCGCCATGCAATCGGTGCCAACATTGCAATGCGCATGTCTCGCCCCCCTTGTTTCAAACGGCATCGGCGATTTCGCGTACCGATGATGCGAAGCGAAACGACTTATCAAAGGTAAGGTTGCGCAACCTTATCGTACATGTCGCGTTTACGTTATTGTCAATTAGCTTTCACAGATCAACAAGAAGGTTCGCGTCCATGGCGACTATTGCGCCGCCCCACCCATCTTCCGAACAGATCGATCGGTTATCGCCACGATATGGTAAAACCGTATCGACCAGGCATCCGAACGAACGGTCCGACAAACGTTTTATGTTCGCACGGGAACGGCAACAGGTTGCGAACGCCCGACATATCGCGTTGGTTGGAAATTATACCCCGCAGCGTTGCGGACTGGCGACATTCACTGCCGATACGCATGAGGCGCTATTGGCACACGATCATGCTCCGACGGTCGACACTTATATCTTACGCGATAGCAAAGAACTTGCCTATCCTTCTAAAGTCGAAAACTTCATCAGACGTGGTGTGCGAAGCGACTATCGCGAGGCGGCAAGACAGATCGACCGCAGCGGCGCGCAGCTTATGTTCGTTCAGCATGAATTCGGCATCTTCGGTGGCGATAATGGGGAATATATCCTCGACCTGATCGAAGCGGTCCAAGTTCCAGTCGTGGTTACACTGCATACCATTCTGGATGAGCCGACCCATGGCCAGAATGCGATCATGGAACGTCTGGTCGCGGCAGTGGACATGTTGGTGGTGATGGCGGAATACGGGCGATCAATCCTGCGGCACCATTACAATGTAGGCGACGCGAAAATTGCGGTAATCCCTCATGGCATTCCTGATCTCCCCTATACGCGACCGGCCGCTGCGAAAGCGCAGTTCGATCTACAGGATCGGCAAGTGATTATGACCTTCGGTTTGCTTTCGCATGATAAAGGTATCGATCGCATGATCGAGGCAATGCCGGATATCGTGAAAGTCAATCCGAACGCGCTATATGTGATTTTGGGCGCGACGCATCCCAATATTATCGAAATGGAGGGTGAGGCATTACGTCATCGCCTTCAGGATCGTGCTCATGAACTAGGCGTTGCAGCAAATATTCGCTGGATCGACGCCTTCGTAGAGATGGACGAGCTGGTTGAATATTTGAAGGCGACCGATGTGTATGTCACGCCATATCTCAACCCAAAACAAATCACTTCGGGCACGCTGTCATATGCAGTGGGTATGGGCAAACCGGTTGTGTCGACCCCATATATCCATGCCTCCGAATTGCTTGCGAACGACACGGGCGTCTTAGTGCCGTTTCGCGATAGCGGGGCATTGGCGCGTGAGGTCAGCGAGCTTCTATGCAACAACGAGCGGCGTATGAAGATAGCCCGGACGGCGTATGATCGGGGGCGGGAAATGACTTGGGATAAATATGCGCAGGCCCTGCTTACCCGGTTCGGTCGCATTTTGGGGAACCAATACAATTCGATCGCCGAGCCGCTTACCACAGCTTCGGCTGCATGAACCGACCCGACCACACGGAAAGTTGGTATGGATATGATGCCGTCCAGCGACTGACCGACGATACGGGTATGCTCCAACATGCGCGCTTCGACATTCCCGACCGGGCGCATGGGTACTGTATCGACGACAATGCCCGCGCCCTGATGCTGATGGCGATCGCGAACGATATTCCGCAGAATTCTCGAATGCG
>JBAUIN010000148.1:0-17532 GCA_049682975.1 Pontixanthobacter sp. | reverse complement strand
TCTCCCGCTCCGGCGCGTACCAGAAGCCGTTATAGATCGTTGCGGCGTATTTGGGCATCAGTTCGTCCTTCAGATGCATTGCCCCGCGATCGAGCGTCAATTGCTCGATCCCGCGATGCGCCCGCGCATAGATTTCACCACCCGGAGTTTCGTACATACCGCGCGATTTCATGCCGACGAAGCGATTTTCGACCAGATCGAGCCGCCCGATCCCGTGCTTGCGGCCCAGATCGTTCAACGCGGTGAACAGAGTGGCCGGACTCATCGCTTCGCCGTTCAACGCCACACCATCGCCCTTGTCGAAAGCGATCGTGATATATTCGGGTTCGTCGGGCGCGTCTTCCGGATGCTCGGTGCGGGAATAGACATAGTCGGGCGTTTCTTCCCATGGGTCTTCCAGCACCTTCCCTTCGGACGAGGTATGCAGCAGATTTGCGTCGGTGGAGAAGGGGCTCTCGCCACGCTTGTCCTTCGGCACGTCGATATCATGCTTTTCCGCCCAGGCGATCAACGCGCTGCGGCTGGTGAGGTCCCATTCGCGCCATGGGGCGATGATCTTGATGTCCGGGTTGAGTGCGTAGGCGCTGAGTTCAAAGCGGACCTGATCGTTACCCTTGCCCGTCGCGCCATGGGCGATCGCATGGGCACCCGTCTCCGCAGCGATTTCGATAAGGCGCTTCGAAATGAGCGGACGGGCGATCGATGTACCGAGCAGATAGTCTCCCTCGTACCGAGCGTTGGCGCGCATCATGGGGAAGATGAAATCGCGGACGAACTCTTCGCGCAGATCCTCGATATAGATGTTATCGTCGGAAATGCCCATGGCCCGCGCCTTCTCGCGCGCGGGTTCGATCTCCTCGCCCTGACCCAGATCGGCGGTGAAGGTCACCACTTCGCAGCCGCGTTCAACCTCCAGCCATTTGGCGATGACGCTGGTGTCCAACCCGCCGGAATAGGCGAGGACGACTTTCTTGATATCGGACATTCTTACTCCTTAGATGCCGGCATACCATTGGTAGCCGGAACGGTCTTCCCAATAGCCGCCTTCGCCGTCGCCGATCGAGTCCAGGCTGTCGACCACTTCGATGGCGGTCAAATATTTGGCGTGTTTATAGCCCAATTGCCGTTCGATCCGCATACGCAGCGGAGCACCGTTCTTTTCGGGCACCGGCGCACCGTTCAGCATGTGGGCAACGATGGTTTGCGGATGATAGGCATCGACCATGTCGACGCTTTCGTAATAGGTCGCGCCGTTCAGGTCGTCGGCGCAGCGGAAGACCACGAATTGCGCGCCTTCCTGGACACCGGCCGCATCAAGCAGAACCGACAATTGCGGGCCGGTCCATTGGCCGATCGCGCTCCAGCCCTCCACGCAATCGTGGCGGGTTATCTGCGTGCGTTGCGGCAGGCGGCGGATATTGTCGAGCGAGAGCGACATAGGCGTATCGACCATGCCGCGCACTTCCAGCCGCCAATCGTCGAATCCGTTAGCGAGCGATGCGCGATAGGCTTCGGTATCGACAGTGCGCGACCCGTTGCCGCGGAAGGTCGGCGATATGTCGGCGACTTCATATTCCCGCGCCAACGCCATGCGGTCGGCCAGCGTATGGTGTATCTTATGATGCCACCCACTCGCACTATCGAGAAGTTTGCCGCCAATTTTCGTGTCTGCGACTTTGGAACATGCGCCCAGGAACAGCATGCTGCATCCGGCCATGAAGCCTCTGCGGCCAAGGGGGTGGTTCATGGCTCGCGCCCTCCCGTGATCATATCGCGCAATTGGCCGATCGGTCCGGACAACAGCACCAGCAGCACATGCACGACGAAGAATGCGAACAGCGCCCATGTCAGTATGAAATGGATCGACCGTGCGCTTTGCCGTCCGCCCCACACATCGACCAGCCACGGGGCGGCGGGTTCGAAACCGGGGCTCATCGCCATGCCGGTCAGGACCAGTCCGGGCAGCATGATGCCGAACACTGCGCCATAGGCTACGCGCTGCAGGAAGTTGTACTTACCCTTCGCATGGTCGAAGTTCAGCTTCAGATGTTCGACAACGTCGTGCCATATCGCACGCGGTTGCCATTCGCGCGGCGCGGTGCGCAGATCGCGCCAGAAGTGGCGGTTTACCAGCATCGCGAACCACATCACCAATAGCCCGACGGCGAAGGGCCAGGCGAACAGGATATGCCAGTCGCGGGCCAGCGCCAGCGAGTAGTAATCGGGGATCGTCGCCCAGCCCGGAAAGCGGATTACGGTTGTCCATGCATCCGCAGGATCGAAGCCGTCCTTCCCCCAATAGAGGTAGCGGTGCGCATTGGAGATGTTGAGGCCCGACATGAACAGGATCACGACGCAGATCAGGTTCAGCCAGTGCCATAACCGTGTGACGACGCCATGGCGCTTGCGCGGTTTGGTATCGATAATTTCATCGGCCATCAGGCGCCTTCCTTCGCAAGCTTTTCGCGGGCGAGGTAGATGACATCGCGCGGCTGGTCGAGCAGATGCTGTCCGCTATCGATATACAAGGTCTCGCCGCTGGCAAGATGTCCGGCCGCCAGGAACAGCATGGCATCGGCAATTTCGGCTGCGTCCGTCTTGCGTTCGAGCAGATTCATGACGTGAGACGTTTCCGTTTCCGCTTCGGTCTGATCGTGGCTGGCAAGGATGGCACCGGGAGCCAGCCCGTAAACACGATCGCTCCCTCTACACGCGGTATTGTCCGCCAGCATCGCGATCGTCGCATGCAGTGCGTGTTTGCTCATGGTGTAGCTGAAGAAATCGGGGTTGGGATTGGCCAGTTTCTGATCGGTCACCTGAATGACCCGGCGTCCGTCGGCGGCACGCGCGTGGTTGAGATAGGCCTGCGCCATGCGTGCCGGTGTGCGCGCATTGATCGCCATGGACCGGTCGAATACGGTACGGTCGAGGCCATCGGCGGCATCGTCGCGAAAGATGGCGGCACAATTGACGAGACACCGCCAATCGTCGAGCCGTTCGGCCAGTCGCCGAACCATCGCCACCGCGCCGTCCGTATCAGCGAGATCGCAATGGACGGTTTCAGCGGATGGGAGATTTGCGGCCAGTTCCTCCGCTTCCGATGCGGAGCTGCCGTAATGAATGACGACGTGCCAACCTGCTTCGCCGAATGCGGTGGCAATGACGGCGCCGATCCGTTTCGCAGCGCCGGTGATACAGACCGAAGGCCGAATCATGCGGTGCTCCCCAAAGTCCGGCAAACCGGAGACATGGACCGCTTGTTACACGATCCTGACAGCAAAAACCGGTTCCATATTTCACCCAGAAAAGCGCGCATATCATATCGAAAGAAGGGAGGCGTCGGCATACCGAGTAGGAAAGCAGATCGGCGATCAATAGGAAAGGTCAAACGCAGTCGGACCGGCGAACAGGCACCCTTATGCCTATTCCTGCATAAGTCGCGATCCGCAAATTCGGAACATACCGTCCCACCATTCCTTCCAACCATTCACACCTATTCGAAGGAGAAAAGACGTATGGGGCTTGCACGCTCGATGGGGCTCGGCAGCCTGATATTCTACGGAACCGGCACGATATTGGGCGCCGGTATCTTCGTGGTGATCGGCGAGGTGATCGGCACGGCGGGGGCACTTGCGCCCATCGCCTATGCCGCCGCGGGACTGGTGGCCGTGTTTACCGCATTGTCCTTCGCAGAGATTGCTGCGCGCATTCCCACCGCAGGTGGCGCGATCGATTATACGGAAGAAGCATTCGGCACACGCTGGCATCTGCCCGCGGTGACCGGCTGGCTGCTGATTATCGCCAACATCGTTTCGGGAGCGACGATCACGACCGGTTTCGTCAGTTACCTCGGCAGCTTTTTGGACATACCCAACTGGATGGCGACGACCGGATTGATCGTTCTGCTCGGCGCGATTTCGATCGTCGGCATGAAGCAGAGCGCCCGGTTCATGACACTGACCACCGCCATCGGGATCGTCACATTGCTGATTATCCTGTGGCTAACGCGCGATAGCCTGTTTGCATGGCCCGGCATGGCGGCGGAGGCATTGGCGGGCGGTGGTTCGGCGAATGACGGCAATGCT
Source organism: Pontixanthobacter sp. (assembly GCA_049682975.1). GTDB lineage: Bacteria > Pseudomonadota > Alphaproteobacteria > Sphingomonadales > Sphingomonadaceae > Pontixanthobacter. The sequence continues at coordinate 13,447 of JBAUIN010000148.1, read as the reverse complement.
GCTGGAGGCGCTTCGCTATTCGGAATGATCCTGGCGGGCGGGTTTCTGGCGATCTATTCTTTCATCGGTTTCGGCGACGTCGCACAGACGGCGGAGGAGGTGAAGGACGTCAAATCCAATCTGCCGCGCGCCATGGTGGTAATCCTAATCGTGGTGTTCGCGTTCTATTTGCTGGTGGCGGCGGCTTTGGGTGGACGAACCGATCTGGACGCAGTCGCGAATGCCGATGCGCCGCTCGTCTACGCCGCCACTGCCGATAGCGGATTTCCGGCTTTGCCGCTGGCGATTGCGAGCCTGTTCGTCATCATCAACGGCGCGTTGACACAGGTTATCGCGGCCAGCCGTCTGCTGATGGATATGGGCCGCGACGGGCGTTCGGGCATGCCGGAATGGATGGGGCGGGTGAACGGTTCCACCAAAACCCCGATCGCTGCAACATTGCTGTCGCTTGCCGTCATTCTGATACTCGCCCTGTTCGTGCCGCTGAAAACTCTGGCGAGCGGAACCAGTCTCGCGATCCTGTTCGTATTCATTGCCGTCAATGTATCGCTGATCGTGTTGAAACGCCGCGAACAGCCGGATGATGTCCCGAATATGTGGATGGCCGTGCCTGTGCTCGGCGCGTCGATGTGCGGACTGGCGGTAATCGGGCAGCTGGTGCTTTGGATTACCGGGATTGGCGGCGGCGGTTAGCGGTCCAGGCGTTTTCGCGCCGTATCGCGCAATTCTTCGGACAGGCTTGGCAATTCGGCGAGTTCGGCCAAATCGAGCACTTCGCCCCCTTCCGTTCCCCACAGGGTGGCGAATATTCGTGCGACCGTGAACCGTGCCATGCCGCGCTCGATGGGGATGAGCGGGTCGCCTGCCTGCGCCGATCCTTCCTCGACAACGCGACAATACCACCCGCATCGTCCGGTCTGCAGGATGGCGGCGACCATCCCCTTCTGCCCGAAACGGTGTTCGATCTTCCAGCAGGGTTTGCGCGGCTGGGATATCTCGAGCTGCGCCGTACCCAGCGTAAACCGATCGCCGATCCGTAGTCGCGTTTCATCGAGGCCATCCAGGGTCAGGTTCGTTCCGAAGGCTCCGGGAAGATCGAGATAGGGATGGTGGCCGATCCGTTCGCGCCAGAAGGGGCCGTGATCCTGGGGATAGATGTGCACCGCCATATCCGGGCCGCCATGCGCGTTTTCCACCTGTTCGTCGCCCGCCAACCCCAGTCGGGTAATGGCGACGGGTCCATCCACCGGCGTCTTGACGAAGGCGCTCATTTCGGACCCGCGAAAAGGCTGCGCGCGGCCGACATTCAAGGCTTCGACGATGGGGGAGGGCAGCGTCTCGCTCATTCGGTATTATCCTTGCGTGTGACAATGGCCAGCCACTGCCGGTCCATTCCATCGAACCCGCTACCGGCATATTCGTTTATATCGTCGATCTTCAACCTGGATGTTTGTCGGTACACATTCATAAGCGTCTCGCGATCGAAGAAATTGTACAGCCGGTCGAACCTGTCCCGCGCCTGCGCTTCGCCGAGTTTGTAATTGGCGTAGAACAATGCGCCCGGCTTCATCGCCGCGACGATGCGCTGCAAAAGTACGGGAAGTTCGCTTCTATCCGCATGCAGCAGCGACGCATGCGCCCATATCGCATCGTAAGTGTCGCGCGCCCGCAATTCGCCGAACCGCATCACACGCACCGGCTGGCCGATGCGCTCCTTCGCCCGCTTGGCCATCGCCGCCGAGCCGTCCGTCGCATCTACGGTGAACCCGCGTTCCAGCATGCGTTCCGCATCGCGCCCCGCGCCGCATCCCAGTTCGAGAATGTTCGCGCCTGTTGGAAGGCGTTCCAGGAAGGGATCGAGATCGCGACTAGGTGCCTGTGCCGCGCTGACGGTATAGAGCGGCGCTTCTTCTTGGTAGAATGCCAGGGTCGCCGCGTCTCCTGTCACGTTGAGCGGATCACGCCGGCTGCGCCGCCTCGCGTTCGCGATCCAGTTGGGCGCGGCTTTTCTTTTCCGCCGCCGTTTTCAACTGCCCGCAGGCCGCATCGATATCGCGCCCACGCGGGGTGCGGATGGGGGCGCTGATCCCGGCTTCGAAAATGATGTTGCTGAAACTGCGAATGCGGTCCGGATCGCTGCAATCATACGCCGCGCCGGGCCATGGGTTGAAGGGGATCAGATTGACCTTCGCGGGCAGATCATAGCGTTTCAAAAGGCGGACCAATTCGCGCGCATCGTCGTCGCTGTCGTTCTTGTCCTTCAGCATGACATATTCGAACGTGATACGCCGCGCATTGGAAGCGCCGGGGTAATCGGCGCACGCCTTCAGCAATTCGTCGATGCCGTATTTACGGTTGATCGGCACGATTTCGTCGCGCACTTCCTTGGTCACGGCATGCAGCGATACGGCCAGATTGACGCCGATTTCCTCACCGCATTTGTACATTGCGGGCACGACGCCGCTGGTGCTCAGCGTGATGCGGCGCTTCGACAAAGCCAGCCCTTCGCCATCCATCACCAGCCGCAGGGCATCGCGTACATGATCGTAATTATACAGCGGTTCGCCCATGCCCATCATCACGATGTTGGTGAGCAGGCGGCCATCTGCCCGGTATTCCGATGCATCCTCCTCGTCCTCATTATCGGCGAGCGAAACGTCCATCCGCCCCTTCGGCCATTCGCCCAAAGCGTCGCGTGCCAGCATCACCTGACCCACGATCTCGCCGGGTGTGAGATTGCGCACCAACCGCATGGTGCCGGTGTGGCAGAACGTGCAGTTGAGCGTGCAGCCGACTTGACTGGAAACGCAAAGCGTGCCGCGCGTTTCGTCCGGAATGAACACCATTTCGAATTCATGACCGTCATCGGTTTTCAGCAGCCATTTGCGCGTACCGTCCGACGAATGCTGGGCTTCCACGATGTCGGGCCGACCGACTACGAAGCGTTCCTTCAGCCATGGCCGCATCGTTTTGGCGATTTCGGTCATCGCATCGAAATCGGTCGCACCGCGATGGTACAGCTGGTGATAGACTTGCTTGGATCGCAGCTTTGCCTGCTTCGCGTCCAGTCCGGCTTCGGCAAACAGATCGCGAATGCGCGCTTTTGGCAGGCCGAGCAGATCGATCCGCCCGTCACTACGCGGCGTTATGCCGTTCACAGCGTTCGGCCGCGCAACGGGCACGGGGTCCACCTGTCCGGGGATCGACATGAGTGCTGTATCGGCCATTGAGTGCGCGGATATAGGTGGTCGCATGGCGGTTGGCTAGAATGCGTTGGCGCCGGCGGCACTTTTCGGTTCATCGCAAAATCGGACGCGACGATGTGTTTCATCGGACGCAAATAACCGTTCATCGATCATATTGTCGTTATTTTGCAACAGTTTGATCGTTGTTCTGTGTTCATGGAACGGGCGGCTAGCTGCGCTTGTTAGGGCGATCGATGGTGCCGCAAATCGGCATCATGCATGAAAGTAAAAGTAAGGAATACATCATGACAAAGACAATGATCTTTCTCGCTACAGCTTCGATGACGGCAATGTCCGCGCCGGCCGCCGCGCAAGTCGTACAGGACGAATCCCCCTTCACCGGTCTACGCGGCGAAGCATTGGTCGGTTATGACAGCGTCGGTGCCGGTAGCGATATCGACGATGACAGCAACGAGGATAACGACCAGTCGATCGACGGTGTCGCCTATGGCGTAGCGCTCGGTTACGATATCGATCTCGGCGCGGTCGTCGTCGGTCCGGAAGCCGAATTCATGGACTCCTCGGCCGATTTCGAGATCGAAGATGGCGATCCCGAAACCTTTGGATTTGGCCGCGTATCCGCCGGTCGCGATCTGTATCTCGGCGCGCGCGTAGGGATCAATGCAGCACCGGATACGCTTGTTTACGTAAAAGGTGGCTACACCAACGCCAAACTGAACGTGCTGGCCAGCGATGGCGAAACCGAACTCGATCAGGACATCGATCTGGATGGGTATCGTATCGGCGCAGGTGCGGAATACGCCCTGAACCAGAACAGTTTCGTCAAACTGGAATACCGCTATTCCAATTACTCGGAAGGCGAATTCGATTTCGACGGCAATACGCCCGACACCGATCGTTTCGATATCGACACCGATCGGCATCAGGTGCTCGCCGGTATAGGCATTCGCTTCTAGGCGATAGCAAACGACTTACCGAAGGGCCGGGGATCGATCTCCGGCCCTTTTTTTGCGATCAATCATCGGCGCTTGGCGCAGGCTAATGTCGCCGCATCCATCGCGGTCGGCGCGCCTTGGAGATCGTAGCTGTCGAAGAACCGGCGATAGCGCGTATCCTGCGACCGGATCGTCATGCGGTTGGCAGAACGCATCGCAGCGACGATCGCTGCGTCCATGCTGCGGTTCTGCGCCCAGGCATTCGCGCCGGAGCCGGTCAGATTGAAATTGCGCATGCCCACTGTGAGCCGGATCGGCGCATCGCTACGCACGTTCCGCGACAGGTGGAAGTGAACCTGTCCACGCACATTGCGGCGGGGCCACGTACCGACGCTGGCAAAAGGTTGTCGGTCGCGTCGCCGGGTCGTCGGCCGTGCCTTCGCGATGGCATAACAGCGTGGCACCTTCGCATCGCGAAACGTCCCCCACGCATCGAAAATGCCCATACTTTCACGCGCGGACGACGGCGCTGCACCGACGACAAGTGCGGCCCCCAACAATATTACGATCGCTCGTCCGGTCATGATGCGGTCATAAATAAGGGGGTGGCGAGCGGCAAGGCGAAAGCCTACGCTTGGCATTAAGGTTCCAATGAAGAGGGGAAATTACATGCGTATTATTTGTGTTCCGATCCTGGCGATCGCGTTGTCTGCCTGTAGTGCGGCAGAAGGCGACGGTCCGAATGGCGAAATCAAGATGAACGCCGGAAAATGGTCGCAAACAATGACGATCGAGAAGTTCGAGCTGCCCGGCGCGCCGCCCGAAGCGGAGGAAATGCTGCAGCAAATGATCGGTCAGACGCAGACCAACGAATCCTGCCTGACCGAAGACGAAGTTGCCAAAGGGTTCGAAGAACAGGCCAAGCAATCGATGGCCGGGCAAGCCTGCGACACCGAAAGTTTCAGCGCCAAGGGTGGCGAACTGACCGGTAAGATTACCTGCCAGGAACCCAACGGGGCGGGCGCGGTGATGACGGTCGAAGGGGACTACACCGCCGACAGCATGGACATGACGCTGACCGCCGATATCTCCGACCCGTCCATGCCCGATGGCAATGGCACCATGGTCATGGTGATGACCGGCAAACGTCTTGGCGAATGCGACGCGTAATGTGAAGTAACAGGAACGGGGCGACCTACATCGGCCGCCCCGTTTATCTCCAGACTATCTCAAATAACCGCTCAAAACGCGCGGCGTGCCGAAGCGGGCTTTTTGCGGATAGAGATGCTCGTAGATCACCGCGTTTTCCAGCACACGCTGCACATAATTCTTCGTTTCGTAAATCGGAATGCGTTCGCCCCAGGTGACCCAATCGATCGACCCGGTGCGCGGATCGCCATTCGCGCGCAGCCATTTGTTCACATTGCCCGGCCCGGCATTATACGCGGCGACCGCCAACGGGTAGGCGCCGTCGTAATAGGCGAGCATTCGCGCAAAATAGGCATCGCCCAAGCGGATATTGTATTCAGGGTCGGCGATCAGGTTGGATCGCGAGTAACCAAGGCCCAGCTTGCCCGCCTGTTCCCGCGCCGTTGCCGGCATCAATTGCAGCAGGCCGCGTGCGCCGGCATGACTGATCGCATTCTCGGCAAACTGGCTTTCCTGCCGCGCGATGGCGTGCACGATCGTCCAGTTCGCGCCCTGCGGCACGTCCAATGTCGGATGGCCGAAATCGGTAAAGCTGCGGATACCGTCGGAACCCGCGGCGTCATGCACATTCACCGCCAGATCGCGCCGCCCGATATCGCGTGCAAGCGATGCGACCATCGCATGTTGTTCCGGCGTTTCCGCCCTCTGAGCAATGGCACGATAGAATTGAATGCCGGTCCGCCAAGGTGCATTACGCGACACCTCGCGCACCGCCTGCGTCAGCGGTTCGGCCAGAAATTCCCGCGTATAATTGGCTTGCGTGCCGACCGGCGCGTCCAATTTGCGCAGATCGGGTAGCGTCCGGCCTAGCTTGTCGAGCGCCAGCATGCCGTAGAAACGATCGGGATAATTGGCTGCCATGCCGTAATAATGCTGGGCACGTTCGGCATCCTGCGCCTGCTCGGCTGCGCGCCCGGCCCAGTAAAACCCTTTCGATCGCGTTTGCGGCGTCTGGGCTGCTGCGCCGTAGCGATAGAATAGCGGGACCGCGGCGCTTGGATCGTTTAGCGACCAGAGCGATTTTGTACCGCCCAACCACATCAGCGACGTGTAATCGTCCCGAATGCGGTAGGATTTTGTGCGAATATCGGCATTTTCTTCAAACAGATCGTCCGCTTTGGCCGCGATCTGCTGGGCTTGCCGCGCATTGCCGTTGCGCGCCAGTTGCAGCATGTTCGTAAGGAAGCTTTCCGCATCGAACGGTGTATCGGTAAATTCGGGGCGGCTCGCCAGTAAATTGACGGCGGTGCCGTTCTGGCCGGTCTTACGCAGGTATCGTATTTGGTTATATGTATAACCCGGATCGCGCGCGGCCTCCGTCGGAATGGGCAGGCTGGACGATTGCGGCGACTGCCCCTGAAGGTATGCGAAACGCGCCATATATAGTGGTTGCTTGCCCGGCGTGACCTTAGCGATCTGACGACGCGCGCCCTCTTCGTCGCCCTGCCATAGCAGCGCGTCCATCCGCGCATCATGATCGGCCTGTGTGAATTGCGATCCGAACAGCCCTTCGAGATAGGCTGTAGACGGTCCGCTCATTTCGCCGCCACGCCACGCCTCACGCGCAATCTGCGCTGCTTCGGGCCGGTTCTGATCGGCAAGCGCCAGAGCGTAGCGCGCCCGAGCGGAATTGCTCTGCGGTGCGAACTTGTCGAAAAAGGCGACGAGACGTGGGGCCGAAATGGGCTCGTCATCCAGCGCCTTTTCGGCACGCGATTGCAAAGTGCTTTCGCGCGGGAAGCCCGGATTGGCGAGCATGAAGCCGGCATAATCGTCGAACCCCATGGACTCGTTGCGAATGAGGAATTCCCATCGATCGATCGTTTGTGCCATGCGCGACGGGGCGCTGGCAGCCATTTGCTGGCGGGCCTGATCCCATTCCTGCGGCGATTGCGCATTGGCGGGCAGGGTAAGGCCCAGCGCCGATGTGGCGAGCAGGGCGGTCAGGGTGAATGATCGGGTGATGTGGGGATGTGAAATCTGTGTGTGGTCCATGCTGGACATAATGGGGGATCGCTCCTTATCAGGCGCTGAACGCGTCGGCGGCCTATGTGTCGTGAATTTCGTTTAAGTTATATCTGCAACGCAAGGATTACCAAAATGTTCTCTGGCTCAATCCCGGCGTTGATTACGCCGTTTCGCGATGGGGCCGTGGACGAGGATGCGTTTCGCAAACTGATCGATTGGCAGATTGAATGCGGCAGTAGCGCGCTGGTGCCATGCGGCACCACCGGTGAGGCCTCAACCCTGTCCAATGACGAACATCACCGGGTTATCGATCTGTGCGTCGCACAGGCGGCGGGCCGCGTGCCGGTAATCGCCGGATGCGGCAGCAACGATACGCGCAATGCCTTGCTTCATATGCAATTTTCTAAAGATGCGGGCGCGGCAGCGGCGCTGTGTGTCGTGCCCTATTACAACAAACCGAGCCAGGCGGGGCTGCACGCGCATTTCGGGCATCTTGCCGCAAACTGCGATCTGCCCATCGTATTGTATAACGTGCCTGGCCGCACCGTGACGGACATCGCGCCGGAAACTACGATTGCATTGGCGAATGCGTATCCCGATCGTATCGTCGCAATCAAGGATGCGAGCGAGGCGCTGGCGAGGGTCGCCGATCATCGCATGGGGATCGCGCGCGAATTCTGCCAATTGTCGGGCAACGACGAATTGGCGCTGCCCTTCATGGCTGCCGGTGGGGCGGGTTGCATATCCGTAACCGCCAATGTCGCCCCCGAACTATGCGCGCAATTTCAGGATGCCTGCGCATCCGGCGACTTCGCCGCTGCGCGCGAGTTGAACGACAAGCTGATGCCGCTGCACCACGCGATGTTTTCAGACAGCAGCCCCGGCCCGGCGAAATACGCTTTGAGCCGAACACAGAACTGGCTGACCGCGGATGTACGTTTACCGATCGTGGCACCCAGCGACAAAGCATGCGAAGCCGTTGATGCGGCATTGGCCCATGCGGGGTTGGTTTAACGACCGCTTCGCCCTACATCGGCCGTCATCATGGCCCGCCCCAAACCCGAAACATTCGACAAGCAGAAAGTCGTTGCCGAAAATCGCCGCGCGCGGTTCGATTATGCGATCGAGGATAAATATGAAGCGGGCCTGATGTTACAGGGCACCGAGGTCAAGGCGTTGCGGGCGGGGCAGGCGAGTATCGCGGAAAGCTATGCCGAAGCGAAAGACGGACAGGTGTGGCTGATCAACGCGAACATTCCCGAATATAGCCATGGGAACCGCGAAAACCACGAAGCCAAGCGTCCGCGCAAATTGCTGTTGAACAGCCGCGAGATCAATAAGATGTTCGGTGCGGTCGAGCGTAAGGGCATGACGCTGGTGCCGCTATCGGTCTATTTCAACAAGACCGGGCGCGCGAAGGTGGAATTGGCACTGGCCAAGGGTCGCAAGGCGCAGGACAAGCGCGAATATGTGAAAGACCGCGATTGGAAGCGAGATAAGGCGCGACTGATGCGCGAAAAGGGCTGAACACGCACGTCGGTTCAGCATCCGTAAAACGCGCTTCCGATAAGGGCCGAAGACATCATGCCCGATCCTACGCTCGACTGGTCCAGAAAGTGCCGCGCCAACCGCTTAGCGGGGTTGCGAATTGCGCCTCTCGCGCGCAAGGCGAACGTGCATTTATGAACCAGCCGCGCCGCAAGACTTTCCTATCGGATCTGTTCCGTAAATACTCGCCCACGCGGGAACAATTGGCGCGCAATAAATATATGGCGCCTTTCGCCCATCGGTTCCTGCTGCCCGAACTGTGGCGTTTTACCCGGCGATCGGTACCGCGCGGGGTGGCGCTGGGTATATTCGCCGGGTTCGTCGTGCCGCTGGGCCAGATTTTTCTGGCGGCGTTCCTGGCCTTGCCGGCGCGCGCAAATGTGCCGCTGGCTGTCTTGGTCACTTTCGTAACCAACCCTTTCACATTTCCGTTCTGGGCAGTCGGGGCCAACCGGGTGGGCGATTTTATCCTGAAGCTGGACAAAGCCGGGACCGGCGGCGTCGCACGGGACGAGATGAATAGCGGGCGCTATTCCTGGTTCCTCGATCTGTTCGACGGGCTGGGACCGGTGGTATTGGAAACGGTGTTCGGCTTCGTCGTCATGGCCGTGGTAGGCGCCGCGATCGGTTACGTCCTGTCCAGCTTCGTGTGGCGGTACATGGTCGCGCGGCGGCGCAGGAAGCGTTTGCGGCGGCTGACCGCGCGGCTCGATCAGCGGTTGAAGGCGCAGAACAAATGACCGAAGCCGCCGATGCGCCGGAAGCTCCGCTAACCGATCGGCCTTCACACAATTCTCCCGTCAATCTTTCGCAGTCACCATCTCTCATGTCTTTCCGATCCCACCCCATGCAAACCGTCGGTCTTGCTTTGGCCGTCATCGTCAGCGCCGCGCTCATCGGGTTATTGACGGGCAGCATGTTGCTGGGCGCGACATTTCTGATCGGAACGTTGGTGCTGGCGCTGTGCGTTTTGGTGGCGTCCAATATGATGCAGGGGACGCAGGAACAGGAATTGGCGCCGCCGGACTGGTCGGTGACCGTTGCGGCTATCGAGCAATCGGGCATGGCCGTGGCGATAACCGATCGCGCCAACCGCCTGACCTGCGCCAATGCAACCTATTACGATTGGTTCGGCGATGGTGCCGCGCCGCCGCAATTGCCGCTCGATCGGCCCGGCCTGGAAACTTTGAGCCGGGCTACGCGCGAAGCCTGGCGCGATGGCCATGCGAAGACCGGAGAACTCGTCGGTACCGATGGCGAACAGGTCTGGCACGCGGAAGCGGAGCGGGCCGGTCGCGGCGACGATTATCTCGTCTGGCGCCTGCGCAAATCGGGTAGCGTGGATCATACCGCCATGCTGAGTGGATGGATCACCGGGCCGTTCGGCGAATTGCTGTCGAATGCCGGGGTAGAGGCGGCGTTGGTCGATCCGCGCGGCTTCATGCGCGCAGTCAGCACCGGATTCGCCATTCGCGCATCGGGGGATGCCGAAGCAACCTTGGCCGGACAGGAATTCGTACGCCAGCTTCGTACGGATGATAACGATCGGATCTATTTTGCGCGAGAAGGGCGCAAAGGCCCGGCGCAGATGCTGGTTCACATCCCGCTGGACGAAGAAGGGACCGTTGCGGGCGAGAACGATTCGCTCATGCTGCTCATCGAAAGCGGTTTGGCGATCGGCGCAGGCAATGAAAGCACGGGTGCGGCGGCGACCCCTCAATTGGAGGCGCTGCTGGGTGCATTGCCGCTGGGCATGGCGATGGCGGATCGCGATGGCCGGTTCCTGTTTGCCAATCCCGCATTTTTGCGCGCGATCGATCGGGAAGGGGAAGGCGTTCCGCAATATCCGTCCGACCTGGTGGTGCGCGAAGATAAGAGCGCGCTGTCCGATGCCGTGCGCCGATATGGCAAGGGGACGGCCAGCAATGGCGACATGGCCGTGCGCCTGCGCCATCAGCCCGAAGAACCTGTATCGCTAGGTCTTGCCGGTGTGCGCGGTTTGGGCGAAGCGGCGGTGTTGCTGAGCCTGACCGATTCGACGGAAGAAACGAAGCTGAAAAGCCAGGTCGCGCAGGCGACGAAGATGCAGGCGGTCGGTCAGCTGGCCGGCGGGGTCGCACATGATTTCAACAATGTGCTGACTGCCATAATCGGCTATTGCGACCTCATGCTGCTGCGTCATACGCCCGGTGACAGCGATTATGACGATATTCAGCAGATCCGCGCGAATTCGAACCGCGCCGCCAGCCTTACGCGGCATCTTCTCGCCTTTTCGCGCCAACAGACGCTGCGACCCGAAGTGCTGCAGGTTCCCGATATTTTAAGCGAAGTCAGCCAGTTGCTGAAACGGCTACTGGGCGAAAAGATCACCTTCGAGGTGCGGCACGACCGCGATCTGGGGCCGGTACGTGCCGATCCGCAGCAATTGGAACAGGTGATCGTCAATCTCGCCGTGAATGCGCGCGATGCGATCCATTCAAGCGGGGACGGGACCGGCAAGCTGACGATGACGACTCGCCGCGTTTCGGCGGCCGACGTGCGGCGGATGGAAACGGAAATCATTCCGGTTGGCGATTATACCGTGCTGACCGTGCAGGACAGCGGCACGGGTATTCCGCCCGAAACGCTCGGCAAGATTTTCGAACCCTTCTTCACGACCAAAGAACGCGGGAAGGGCACAGGGCTGGGCCTGTCGACGGTTTACGGTATCGTGAAGCAATCGGGCGGGTTTATCTTTGCGGAGAACATTGCCGGTTCGAACGGGCAGGTGCGCGGTGCGCGCTTTACGATCTACCTGCCGGTCCATCGCGGCGAACCGACCCCGAAATCGCTACCAGAAGTCAAACCGACCAGCAATTGGTCGGGCGGTGGGCGCGTGCTGTTGGTGGAGGATGAAGATATGGTCCGCGCCGTCGGCGAACGTGCGTTGTCGCGTGCGGGATATACCGTGGTCACCGCATCCGATGGGGAAGAAGGATTGGCCGCCATCGCCAATACGGGCAAGTTCGACGTGGTCGTATCGGATGTCGTCATGCCCGGTATGGATGGCCCCAAAATGGTGCGCGCATTGCGGAAACTGCATCCGGAAATGCCGATCCTGTTCATGTCCGGCTATGCCGAGGAGCAGCTGCGCGAGGAAATCGATGTCGATAACATGCATTTTCTGCCCAAACCTTTCAGCGTGCAACAGATTGCCGACACGGTAACCCGCATTCTCAGCAATACAGGCTGACGTGGGCATCGAACGGTTTTCGCTTGCAGTCGCGGCGTGGGTGTAGGAGGCTTCATGCCATAACGCGCATGCCCCGGAGGAATGCGGCGTTTGGGGGGAGAATGTTATGACGAAGCTGTCCGTATTCGCGTTGATGCTCGGTATCGCATTGCCGACCGCGTTACCTTTAAGTCACCTGGCCGCACAGAACGCCGATGCACTTGCCGCCGCCGATCCGGACAGCACCGCGCAAGGCGACGTATCGGTCACCATCTACCAAAACGGGCAGTCGCTGGTGCAGGATATACGCCAGCTCGATATTGCCGTCGGGCGCAGCCGGATCGAATTTCCGGACGTATCGGCGCAGATCCGGCCCGAAACATTGAGCTTCGCGGCCCCCGATACCGCCATCGTCGAACAGAATTTCGACTTCGACCTGCTTACGCCCACGCAGCTGATGTCCAAGGCCGTCGGGCAGACGGTCACTTTGCTACGGACCAATCCCGCCACCGGCGCCGAAACGCGCGAGCGTGCCACCGTCCTTTCGGTGGCCGGGGGTGTGGTCATCAAGGTGGGCGACAATATCGAGGTGCTGCGGGACGACGGGCTGCCCGTGCGTGTGATTTTCGACCGTGTCCCGCCCAATCTCCGCGCCCGCCCGACACTATCGGTCAATTTGGAAAGCCGCCGTGCCGGCATGCGTCCGGCCTCCATACGCTATCTGACGCCGGGACTGGGATGGAGCGCCGATTACGTCGCGCTCTACGATGAAGCGCTGGGCGCGATCGACATGCAGGGTTGGGTCACACTTACCAATACGACCGGAACTACGTTCCACGATGCGGATACATTGCTGGTTGCGGGCAATCCCAACAGCGCCGATCGCCCCCGCCGATCGCCCGTTCGCGCGCCCCGCCGTGGCAGCAACCGCAACATGGTGCGTCCCGGCACGCAGACCGCGACGCGCGAGCAGGTCGGCGAATTCTATCTATACCCGATTGCGGGACGCACCACGATCGCCAACCGCCAGACGAAGCAGGTCAGCTTTCTCGATACGCAGGGCGTGCGGGCGGAAAAAAGCTATCGGCGCACCGTCGCATGGATGGCGAATGACAGCGCCCCGGTGAACGTCAGCAGCGAAATCGCCTTTTCGTCTTCGGCGGATGGCGGGCTGGGCGATGCGCTGCCGGCGGGAACGGTCCGCTTCTATCAACGCGACAGCGAAGGCTCACCGCAATTCATGGGCGAAAATTCGATCGGCCATACGCCAATGGGTAGCGAGCTGTCTTTGCGGACGGGCGATGCGTTCGATATCTTCGTGCAGGCCGCCGTCGAACGGCGCGAGACGATCAGCGACGGCCAATGGCGCA
>JBAUIN010000147.1:0-20636 GCA_049682975.1 Pontixanthobacter sp. | reverse complement strand
CATATCGATGCGATCGCGCTGACGGGGCGGCTGATGAAAATGATGAAGACCGAAGGACCGGTCGCGCTGGAAAGCCATGTGATGGACGCGCAGCAAAGCACGGTTTTCGCCGAATATCCGCGCATTCTCGCCAACCGCGATCTCTGCAATCTTATCACGGACACGTTCACCCTGATGGTCGTCTCGTCCGGTTCGCTCGAAACGCATGCGGTGGAAGAAGTGATGGACAATGCGATTAAAACGCACCTTCACGATATGGACGAACCCGCCCATGCCCTGCAGAATCTGGCAGATTCGTTGCCCGCGCTCGGCATTGTGGCGGCGGTGTTGGGGATCGTGAAGACCATGGGGTCGATCGACGAGCCGCCCACGGTGCTGGGCGGGATGATCGGATCGGCGCTGGTGGGTACGTTTCTGGGCGTGCTGCTCGCTTACGGGATCGTCGGTCCGCTCGCCGGACGATTGAAGCAGATCAATCTTCAGGATCAGCAGATTTTCCATTCGGTCAAGCAGATGCTGATCGCCTCGCTCAACGGTTATCCCCATGCGCTGGCGGTGGAAAGCGCGCGGTCGGGCATGCCGGGATCGGTGCGGCCCGATTTGATCGAGTTGCTCGACCTGCTGAAAGCCAAATAAATGGGCAGCGCCGCGCTTGCCCCGAACGCGCCCGAGGATATCCCCGCGGTAGAGGCCCCGCGCCCGATCATCGTCAAGAAAATCACCGTGCAGGCGGCGGGCCATCACGGCGGCGCCTGGAAAGTCGCCTATGCCGATTTCGTGACCGCGATGATGGCGTTTTTCCTGATGCTATGGCTATTAGGCGCGACGACGGAAGCGCAGCGCAAGGGGATCGCGGATTACTTCACCCCCACGCTGGTCAAGATGCGCGAACAAAGCGCCGGGTCGAACGGGCTGCTGCAGGGCAGTTCGATCAGCGGCGCGGACAATTACCCCAACGCCGCGGGGCAGACCGGCACGCAGACGATCACCATCCCGCTCGACAGCACCGGCGGCCCACGCGAGGGCGCGGCCATGGACCGCAACGCGGTGGAACGCGCCAAGGCCCTGCGCGATGAAATCAACGAGAAATTGCGGGCCGAGCGCAAGCTGGTGCGATTGGCGCGGCAAGTCCGCGTCGTCCGCACGCCCGAAGGCACGCGGATCGATCTGGTCGACGATGCGGATTTTTCGATGTTCGCGCTGGGCACGACGATGCTGGTGCCCGAAGCGCGCGCATTGCTGCGGGTGATTGCCAGCAGCATCGCTGGCGACAATTCCGCCATCAGCGTGCGCGGCCACACCGATGCGCTGCCGTGGAAACCGGGCGTTCGCGCGAACAACTGGTCGCTTTCCACCGGGCGGGCGGAGGCGACCCGACAGGAACTGCTCCGCGCCGGAACCCGCGAAACCCGCTTCGCCCGCATCGAAGGCGTCGCGGATCGCGAACTGCTGATCGCGGACGACCCGGCAGACCCGCGCAACCGGCGAATATCGCTGTTGCTGATGGATTGAGGGTGGGCAGGTGCGTGTCGGTTTTGGACGCGATTGCGGACGCTAGTGTGGCGTCAGCTTCGCGCCCCAAAGGCGGTCATTCAGCATGCTGCTAGAACTGCCTGTCAGCTGCCATTCGAAATCAGTGGCCGACTACGCGCTGATCGATAATCTTGACCCTGGATCCAAGCGGCCGAGTCGAACTATCGCCCATCCAGTGGATATAGACTTTCAAGCTTAGCAAAATTAGCCACCCCGGGCGCTGGCTGGCGCGAATGGCGTATCGGCTTAGCGGACGATAAGCCAAGCTCTCCTGCCGCGTTAACGACTTTTGCAAGCCTGCCATCATCGATCCGGTAGTAGACGAGCTTGGCGTCCTTCCGGGTCTTCACCAGCCCTGCATTGCGGAGCACTGCCAGTTGTTGCGAGAGCGACGGCTGGCCGATCTCAGCTGCGTCGTCGATCTCTCCGACATTTCGCTCCGTGCCCGTTAGGGCCTGCATGATGCGAAGACGCACGGGATGCGCGAGGGCCTTCAGAGCATCGACCAGCTCTTCGTCGGTCATTTACGAGTCCCTCGCTTGGTTTCTTTCATAAACCAGTCGGTCTGGCCCTTGGCGGAAAAGACCGTATCCAGCGACGCATCGGGCTGGGCCAGCAGCGCTTCCCCAGGTGCCCAGTTCGCGGGGGCGAGAACAGGCCCTTCGTCGACTGCCCGAAGAGCGTCGAGAATCCGTAGCATTTCGGGCGTCGATCGGCCCACGTTCGCGGGATAGCACGTCATCGCGCGAATAACGCCTTGCGGATCGATGAAGAACGTCGTCCGCACCGTTGCGCTGTCGTTGTCGTTCGGCGCCACCATGCCGTAGGCGCGCCCGATCACGAGTGTCGGATCCTCCACGATCGGAAAGCGCACCTCGATGTCGTAACGATCGCGGATAAGCCGCAACCAGGCGAAATGCGAGAACAGGCTATCGACCGAAAGCGCCATTAACGCGCAGTCGCGCTGCTCGAACTCGCTGGCCGATTGGGCCAGAGCGACGAACTCGGTCGTGCACACAGGCGTGAAGTCCGCAGGGTGCGAGAATAGGATCAGCCACCGCCCCTGGTAATTCGAAAGGCGGACATCCCCTGTGGTGCTGCGTGCGGAAAAATCCGGCGCGAGGTCGCCGATGCGTAGTCCGGCGCAAGGCGCCTCTCGCTCGGCATCCGCTTTGATCATCTCGGTCATCGGGCTTTCATACCACTTGACAGCCGAATAGCAATACATATAAACAGTTTATGTAAGTTTATGGAGATCAAGCTATGGCTGACGATCAAAACCTCAACAGCGCCGCCGCCCAGATAGAGCGCGCCCAAGCCGATAAGTGCCTCCGCCCCTCTATCGCGGGCTTTTTCGACGAGGCCACAAATACTGTCTCGTATGTCGTTCACGACCCCAAGACGGATGAAGCGGCGATTATCGACTCGGTTCTGGACTTCGAAGCGGCGTCCGGTCGGACCTCAAACAGCTCGGCCGACCGCATTATCGAGTATATCACTTCTAATAATCTGAAAGTGACATGGTTGATCGAGACCCATGCGCACGCTGATCACATCTCAGCAGCTCCTTATCTGCAGGAGCGGCTCGGGGGTAAGCTGGCTATCGGACGCGACATCATCAGGGTGCAGGAGGTGTTCGGCAAGCTCTTCAATGCGGGCACCGATTTCGAACGCGATGGATCGCAGTTCGACAAGCTCTTCGAAGATGGTGAGACCTTCAAGATCGGCGAGCTCGAAGGCATTGCCCTTCATGTTCCTGGCCACACCCCTGCCGATATGGCTTTCATCATCGGTGACGCCGCGTTCGTAGGCGACACGATCTTCATGCCGGACTTTGGAACCGCACGCGCCGATTTCCCTGGCGGTGACGCGGGACAACTGTTCCGCTCGATCCGCCGACTGCTCTCGCTTCCGGACGATACCCGGCTGTTCCTGTGTCACGATTACAAGGCACCGGGTCGTGACGAGTATGCTTGGGAGACCACCGTCAAGCAGCAGCGCGAGGAAAACGTGCATGTGAAGGATGGCGTCACCGAACAGGACTTCGTCGCCATGCGGACCGACCGCGACAAGACGCTCTCGATGCCCAAACTCATCATGCCTTCGGTGCAGGTGAACATCCGTGGTGGGCGGCTGCCTGACCCGGAAGAAAACGGCGTCAGCTACATTAAGATTCCGGTCAACGCAGTATGACGCTCCCCGGTTTCCCTGAAGCTGCGCCGCTCGCCGGCTTGGCGGGCGGCATCCTGATCGGCCTCGCAGCGGCGGTCATGTTGCTCGGACTTGGCAGGATCGCTGGCGTTTCCGGCCTTGCCGCGAAGGCTGTCGGGCTTGGCGGTAGCGGCATCGCCAGGAGTGGCGCATGGATGTTTGTGATCGGATTGCCGCTCGGTGCACTCATCGTTGTGCTGGCATCGGGCGGTATTGACGCCACCTTCGCCAGTCCCGTCACGCTCGCGATTGCCGGTCTGGTCGTGGGCATCGGCACGCGCCTCGGCAGCGGCTGCACCAGCGGGCATGGCGTTTGTGGAGTTAGTCGCCTGTCGGGCAGATCGATCGTCGCCACGCTGACGTTCATGGCCACCGGCATTGCGACCGTCGCGATCATGAACGCGCTCGGTTTGGAGGTGTTGTGATGCGAACTGCTCTCACCTCGCTCGCCTCCGGCACGCTGTTCGGCGCGGGCCTTGCCCTTGGTGGCATGACCGACCCTGCGCGGGTGCGAGGCTTTCTCGACATCTTCGGTGACTGGGACCCCACGCTCGCCTTCGTGATGGGCGGAGCCGTCATCGTCATGGCTATCGCGTGGCGGATCGTGCCGCGCTTGGCCGAACCAATCTTCGCTGGCGAGTTCCACCTGCCGACCAAATCCGATCTCACCCCCCGCCTTATCGGCGGAGCAGCCCTGTTCGGGATCGGCTGGGGAATTGCGGGGCTGTGTCCGGGACCCGGAATTGCTGCTCTCGTGATCGAACCTGCATCGGCCGCGATATTCGTCGTCGCCATGCTCGCTGGCATGGCTGTTGTCCGGCTTTTCGAAGGGGCATCATAATGACGCTCGCACATGTAAGCGACGCCTTCGCCGTCTCCCCTCAGCTTGAGCCGAACGACATGCGCGGGCTTGCCGACGCGGGATTTAGCACTGTGATCTGCAACAGGCCGGATGACGAAGAACCAAGCCAGCCCACCGTCGCATCAATGCGAGAAGCTGCCGAAGCGGCAGGGTTGGCCTTCCATCATGTCCCGGTCACTGGAGGCGAATTTCCGCCGGTTGCGATCAAGGCCTTTGCCAAGGTCCGTGAAGAAGCGGACGGCAAGGTGCTTGCCTTCTGCCGGACCGGCACACGCTCCATCATGCTCGATGCACTCGCCAATATCGAGCACGAATCCGCCGCCGAGCGCATCAATCGCGCCAAGATAGCGGGCTACGATCTGTCGGGCTTGCGCGACCGGCTTGGCGAATAACGAAAAACATTGGAGAGTTTGTCATGGCCCGAAGCCTGAAACACGAAGTCGTCATTATCGGCGGAGGGTCAGCAGGCATTGCGACTGCATCCTCCATGCTGAAGCGGCGCCCGTCACTCGATATCGCCATCGTCGAGCCGAGCGAGGATCATTATTACCAACCTGGGTGGACCATGGTCGGTGGCGGTGTCTTCGAAGCGTCAGCGACCAAGCGCACCACAGCGAGCGTAATGCCGAAACAGGCGACCTGGTTGAAAACGGCCGCCGCGTCGTTTCAGCCAGAAAACAATCAAGTCACGCTCAGCGATGGCACGACCATCACCTACCGGATCCTGATCGTCGCGCCGGGCATCCGGCTCGCGTGGGAAAAGATCGACG
Organism: Pontixanthobacter sp.; assembly: GCA_049682975.1. Classification (GTDB taxonomy): domain Bacteria; phylum Pseudomonadota; class Alphaproteobacteria; order Sphingomonadales; family Sphingomonadaceae; genus Pontixanthobacter. The sequence goes on along the minus strand of JBAUIN010000147.1, from coordinate 15,260 downwards.
GGCTGGAAGAGACGCTCGGCAAGAACGGCGTCACCTCCAATTATCGCTACGATCTGGCGCCCTACACATGGGAGCTCGTGCGCAACCTGAAATCGGGGCGCGCGATCTTCAGCCAGCCGCCCATGCCCATCAAGTGTGCAGGTGCGCCGCAGAAGGCGATGTATCTGTCATGCGATGCATGGCTGGAGCGTGGGGTTCTTGACGACATCGACGTCGAGTTCCGCAATTCCGGCGGCGTCCTTTTCGGGGTGAAGGAATACGTCCCGGCGCTGATGGAATATGTCGAAAAATACGGGATCGACCTCAAGCTCAACCAGACCCTTGTCGCGGTCGATGGCCCCGGCAAGAAGGCGGTCTTCAAAAGCGAAGCTGGTGAAGAAACAGTCGACTTCGACATGCTCCATGCGGTCCCGCCGCAGGTTGCCCCGCAGTTCGTTGCCGACAGCCCTCTCGCCAATGCCGACAGCGGCTTTGTCGATGTCGACAAGTTCACGCTCCAGCACGTTTGTTATCCCAACGTTTTCGGGATCGGCGACGCTGGATCTACTCCCAATGCCAAGACGATGGCTGCCGCGCGCAAGCAGGCACCGATCGTCGCGGTCAACGCGCTCGCCCAGCTCGATGCAAAGCAGCCGGTGGCCGATTACGATGGCTACGGCTCCTGCCCGCTGACCGTCGAACGCGGAAAGATCGTGCTCGCCGAATTCGGCTATGACGGAAAGCTGCTGCCGAGTTTCCCGAAATGGGTGATCGATGGCACAAAGCCGCGCAAGCTGAGCTGGCTACTCAAGTCGGAGGCGCTACCCTGGATTTACTGGAACGGCATGCTGAAGGGCCATGAGTGGCTCGCCAAGCCGCATATGAAACAGGCTGCCTGATCATGAGCCACAGCAACCCAGGGTCAGCTGGGCAGCCGTCCGGCTTGCCGCGAAGGCACAAGCCCGGGCTGCTGGCGCAATATCTCCCGATCCTCGAGTGGGGCCGGACCTATAACGGCTCGGTCCTGACGAACGATCTCGTCGCGGCGATCATCGTGACGATCATGCTGATCCCGCAGAGCCTCGCCTATGCGCTGCTTGCCGGCCTGCCACCTGTCGTGGGCCTTTACGCATCGATCCTGCCGCTGGTCGCCTACGCGATCTTCGGCACCAGCCGCACGCTTGCCGTGGGGCCGGTGGCGGTCGTGTCCTTGATGACGGCGAGCGCTGCCGGAGCCGTCGCGGCGCAGGGGACTGAACTTTATCTCGAGGCGGCAATCACCCTCGCCGCCTTGTCCGGTGTGATGCTGGCCGTGCTCGGGTTCCTGCGATTGGGCTTTCTCGCCAACCTACTGTCGCATCCGGTCATCAGCGGTTTCATCACCGCCAGCGGCATTCTGATCGCGACGAGCCAGCTGAAGCATATCCTTGGCGTGTCGGCAGACGGCGACAACTGGCCCGAAATGATCGGCGGGCTCGCCGCCGCGATCGACACGATCAACCCGTGGACACTCGCCGTTGGAATTCCGGCCACGTTGTTCCTTTTCTGGGTTCGCAAGGGCTTGAAACCATCACTGGTGAAGCTGGGCCTTACTCCGCGCGCCGCCGACATCGCGGCCAAGGCAGGGCCGGTAATTGCCGTGGTCGCTACGATCCTCGCCGCCATCGGCCTCAATCTTGAGAATCGCGGCGTCAACCTCGTCGGCGCCATCCCTCAGGGTCTTCCGCCTTTCGCCCTACCCTCGACCGATCTCGGACTGATCGGGCAGTTGTGGGTTCCCGCACTGCTGATCTCGATCATTGGCTTCGTCGAGAGCGTATCGGTCGCGCAAACTCTCGCGGCGAAACGCCGCCAGCGGATCGCACCGAACCAGGAACTGATTGGCCTTGGCGCATCGAACATCGCCAGCGCTTTCTCCGGTGGTTACCCCGTGACCGGCGGTTTTGCTCGCTCGGTCGTCAACTTCGATGCTGGGGCGGAAACGCCCGCAGCCGGAGCCTACACCGCTGTCGGCATCGCGCTGGCGGGACTGTTCCTGACGCCGCTGCTCTACAGCCTGCCCATCGCCACACTGGCTGCGACAATCATCGTCGCAGTGCTCAGCCTCGTCGATCTCAAGACGCCGGGGCAGCTGTGGAACTACTCCAAGGCCGACTTCGCCGCGCACATGGCGACGATCGCTATCACACTGCTTGCTGGCGTAGAACTGGGTGTGATTGCGGGCGTTGGCGTCGGCCTGCTGCTCTACCTCTGGCGCGCCAGCCGTCCGCATGCCGCCATCGTCGGCCGCGTCCCTGAGACCGAGCACTTCCGAAATGTCGACCGGCACCAGGTCTTCACAGTCCCGCACGTTCTTTCGATCCGGATCGACGAAAGCCTGACCTATCTCAATGCGCGGTGGCTCGAGGAATATGTGCTCGAGGAGATCGCCGACCGCCCCGATGTGCGTCACGTGATCCTGATGTGTAGTGCGGTTAACGAAATCGACGCCTCCGGCCTCGAAAGCCTCGAAGCGATCAATCACCGCTTGATCGACGCGGGGATCGGCCTTCACCTTTCCGAAGTGAAAGGTCCGGTCATGGACCGCCTGAAGCGAACCCATTTTGTGGACGAGCTGAACGGGCAGGTCTTCCTGTCGCAGAACCGCGCGTTCCGGGAATTGGCGACAAACGGCGGACCACCAGCTGAACCAATCCCCGATGCTGCGAGGGGCATGATCTGATGCCTGCCATTCATGACAAGGACACCCGCTGCCGCAAGATCGAAGCTCTGATCGCATCCGGAAAGGGTGTTTGCGAGAGCTGCCGCGAGATCGGGATTTCCGAAAAGACTTTCTACCGCTGGCGCAAGGCACGCGCCGAAAAGGAACACGGATAAAGACATGTTCGAACAGCTAGACGCCCTGCTCCTTGCCCGCATCCAGTTCGCCTTCACGGTGAGCTTTCACTTCATCTTCCCGGCCTTCTCCATCGGCCTCGCAAGCTATCTTGCAGTGCTCGAAGGGCTCTGGCTTAAGACAGGGAAGCCGATCTATCTCGACCTGTTCAAATACTGGCTGAAGATCTTCGCCATTGCCTTCGCGATGGGCGTCGTTTCGGGCATCGTGATGTCCTACCAGTTCGGCACGAATTGGTCGGTCTTTTCCGATATTGCGGGGCCGGTTATCGGCCCGCTGATGGCCTACGAGGTGTTGACCGCATTCTTCCTCGAGGCTGGCTTCCTCGGCGTCATGCTCTTCGGCATGAACAAGGTCGGTAAGAAGTTGCACTTCGCCGCGACTCTGATGGTTGCGGTTGGCACTTTCATCAGCGCGTTCTGGATCCTGTCGGTCAACAGCTGGATGCAGACCCCGGTCGGTTACGAAATCGGGGCCAACGGGCAATACCTGCCCGGCGACAGCTGGTGGAATATCGTGTTCAATCCGAGCTTCCCCTATCGGCTCGTCCACACGGTTATCGCCGCCTATCTCACGACGGCCTTCGTGGTCGGCGGGGTTGGCGCATGGCATCTGTTGAAGGACAAAGCCAACCTCCACGCTCGCAAGATGTTCTCGATGGCGATGTGGATGGCGGCCATCGTTGCGCCGATCCAGATCTTTGCAGGCGACATGCACGGGCTGAACACGCTGGAGCATCAGCCCCAGAAGGTCATGGCGATGGAAGGCCACTTCGAGAGCCATCCCAATGGAGCGCCACTGATCCTCTTCGGCATTCCGAACAGCGAGGAGAAGCGTGTCGACTACGCGATCGAGATTCCCAAGGCATCATCGCTGATCCTGAAGCACGACCTGAATGCCCCGCTGGCGGGGCTGGACACGATTCCGGACGACGAGGAACCGCCGGTCGGCATCGTCTTCTGGTCGTTCCGCATCATGGTCGGGATCGGCTTTGCCATGCTCGGTATCGGGGCGTGGAGCGTGTTCGCTCGTTTCCGCAAGAAGCTTTACGAATGGCCCATGCTCCATCGTGCAGCCTTGGTCATGGCGCCCAGCGGTTTCGTTGCGGTCATCGCTGGCTGGATCACGACGGAGGTCGGCCGGCAACCGTATGTGATCTACAATCTCCTGCGCACGGCAGATGCGGCGAGCCCGCTGGATGCTCCCGCTGTCGCCGCGTCATTGCTTGCTTTCGTGGTGGTCTATTTCGCGGTCTTCGGTGCGGGCGTCTGGTATATCCTACACCTGATGCACAAGCCTCCGCATAGCGGGGAGACGGGCGTCAAGCGCGGGGACACGGGACCCATCCGCACCGCCGGGATCACCCCGGGGCCGTCGCAGAACCCGGGCGATCCCGACACTCTGCCGCGCAATCACGAAGAGGCGACCGATGGACGTTAACGTGGACCTGACGACGATCTGGGCGTTCATCATCGCCTTCGCCGTGTTCGCCTATGTCGTGATGGACGGCTTCGACCTGGGCATCGGGATATTGTTTCCGACCTTCGAAGTCGGACCGGAGCGGGACCGGGCGATGAACTCCATCGCGCCGGTGTGGGACGGAAACGAGACGTGGCTGGTTCTGGGCGGCGGTGGATTGTTCGCAGCCTTCCCGCTCGCCTATGCCGTGATACTTCCTGCAACATACCCGCTCATCATCGCCATGCTGCTGGGGCTGGTCTTCCGCGGGGTCGCGTTCGAATATCGCTGGCGCGATCCGCGGCACCGCCGATACTGGGACGCTGCCTTTACCGGCGGCTCGCTGGTCGCGGCGATGGCGCAGGGGATGACACTTGGGGCGCTTCTCCAAGGCATCGAAGTCGTGGATCGATCCTATTCGGGCAGCTGGTTCGACTGGCTCACGCCCTACACGCTGCTGACCGGCCTCGGCACAGTCGCCGGCTACGGTCTACTTGGCGCGACTTGGTTGGTGTGGAAGCTGGATGGGGAAAGTCAGCATCATGCACGCAAACTCGGCAAACGAGCGGCGTGGGCGACGCTTGTCCTGATGGGCGGCGTCAGCCTCTACAATGTGTTCCTGAACGCCGAATATGCCGAACGCTGGCTGACGGCGCCGGAGATCTACTTCGCCGCACCGGTCCCGATCCTCACGGCGGTGATTGCCGTCATGCTGCTACGAGCCCTTTCGGTGGACCGGCACAGCAAGCCGTTCTGGCTGAGCCTCGCACTGTTCTTCTTTGGGATGGCCGGCCTCGGCGTCACCATGTGGCCCTATGTCGTTCCGCCGGGCCTCACGATATGGGACGCCGCCGCGCCCGAACGGAGCCAGATCTTTATGCTTGTCGGCGTCGCGATCACCATGCCGCTCATCATCGCCTATACCGCTTGGGCCTACTGGGTATTTCGCGGCAAGGTGGCGGACGAGGGATATCATTGATGGACGAGCCGCAGGATCGCCCGCTTTGGCAGCGGTTAGGCTGGATGTTCGCGATCTGGCTCGCGAGCATAACCGTGCTGGGCCTTGTCGCTTCGGTCATCAGGTTCTGGCTCAAGGTGTAACTGCCTTTTAAACGTCGATATACTTACTCGAAAGCTTTAAGCGATTGACGTAAGAGCCGAGGAGAAGCCTAAATTTTCGCCCATTGCGCACACCATCTATTTATTGCTTAATGCAATCGATAATTTGAGTTGGGTGCGACTTCGGGTGTGCGCTACCTAGGGCGCATCAACACCAAGCAAGGAAATCGACATGAGTCTGCACATCGGAGACACCGCCCCCGACTTTACCGTCGACACCCAGAACGGCGAAATCAGCCTGCACGACTGGGCTGGCGAAAGCTGGGTGTTCTTCTTCAGCCACCCGGCCGACTTCACCCCCGTCTGCACTACGGAAATGGGCCGCACCGCGCAGCTCGCTAGCGAGTTCGACAAGCGCAATGTGAAGCCGCTCGGCCTCTCCACCGACACTGCCGAAGAACACGCAAAGTGGATCGAAGACGTCAACGACACACAGAACACCAACCTAGTGTTCCCGATCGTCGCCGATGCCGATCTGAAGATCGCGAAGCTCTATGACATGATCCATCCGGATCAGAGCGAGACGGCGGCCGTGCGGTCGGTATTCATCATCGATCCGGACAAGAAGATCCGGCTCACGATGACCTACCCCATGAGCGTAGGACGGAACTTCGACGAAATCCTGCGCGCCATCGATGCGCTTCAGTTCAGCGACAAGCATGGCGTGGCCACGCCCGCCGATTGGCGCGAAGGCAAGGATGCGATCATTCCGCCATCGGTTTCTGACGAGGATGCGGAAGCGCGCTTTCCGCAGGGCTTCACCACGCTTCGTCCCTATCTCCGCACGGTAAAAATCGATTGAGCGCCCGCACACATCGACTTTTTGATAGCGGAATCGGTTCGCGCCGGTCCCGCTTTTTCCAAATGAAGGAGGCACTATGCTACTCGAGAAAATCAAGACACCCGGCCTGTCCCACCTGTCCTACCTGATCGGTTCGGGCGGAAAGACCGCCGTCATCGATCCGCGCCGCGACTGCGAATGCTATGTCGAATTTGCGCGCGCGGAAGGGCTGGAGATCACCCATATTTTCGAGACCCACCGTAACGAGGATCTGGTATCGGGCGCGCCTGTCCTGAGAGAATTGACCGGCGCGCGCGTCCTGCATGGTCCCAACGCAGGCGGCACGGTCGAATATGCTGAAACGGCCCGCGAAGGCGATGAGTTCGAGATCGGCCAGCTGAGAATCAGGGTGATGGAAACGCCGGGGCACACCGACGATCACCTTGCATTCGTGCTGCAAGATACCGCCTATCCCGATGGCCCGGTAGGCGTGTTCACCGGAGACGCGCTGTTCGTCGGCGACGTCGGTCGCACGGACTTCTATCCCGATCGCAAGCGTGAGGTCGCAGGTCTTCTCTACGATTCCCTTCAAAAGATCCTCGATCTTGGCGATCAGGTCATCCTTTATCCTGCGCATGGCGCAGGGTCTGTTTGCGGGTCGGGAATGGCGGAACGCGAATTTTCGACGCTCGGGCATGAACGCAGAAACAATCCGCGCCTTCAGTTCGAGAGCCGGGATGCCTTCATCGATTTCAAGGTGGAGGAAAACCACTACCAGCCGCCCTATTTCCAATTGATGGAAAGGCTGAATCTGGAAGGCGGGGAGCCAGCGCCTCGCGTAATGCGGCCCAAGCGCCTGTCCTTGTCGGAGCTTGGCAACATCGACGCAGATCACCTCGTCGATGTGCGCGAACCGCTTGCCTTCGCGTCAGGCCATCTGCCCGGTTCCATGAACCTACCGGTTGGCATGATCTCGGCATTCGCAGGATGGTTCATCCGCGAAGGCGAGAGTGTCGCTCTTGTTGCTTCCGATGAAGACCAGCTCGAAGCCGCCATGACGCATCTCGTGCGGATCGCGCTCGACAATATCCGGGGCGGCTATGTCGGCGTCGTTCCCGCAGCTGCCAAAGGCAAGTCGATGCGAACCATCCCCATGATCGGGACCGACGAAGTCGAACGACGACTGGAAAGCGACGAAGGTGGCTGGACGCTACTCGATGTGAGGGATGCGGACGAACGCGCAGAAGGCGCTATCGAAGGCTCCCGGCATACTTACGTGGGCGAACTCAACGAGCAATATCGCGACCTTGATCCGGCACAGCACTACACGCTGATGTGCGCCAGCGGAATGCGTGCCACGGTCGCTGCGGGCTGGCTTGCGAGCCGCGGCTTCGAAAAGCTGGACGTCTATCTCGGCTCCATGGGTGCGTGGAAAGCGGCGCATGGCTGAACCGGATCAGGCAGCCTTCTGGGATGAGCGCTATGCGACGGACGAATATCTGTTCGGGACTGCACCGAACGCATTTCTCGCACGCGAGGTGCATCGCTTGGCTCCCGGGTCGAAAGTCCTGGCGATCGCCGATGGCGAAGGGCGAAACAGCGTGTTCCTGGCCCAGCATGGACATCGCGTAGTAGCTACCGATGTTTCGCAAAGGGCGCTCGATAAAGCGCGAGCTCTCGCAAAGCGGCGCGGGGTCGAAGTCGACTATCGGCAGGTAAATTTGGTTGAATGGGAATGGCCAGCGGAAGCTTTCGATGCTGTCGTCGGCATCTTCATCCAGTTTGCCGGTCCCGGACTGCGTAAGGTCACCTTCGATGGCATCCATCGTTCGCTAAAGCGGGGTGGCCTGCTACTGCTCGAAGGCTATCGCGAAGAACAGCTGGCCTATGGAACAGGCGGTCCGCCCAATATCGAGAACCTATATACGGAGGACGGTTTGCGCCGCGCCTTCTCGACGTGGGAGATCGAACTGCTCGATGCCTATGATGCGGAAATCGAGGAGGGGACCGGCCATTCGGGCAAGTCGGCGCTGATCGACCTGATAGCCCGCAAGCGCGGTTGACGAATGATAGGCGAACCCTAAGCCCCGGCTGGCATCACTATCGGAAATTTGCGATCGGGCAAATCCAGAGCCTATTTCGATTGTCGCATTTTCGCGGCTCGAACGCCAATAGCTGCCTGTCCGCTACCGGCCCAATAGACGACCTTACAGTGGGATTAGCCCCTTTGCTAACCGCTCAGTTGCAGTATTATTTCGATTGCGAGATGCTCGTTGCATCCAGAATCACGCGGACCGTTTCCTCTGGCTGATCCCACATCGGGAAGTGTCCGCTACGCTCGAACCAGTGCAGCGTCGCTTCGGGGAAGGCTTTCATCGCGCGATCCGCCTGCCGCGGTAGGCACAGCCGATCCTTGCGTCCCCAGCCGATGACGACCGGCGCAGCCGTGTTTGCGGGGCCCTTTTGCATTGCACCGTTGGCGAGGTCCTTCACAAGCGAATTGACGGTGCGCGTATCAGCCAATGATTTCAGCTCGCGCGCGACGAATGCGGGGTCGAGCGCCCAAGGCCTCGCTGAGAGCTGGGCCATCAGCGTTGTTCGCCCTGCGACATTTCCGGTGATGGCAGAAAGCGCCGGTCGCAGCGCGCGAACCAGGGCAATCGATGGCGTTATGGTGGCTTTGAAGAACGTCCTCTCCCACCCATGCCAGAATCCGCCCGGGTCCAGTGCGACGACCGCACCCGATTGGCCGCGCCGCGCCATCTCAAGCACCAGGCGAGCGCCCAACGAGCTACCCACCATATCGACCCCGATGAGATTTTCGGTGCGGAGCCAGCTGTCCAGACTGCGCGCAAGTCCGTCGAACGTGCCGCTATCGGTCTCTTTGGGTGTCTGTCCGTGGCCAGGCAGGTCCACGGCGATTACCTCCCTGGCTTGGGAAAGCGCAGGCGAGATCGTGTCCCACGAGCCGCAGGTTGCCCCCAGTCCGTGGACAAGGAGAAGGGGTTTTCCGCGCCCCATGCGCGTGTGGTGCATGGTCATGTAATGGTAACGCCTCGCACCGACTTATGGGCCCGTGGATGTCTATATTGCCGAATGTGAGGCCAAGAGCGGACGGTCCGCTATCGGCCCCGATGCGGTGCTGACGGATGGCAGGTTTCAGGGTCGTCCGAAAATCATAGCTATGACCAGAATTGGGGTGGATTCCAGAACGTCCGGTATCGTGATGATTGATGGAAGTATCGGACATCATTCTGTCAATGAGACGGGTCCTACGCTAAGGACTCAATCATGCTCAAGCTTTCCTGTCATTGCGGCCGTGTGCAGGTTCATACTGCAAAGCGCCCAGAGTTCATCAACGAATGCAATTGTTCCCTTTGCCAAAAGGCTGGTGCGATCTGGGGCTATTTTGAGCCAAATGAAGTCCAAGTAATCGGGGAAACGGCAACCTATCGTCGTGAGGATAAGGCGCAGGCAGGGGTGGCGATACGCTTTTGCTCAAATTGCGGCACGACCACGCATTTCGAACTGACTCAAGCGACGATCGAGAAATTCGGGGATACGATGCTAGGCGTCAACATGCGACTTGCTCATGAAACGGATTTGATCGGCATTGAGCTGCGGTATCCTGATGGACGCTCTTGGTCAGGAGAAAGCGAATTTGGCTACGTCCGCGAACCTCAGATAATTGGGTCGGCGCAGGGATAACTGCCATGTCTTTGCATGATAACTTCCCTCCAACGGTCAAGTTCGCCTTTATTCTCGGTGCGCCGAACGGCACGGACGGGACACTATCTTCCATCTCGCTGCGCCGCATTGAGGCTGCTCTTGAGCAACAGCAAAACGACAAATGCCTCGTATTGTTGGCGACGGGCGGCTTCGGATCCCATTTCAATTCTACGGATACCCCTCATCGCGAGCTGATCTATCGGTATCTTGAAGCCGCTGGAGCAATAATCGACCGGGCGGAAGCCAGCGACCTACTCAGCTCAAATACTGTCGAGGATATTGATCTTATTGTGGCCTTTACAAAGGCGCGGGGCATTGACGACTACTTCATCATCACGTCCCGCTTCCACGTCGCCAGATGTCGCTTTATTGTTGATTGCCTTGCTGAAAAACAAGTAGTGGCCGTAGTGTCCGCTGACAATCCAGTAGACCTGGCTGCCGAGATCAGCGACCATGAAAGTCGAGCGCTTCGGCAGCTATCAGAACAGGCCGGCGTCATCAAAGGGGGCGTTCTTCATTCACACCCGAAATGCTCGTCGGGTTAGACCCAAAAATGCCTCTTGCCAGGTCCGCCTCGGGGTCGGTTTGCAAAATTTGGCTTCGCCGAAAAATCGGCTGAAGCTGCCCGGCAGGTTTCAGTGACGCGGCGGTTGGCCGGGGATGACTTCAAATTGGGTGGAAAGCTGACTGTCTGGTGTTGATTTTGCCAGACGTTGAGCGGCCGGCTGCGACAATTCACGCTCTGTGTTACACGCAATGCTGAACGCAATCACAGGAGTCCATATGTTCCGTATCTTAGCGACCGTTCTGACGTGCCTTATATCCACGCAAGCTACGGCACAGGTTCCAGCCCAAGACTTTAGCGGTCTGAGCGCGCCGTTAGAACAGGAACCTGTACAGGTGATGGTGCTCGGCACAGCCCACCTCGGCAAGTACCGCGACGAAATCGATGCGAGCCATCTCGAACCGCTGCTGCAACGACTAGAAGCGTTCGCGCCTGATATCATCGCAATTGAAGCCACGTCGGGACAGGTTTGCGAGATGCTTCGACTTTATGAGGCGAGTTATCCCGGTGTCGCAGCCAACTACTGCGTCAATCCCGAACCTGCTCGCACCGCGCTCGGTGTTACTGGGCCGGAAGCCGAGCGCCTTATCGCCGAAGCGCTCGGCACGTGGCCGATCGAGCCATCAGCAGATGACCGTCGCAGGCTTGCGGCGCTGTTTTATGCAGCTGGAGAACCGAACTCCGCTCTCGTTCAATGGTTTCGATTGCAAGAAAATGAGCGCCGCACAGATGCTGTAATTTCGCAAGAGCTGCTTGAAGCCATCGAAACGCGGGCCTCTCGGTTCAGCGAGAACGTAGTTATCGCAGCTGCGCTGGCTGCCCGGCTCGGTCACGAACGGGTGATCGCTGCTGACGACCGTAGCGCTGACGATATCGTGGCGCGTAGGGGCGATGCGCTGTGGACCCACATGCGTCCGATCTGGGACAGTTTCGATGGTGACTTAAATGAACGGTATGCCGAGATGGAACAGGGGATTGATGACCCGGCGCGCCTTCTCGCCTTTTATCGTTTTATGAACGCACCGGAAACGCAGCGCGAGAATATACGCGGCGATTTTGTACGAGCGTTGCAGGACCCCGGCGAGGAAGCCTTCGGACAAGCCTACGCTGCGTGGTGGCAAGCCCGCGGTCTGCGTATGGCTGCCAATGTTGTCGAAGCCGCCGAAGGACGTCCTGGCGCTCGCGTCCTTGTGACGGTCGGTGCTTCGCATAAACCCTACTACGAAGCTTACCTTCATCAGATGCATGATATCGACTTGGTAAGTACCGATACTGTCCTCATGCCGTAACCGATCCGTCCAGATGGAGGGCCGAACAGGTCTGCTTTTGGACGATGACAACAGTTCACCCAATGACTGAAATTAGGGTCGTTACCTGCCAGTCCGGTTTCAGCACAGCGCCCCGCATAGAAGCCTGTCTGCTTCTGGGCGCTGCCCGGTAGCGAGCGAATGTCTGATTAGGGATGGGAAGCGGACGTAGGTTGGTGCACAGCTCATCAGTAGATCCGGAGGTTCGAAATGAATTGTTTGTCCCGCCTCTTGCCCTTTTTGTTGGTCTCTTGCGCGCCGGTTCAAAGCCCCATTCCGCAAAGCGATCGTCCCAACCCTTCTGTGTTGGATGAAAGCGAGCAGCGCAGAACAGTCGAACGACTGGCTGAAGCTTTGTCCGAGTTGTATTTGGACCCGGCAAGAGGCGTTGATTATGCAACATCGTTGCGGAACCTTCTACGGCAAGGCAGCTACGATCGACTTGTTAATCCAAGGGTCTTCGCGGAGAAGGTTAAGGCTGACCTGCAGGCGGTCCATCCGGATGCACATTTACGCCTTCTTCCAAACGAAGTCTTCGAACATGCGCCGGAGGTTGATGGGCCTCAAACCGGGGGTTTGCCCGAAGGCATCGAAGAAATGCGAATGATCGGTAATACGGCCTATCTGCGCTTTACGGCATTCCCGCACGACCCGAGAACTGCACCTGCAGCGCGCGCCTTTCTTGTCGAGAACGCCGGCATGACAAAAGCGGTAATCATAGATGCGCGTTCGCTGCCGGGTGGCGGCATCGAAGTCATGGATGCCATGCTACCGCTTTTCTTCAGCGGAACAACGGTATTGGCCCGGTTGGAAACCAGGGCGGCAGGGGATGCAGAAAGCCCGTTCCCTGACGGTCCGACATTGGTCCGCACAGCAGGAAAGGATGGCTTCATCACCCGCGACCACATCGTCGAACCGGCTTTGGACGAAATCCGGCTTAGGGATGTTCCCCTTTACTACCTTACTTCGTCAGAAACGGCATCGGCGGGTGAGCATCTTGCATTAGCTCTCAAACGGACGAAACGGGCAACGCTTATAGGGGAAACAACCAGAGGTGCCGGGCACTACGTCGCGCTCGCACCAGTTGGGAACCATTTGACCGCTTTGGTGCCCGTAGGGCGGACGTTCGATCCCGACACCGGGTGGGATTGGGAGGGTAAAGGGGTCTCACCGGATGTTTCGGTCCCCGCAGAGACCGCACTCGATGTAGCGCTGAAGCGGATCCGCCAGTGACCGGTTCGGGATCATTAGCTAACCGTCCGGTTTCAACACGCAGGCCGCAATAGCAGCCTGTCCGCCTTTGGGTGCTGCCCGCAGCCGACGAATGGCTGATTATGGGGTGGGAAGGCGAATGGCGGGTTTAGGTCATTCTGCCGCGCGACCACTTGAGAACCAATTGCGAGGCCAACACCGGGGTCCAAAATGATCCGCTCCGAATTCTACTGACAGAAATTGTCAGGACCCTTTGCATATCAAGAGCCCATGCTAAATGGAGACAAGCATGAGCCAGCAAGTCATCGAATGTGTTACCTTCCGTCTCATCGACGGAACCGACCCTTTAGGGTTCGCAAGGATCGCTGAAGACCTGAACACATGGATTTCCCGGCAACCCGGCTTCATCGCTCGCGCTCTGTCTTGCGCCGCCGACGGTGAATGGATCGACCATGTCACGTGGGCGTCAATGGAAGATGCCGAAGCTGCCGCAGCAAAGTTGGAGCAGGCGCCAGAAGCCGGACCATTCATGAGCGCAATAAAACCAGCGTCTGTGACCATGCGTCATGCGGCGCTCACAGTGACCGCCTAGCGAGGGCGATGCGCCGCTCCGAACGCCTTGGTGAAATCATCGAGATTGTGCGCGATGGGCGTTTGCACAGGGCCTGCGATATTGCCGAGGCACTCTGCGTATCGGATCGCACAATTTACCGCGATGTCGGGGCGCTCATCGCATCCGGGGTAGCGATCGAAGGCGAGCGCGGCCTTGGCTATATCCTTCGTGAACCCGTCTTCCTTCCGCCCATGGCTTTGACCAGCCAGGAACTCGAAGCTCTGAAGCTGGGATTGGAGATCGTTCGCAAAACAAGCGATGAGGAGTTGACGGGGGGTGCCATATCGTTGCTGGCAAAAGTCGAACGCCACGCGAATTTGCGCCGTCGCATCCCGTCGGACTGGGGTTTTGGCGTCTATCAGCCCGTGATCGAGCGTCGGGGCTTTACCTTCCTGCCGATTATCCGCCGGGCCATAAGATCGGGTCACAAGCTGCGCATCGCCTATCTGGCGCTGAACGGCGAGATTTCGGCACGGGACGGTGCGCCCGCTGCAAACCGAATACTGGGGGCGGGTCTGGACCTTTTCCGCATGGTGTGAGCTGCGCGGAGATTTTCGCGTGTTCCGCATCGATCGACTCGAACTCTGCGAGACTACCGGTGAAATGTTAACACCCGAACCGGGCAAGACGTTGCGCGACTATCTTCATCGGGTCGCGGCGGATGGGGCCGGAGAAGCGGAGACCAATGAGTGAAGTTCAGATGCGCACCGCCATCGAGCATCTGGCGTCGCTTGAAGGCGTCAATGTTGTCGAAGCTTGGGGCGAAACATCCTTTTTCTACAACCCTGGCCAAAGGTTTGCCCGCGGAACGTATCTCGCAACGGTCAAGGATCGGGATGGGGCCGGGGACAAGGGCTCGCATCTCGATCGCGCAGGGGTGTGGCGCCTCAACATCGGTGTGAGTGTGAAGACCTTTGCCGATCTATTTGGTGCAAGGCCTGCAAGCCCGGCCAAAGGCAAGGTGATCACAGGCCCATGGGACTTCACCGAACTGAACAGGCTCACTCCGCATCCGGTCTATGGCTGGATGGGCTGGGTCGCGATCCTCAATCCGGGCACAGCCTCTTGGGAGCAATGCAAGCGGCTCATTGAGGATGCGCGCGAGCGTGCGAAAGTCTCTTTCGAGAAAAGGATCGGGGTCTGACTGCTGTTTGCTTCGCCCTATCGCAAATACGTCTACAGTGGCGACTTCGGGGTCGATAGATGAAGGGCAGCTTTGGGCATTGGCGAACCCAAAAGCCGACTACCCACTATCGGCCCAAACTCGGTCAGTTGACCGAACCGCCTGAAAGTCCGCTCTTTACCCCATAAGCAGTCATTCCGTTTTCCTACAAGCTTACATCTCTTTAGATCGTCATGCTCCTTTTCCGCCTGAACATGGAGCAGTACGATGAATGACGAAGCGTCTCGCGCCGCGAATTCCACCCCTCGCAACAACCGCAAACCCCGATTCCTCGAAGCTCTTTCGCGAAATGGAAACGTGCGCGCTGCGTGTCGGCGGGTGGGGATGTCCGCCATGACGGCCTATCGCTGGCGCAAGGCGGAGCCGGACTTTGCCGCCGGGTGGGATGCGGCGATGGTGCTGGCGCAGGAGGTGCTGG
>JBAUIN010000146.1:0-3605 GCA_049682975.1 Pontixanthobacter sp. | reverse complement strand
TGGGACACTCTGGGGGCTCGGGCGAGAGACCGAATTAACGGATGCGCAACCGTAACTGCGAACGAATGTTTATCCGCTTCACCCTATACCGCCGGATGACATCGAGCGAGGGTCGCTTGCGCGTCTGCACGAACCATAGAACAAAGGTCGCCAATATGTCCGTCCGCTTCGCCTATGCGCGGTCGTCCACCGCGTCGCCGCTGTGTCGCGCTTTCACCGTCCGGCGAAACCGGATCGGCGCGAACGACAATTATTGCGACGATGGTGACGGCGCGTTGCTATCTGCGGCCTTACAGCTGTTCGCACGACACGGCCTCCGCGCGGCGGAACATGCTCGTGGCAAGGCCGAAGCCGCTTATAAAAATGCCGAACGGCAACAATATCTATGGTGGCTCGGCATTTGCCGCACGCTCGATTATCGGCTGGCCTGCCGGGCAGAGCGGCAATGTGGCAGCGCAGTGCCGCTTATCTAGAGAAGCGCGCCCCCCGGGTTACGTACAAATCCCGATAAGCTCGCATTAACCATTCGGTAGCGTCTGCGCCCTACAGAATGGCGTTATGTCGCGGGTCATGTCTTTTGCAAAATCCTGCAGGAACCTGTTGCGCGCACGCCATCGGGATACCCTGTCCGAAAGGGTACAACGCACACTGATCGGTACCTTGTATTCGCAACCCGCCAGTCTCGCGATCGGGGCCACCACCGGTGTCCTGTCCTCCAGCGTGACTGCCTTGGTCAGCGGTCATCCATTGATCATCTGGGCGAGTCTGCTTCTGACCATTATCGTCGTTTGCCGGGTATCCGCGGCGGTCAGCCTCGCTCCCACGGAAGGGCGCAGATCGGTGCGCCAGTTGGAGCTGTTCTACAAGGTCGGCGCCTATAGCTACGCGCTCGTCTTCGGTACGATCGCGGCCATGACGCTCGTCCTTCAGGTTGCACCGGAATTGCAGGTACTGATGGTCGCCAATACGGTGGGATACGGCATCAGCATCTGCGCCCGCAACGCAGGGCGCCCGGCCATCGCGCTCAACCAGTTGACGATGGCGACGGCACCTGTGCTGATCGCCTGCCTCACTATCGGCACGTTGCCCTATTACGCGCTTGCGGCGACGATCCTGTTGCTGATCCCGGCAATGGCATCGATCACCTTCAACGTATTCAAGGTACTGCGCGATTCCATCGGTTCGGCGGAAACCAGCGCCCGGCTGGCGGAACGCATGCGCCGTCTCGCACGCACCGATGTCGTGACCAATCTGGCCAATCGCGCCGGGCACAATCACGATCTGGCCGAACGGATGACGGAAGTGGCGGAGGGCGAAATGCTCGCCCTGTTCTGGCTCGATCTCGACCGGTTCAAGGAAGTGAACGATTTGCTCGGCCACCCCGTGGGCGACCGGGTCTTACGCGAAGTAGCCGACCGATTGCGCGAAGTTGCGCCGGAAAACGCGGCGATTTCCCGCTTCGGCGGCGATGAGTTCATCATGTTTTGCACCGTGCAGGATCGTAAGGATAGCGAACGGTTGGCCAGCGAACTCCACCAGCAGATCATGCGCCCGATGCGCGTCGATACCGAACGGCTGGAAGTAAACGCATCCATCGGCATTGCGCTACTGCCCGAAGACGGCACCGATGCGGACACGCTGATGCAGAACGCTGACCTCGCTTTGTATCACGCCAAGGCAAACGGGCGGAAGCAAAGCTGTTTCTATGATGCAACCATGAGCCGCGATCTCGCCCGTCGCCGCGAAATCGAGGCGGAATTGCGCGCGGCCATTCAGAAGGATGAACTGTCGATCTATTTCCAGCCGATCGTGGATTTGGAAACCGGCCGCATCCGCACGTTCGAGGCGCTGGTTCGCTGGTTCCATCCGATAAAGGGTGAATTGAGCCCGCAGGAGTTCATCCCGGTGGCGGAAGAGACCGGGGTCATCATTACATTGGGCAACTGGATTACGGCGCAGGCGGCAAAGGCGGCGGCGCAATGGCCCGACGATGTGACGATCGCCGTCAACCTATCGCCCCTGCAAATCAAGGCACCCGGCGCCGCATTGGGCATCGTCAACGCCTTGCGCGAAGCCGGACTGGAACCATCGCGGTTGGAATTGGAAGTCACCGAAAGCCTGTTCGTGGACGACAATTCCGCGACCGAAACCTTTGTCGAGGAACTGTCCGCCATCGGCGTGAGATTCGCGCTCGACGATTTCGGTACCGGCTATTCCTCTCTCGGCTATATCCAACGTTACCCCTTCAGCAAGATCAAGGTGGATCGCAGCTTCGTGTCCGGCCCGAAGGTGGGGCGCAAGACGGATGCGATCATCCACGCCGTGGCGGAACTGGGATCGAAACTGGAAATGGATATCGTCGCTGAAGGGCTGGAGACGGTGGAACAGGTTCAAACAGTCCGCGCGGCTGGATGCACATTGGGTCAGGGATATTATTTCAGCCGTGCCGTGCCCGACTATATGGCGGCGATGCTCCTTACGAAAGAGGACGACGACCGTGCCGCGGTGGGTTCGCCCTTATCGCATAAACAGCGCGCCGTAGGATAGCGTGCGGTAGCGCGCGCGGAACCGCAAGTTCCATAAAGCCGCCGCAAAAGCTAATGCGAACTGTTTGCAAAGATAGTTCTTTAGACGTCGGGATTGCGGTTGCAATGAACACCCGCCCGGCCTAATTCCTTGCTTCGATCATCGATCCGTTTCGGTCTGTTATCGGGCCAGAACATAAGATTGGCGGAACAGACCGTGTGCCGAATTCGTTCGGACCGGATATTGCAACACACCGCCCCAAGGGAAGGACATTCATCGCATGGCTCAAAACCCCGCGAATTCGCGTGGCCGCAATAAAATCGCACTCGTCGGCGCCGGTATGATCGGCGGCACGCTGGCGCATCTCGCCGCGATGAAGGAAATGGGCGACGTCGTCCTGTTCGATATCGCCGAAGGCATGCCCGCAGGTAAGGCACTGGATTTAAGTCAGGCCGGGCCGGTCGAGGGTTTCGACGCGACATTGAAAGGCACGAGCGATTACAAGGATATTGCCGATAGCGATGTCGTGATCGTAACCGCCGGCGTTCCGCGCAAAGACGGGATGAGCCGCGACGATCTGTTGGGCATCAACCTCAAGGTCATGAAAGCGGTCGGTGAAGGTATTAAGGCGAATTGCCCCGATGCTTTCGTGATCTGCATCACCAACCCGCTGGATGCGATGGTCTGGGCCTTGCGCGAGTTTTCCCGCTTGCCGCATAACAAGGTCGTCGGCATGGCTGGCGTTTTGGACAGCGCGCGGTTCCGGCACTTCCTGGCCGATGAATTCGACGTGTCGATGGAAGACGTCACCGCGTTCGTTCTGGGTGGCCACGGCGATACGATGGTGCCGATCCTAGAATACTCCACGGTGGCGGGTATCCCCGTGCCGGACCTTATCAAAATGGGCTGGTCGACGCAGGAAAAGATGGACGCCATCGTCAAACGCACCCGAGGCGGCGGCGGTGAGATCGTCAAACTGCTCGGCAATGGCAGCGCCTTCTACGCGCCCGCAACCAGCGCAATCCAGATGGCCGAAGCGTATCTGAAGGACAAGAAACGCGTCCTGCCCTGCGCCGCCT
>JBAUIN010000145.1:0-8608 GCA_049682975.1 Pontixanthobacter sp. | reverse complement strand
ATCTGGCGGGCCATATTGGCGGGCAATTCGCCGATCCCCGCAGCTGGCTGCCGGTCGGCGTGGTGCTTGCCGCGCTGGGGATGATCCCGGCTATGCCGCAAAGCGTATTTCTGCCCGCCGCTGCCGTGGTGTTCTGGCTAGCCTGGATGTTGAAGAAACGCGCGGGCCGCGCCATTGCCCCCGACACGGTCGAAGAGAAGCCATCACCCGAAGCCATCGCGATCGAGGATGTGAGCGACCTGACCCTCGTCACGATCGAATTGGGATACGGTCTGGTCCACCTGGTCGACGAAGCGCGCGGTGCACCGCTGGTCACCCGCATCACCGGTGTGCGCAAACAATTGTCGCAGGAATGCGGTTTTATCGTGCCGCAATTCCGTGTTCGTGATTCGCTGGATCTCGCACCTCACGATTATCGTATTCTGTTGGGCGGGGTACCCATCGGCGCGGCCGCGATGCAGGCTGGTAAAATACTTGCCATCGATACGGGCGAAGTCGGCGCGCATCATATGCTGGCCGGTATCGCGACACAGGATCCCAGCTTCGGATGTCCGGCCCTGTGGATCGACCCCGGCGCGCGCGACGATGCCAATGCCGAAGGTTTTCTGACGGTCGATCCCGCCACGATCATCGCCACCCATCTCAATCAATTGTTGATCGCGCGTACCGAATTGCTTTTGGGTGTCGAGGAAGTTCGCGGCGTGCTGGATGCGCTCAAAGAACGGATGCCCGGTCTGGTCGAGGCGGTGCATCCCGAACCGCTGACGCTGGCCGCGCTCACCCGATTGTTGAAGGCGTTGCTGGCCGACGGGATCACGCTGACCCATCCTTTGCCGCTTTTCGCCAGCCTCGCCAACGCATTGCAGCAAACGCAGGATTTCGATGCGGTCATCGACCGTATTCGTGTCGATCTGGGCGACCGCATCGTCGGCACCATCTGCCCGCCACATGCAACGCTGTCTGTCATAACCCTGGATGCGCAGCTTGAAAGCACGATCCTTCAGGGAATGCGCGATCCGGTCAGCGGACAGCCGCTGATCGATCCCGATCTGGCGGCCGATATCGGCGCGCAGGTCGCGGAACTGATTGCGGCGAGTGCGACACCACCCGCATTGATCGTACAGCCACCCATTCGCCGCACGATTGCGCGTCTGTTGAAGCAGCGGGCACCCGGCTGCCTGGTGCTGTCGATTGCCGAATTGCCCGCGAGCCAGCCCGTCGAGGTCCGCGCCGTCATCGGAGCGGCGAACCCGTCTCAACCCATCGACACATCCGAACCTGAGAGTATCGCTGCATGAAACAGGGCCACTCCCCATCGCTTGGTTTCGCCCGCGCCGCATATGGCGACCGGCACATCGTCGAGGATCGGATACGTCGGTTCCTGCCGCTGGTCCACAAGGCCGCCTGGCACATATATGGCGCAGGCCGCGATGGATTGGAGGTCGACGATCTGGTGCAGGTCGGGCTGATGGCCTTGACCGAATGCGCCAGGCGACATGACGGCCCGACCGAAGACGGTTTCGCCGCCTATGCGAAAATGCGCGTGCGGGGCGCGATGTACGACGTTCTACGGAAGATGGCACCGGTCTCGCGCGGAACCATAAAGCGATTGGCGCAACATGCAGAGGCAAAAGCGACGTTCAACCGCACGCATGGCCGCGACCCTACCTTGGACGAACTCGCCGCGCTGATCGATATGACCGTCGCCGATGTGGTCGCATTGGAACAGGAACAGATCGAATTAGGATCGATCGATGCGACCTATAACGACCAGATGTCCGCCTTCGCAGCACCGGAACCCGATGCGCTGGCACAGATATGTGCGGCCGAGGATAGCGACCGGTTGGCACATGAGATCGACCGATTGCCCGAACGGCTGCAACAGGTTCTGCAATTGTATTTCGTGAACGAGCTCAATTTAACCGAAATCGCCGCGATTCTGGAGGTCAGCGTCCCGCGCATTCATCAGCTTAAAACCAGCGCGGTCGAAAAATTGCGATCTGCGTTTCAGGACTGACGGGGTCAGCCATTTTGCCGATACCCATTGGACGAGCCGGACGAATGCTTCGATCTACACGAAGATAATAAGAGGTTCTGAAGTGTTTCACGAAACCCGCAGTCGATGGAATTCCCATTTCGAGGCGCGATTATTCCGGCAGAAACTCTAACAATCACCTCAACTTAACAATCGCCACTGTCGGTCGCTTCCGATGATGCACCGGTATATTGCAACAAGAAAGGCCCGAAGTATCGCGACTTCGGGCCTTTCGATGTTCGATAATCAGAAATTATCCGCCGACTGGATTATCCAATCGCAATCACGCCATCACCGGCTTTACCGTTTTCGGACGGCGACGCATGGAACCGCCGACAAAGGCGAAACCGGCCAGCATCATCAACCAAGTCGATGGCTCCGGCACAGGTGCCATGGTTTCGACCGTTCCATCCAGGAAGCCCTGAACGAAATCGATATTCGCAGATACCAGCGTATTACCGCCGATTTCGCCGACCGAAGAATTGGTACACTGATTCAATGCGGTACGTGTCGTTAAGCCCGCACGGTTGAATGGATCGGTCGAATCATCACCACAATATCCCTGAAAGATACCGCCGGTGATGCCGAAGGATGTCACCGCGGCAATCTGGCCGTTGATGAAAGAAGGACCGCCCGAATCGCCGGGCGATGCCGCCGCTTCGTTCTCGACACCCAATCCGTTCAGGCCAAGGTTGCGGCCGAATACGTCGTGTTCAGCGGTACCGTCGTCGAAGTCATACAGAACGACGCCGGAACCAACATCGGAAAACAGCTGATCGCCGAAAAGTTCGTAAACGTTATTGCCTTCGCGCTTCCGGTAATCCTGACCGGCAATACCGATCCCGGTGCCGGCGGGTCCGCCGATCGTGCCGGTGCCGACAGCAGTGAACTGCTGCAATGGATTACCGAGATACAGCTCGTACTTGTCATACGCGCTAGTATCGCCAGTAATTTTCAGGCCTGCGATATCGTTGCCGCCGACAAGGCCGGTTTCGGCATAATCGGGGTGAATGGCGAATTCGCTCACCGTGAACACTTCGCGCGCACCGCTGCGATCGCCGAGCGAGGGCAGGAACAGGCGGATATTCGTGATCGGATCGTTAGCATCCGTTTCGAGGCAATGGGCTGCGGTCAGCACGCTCCCGCTTCCGATCAGGGACGCAGTACAGATACCGCCGAACCCGGTGGTCGCTGTGGACCGCGTCGAAATGAAAATCGAGCCGACGCCGCTATATTCGCTCGTCCGGCTGGATTCCACCTGATCGATGGTGGTGTACGTCATGTTGGCACGTGCGTGCTCGCCTGCGACAAGTTTCGCGGCGGAGGCATTGGTGGATACCATGCCTGCACCCAATACCAGTGCAATCCCGATAGATTTTTTCATAAAATTTCCCTTACCCTTTGGAGTCCCTCATCAAGGGATACTTGGATAATCCTCTTTGCAGCCAGAAAGCAAGGGCTTGTTAACTAAATTTTAACCTTTTAATTCGGACCAGTGATTTACCTGCTTTCGTTCTCATAAGACAGGGTGCCCCTGAAGGAGACCCCATGAAGGAGACAATGCAATGTTCGATTGGCTTCCCAACGTCATCGCGACGGTCATGACCGTGTCCAGCGGATCGGTAGACGAACCGCGCCCTATCGTACCTGCACCTTTAGGTAGCGTATGCCGGCAAGCGGATGGACGGATACGCCTGGGTTGTTTGCCGGAAGGAACGGTACGTGCGCTGCCGATAGCAATGCCGGTTTCGTCGGTCGCCAACGGAGCATCGGCCGAAGGGCACCACACCGCCGACACTAAGGAGTTGGCAGACATTTCCGGAAACTAACGCTAGAGACTTACTTCATCTGCGAAGACCGGAGGCGAGTTCGGACGAGATGCTTAAAATCGTCTCAGTGAATTGTGGTAGTTGGCTGGAAAATTCGCTTTAATACCGGCGGCAGACGCTATTGCTGAAACTTTTTCGGCGAATGAAACTGCACCGTTCAGATGATGAACACCGAACCACGGCCAGGCGACGACAGCGGTACGCTGCGTGATCGCCATGCTCGAACATGGGCAGCTGATCTTTTGTCAGTCGGCACCCCAGCGCTGGCTGAGATCGCCGGTATACTGATAGCGGGGGATTCGCTGGAGTTTTACGGGACGGGCGGTAGTGTCGCTATGGTATTACCGATCAGACCATGTCGAAAATGCTGAAGGGTGCAGTTTAGCTTATTACCTATTGGTTGGAAAAACCGTTCGATGACGAGGGTCTTTGCGATGCAATCCATCTAGTTGTCAGCAACCGCATCGGTTAGGCGACACACGTTCAGGGAAGTGCACGGATTTAAGCCTGTTATATAGGCCGGGAACGCAAATATTGCTGAAAATGCTAGTCGTTCGCAATCTCGAAATCAGCTTGGAGAACATGGCAAATACGAAACATTCGTATATTTTTGAAGAAAGTTTTGCGGTTGGCGTCGCCCCGTGATTGATCGGATGGAAAGCATCTGTTTGTTTATTCGATGATATTTGTGTCGCTATCCGTTCGCAAGAACCAATTGCTAATGACTATCAATACTAAGCCGCTGTTTTTCTTGACTTTTCTTCGCGTGGTTGCGATAAGGATTGGGTAGACACTTAGAAAGATACGGAGCATCCCATGACCTGTAGCAATTGCAAATTCTTCCAGAGCCAGCAGACCGAATGCCGCCGCTATGCCCCCTCCCCCGCGGAAGGCGACAAAAAAGCGCATTGGCCTACAGTGGCGCGTGACGATTGGTGTGGCGAATTCGTCGCGGCCGATGGTGAGCGCAAGGCAGCCTGATCGGTATTGTTATAGGCCGACAGATTGTCGGCACCAACGGGCGGCAGCAATGCCGCCCTTTTTGCGTTGGGCCTTGACGTGTAGCTGTTATTGATTATCACTCTCAACAAGCTTGCTGCTTGGAGAATGGTGTGATCGATCAATTCCGCAAATGCTGGACCGGTACGAGCGCCGCGAGTGCCGCCGATGCAATGTCTTTCGGTGGGCGTGCCCGGGGCCGGGTTGCCTTATGGGCGCTCGAGAGAGCGGCGGCGATATTGCGTTCTTCCGCACGGGCGCAAATGCGGCTGAACGATGTAGGCGATACCGATCTCAGCCATCAGGAACGCGTTCTAGTCGAAACGGTTAGCGCCTTGAAAGCCGACGATTACGATCGCGCCGAAATGCAGGCGCAGTGGCTTGTCAAAAGCGATGCGGTTCACCGGCTACTGCGTTCGCTGGCACCATTGGCCGATACGGTATCCGTCCAGCGGGCTTCTGCCGCATAAAAGAGATCGAGCCGCAATCGGATTCGTTCGGCACTACATTTCGGCAATTCGTTCCGCCCCACTATTCGATCGGCAATATAAAAAGGATGATTGCGACCTTCTGAAATATGGAACATAAAGGGAACAGGTGATTCTCTATGGTCGATATTTCGTGTTCGTTTTCCTCCCCCCATGCATCCTCTGCGCCCTCTGCTCAGCAATTGGCATCGTCTGTTCCGATAGATGCAGAATTGGCGATGGCGCCGACTTTGCAGGAAGTGTTCGCCGCGGCGGGGGACGCTGCCGCAGTCGGCTTCATGTTGTCGCAGATCGCCGCCGAAAATTCGGGGCCGCTGCTATGGGTGCAGGATCGGCAGTCCATCCGCGATATGGGCCGGGTGTTTTTGCACGGAATGCCCCGAAATTCCGCGATATCCACACAACCCGGCGCATCTCCACAGCCCAGTGCATCCCCACGACAGAACATCGTTCATGTCGCAGCGAAGGATGGCCGCGAAACCTTGTGGGCCATGGCGGAAGGGCTGAAATGCGCCGCTTTGGGTGCAGTGATCGGGGAACTGCACGGCGACCCGCGCGCGTTGGATTTTACCGCCACACGGCGGCTGGCGGTGGCGGCGGAACGCTATGGCGTGCCCGTATTCCTCATGCGCGTAAACGGCCATGCGGATTTGAGCGGCGCACGCCGACGCTGGCGGGTGGAAAGCCGCCCTTCCCGGCCGCATCGATACGACACATTGGCTCCGGGATCGCCCGTCTGGTCGCTCGACCTGTTCCGGGCGCGCGACATGCAGCCGAACGTGTGGGAGGCAAGCTATGACCCGGCCGCATCTCGAACGGAGGCCCGAACGAAGAATCGTCTCGACCTGGTTCCCGCAAATGGCGCTGGACCGGTGGAGGAGAAGGTTCGGCGGGCCGGATGAAACCGTTCCGCTGGTGCTGGTGTCCGAAGGTATGCATGGCACAATTATCGATGCCGTCAGCCCCGCCGCGCAGAAGGCAGGCGCGAAACACGGCCAGCGGCTGACCGATGCGCGCGCCATCTGCCCGGCGCTGATAGCGGAACCGTCCGACCCCGAAGGCGATGCCGCTTGGCTGGAAGACTGCACCCGCCGGGCCCATCGCTGGAGCCCGTGGAGCGTGGTGGACGGTATGGACGGCCTGCTGCTCGACACCACCGGCACAGCGCATCTTTTCGATGGAGAAGATGCCATGCTGGCCGATATGCGCGACCGTTATGCCGCGATGGGCTTCACCAGCCGCAGCGCCATTGCGCCGACCATCGGCGGGGCATGGGCATTGGCGAGATTTGGGCATCATGGATCGACGGTACACGACACCGAACTGACCGCCGCGCTGGCACCCCTGCCGATAGAGGCGTTGCGGATTGATGCCGACACCGCGCTGCTGCTGCGCCGCGTGGGCCTCAAGACCATCGGCGCGCTCACGGCTATTCCTACACTGGCGCTGGCCCGCCGGTTCCGCTCGCTGGGTCTGGCGAAACAGCTGACCAAGAAAGCCGACAAGGCCGCCAATCCGCTCCACCGGCTGCAACAGGCGCTCGGCCATATTACCGAACCGGTCGCGCCGCTGGCCGAACGCATATTGTACCGCGCCCGGTCCCGCGTGCTGGAACCGATCCGCCATACCGCCGTGTTGGAACCGGTGCTGGCCGATCTCGCGCGCGATCTGTGCGCGCAATTATTCGCCGATCAGCAGGGGTTGCGCCGCGCCCGGTTCCAGGCATTTCGCGTCGATGGGGAAGTACAGACGCTTCACGCCCAAACCGCCGCCCCCGTTCGCGAACCCGATCATGTCGCGCGCCTGTTCGCCGAAGGGCTGGAGACGCTGCAGGCCGATTTCGGCTTCGATGCGTTCGTGCTTACGGCGCTGTGGCATGAAGATATGGCCGCGCATCAAGGCGGGCTGGACGAAGAGGTGGTGGAGGGTATCACCCTGCCCCATCTGATCGACCGGCTCTGCGCGCGGATCGGGCAGGATCGCGTCCGCCGCCCGGTGCCCTATGCCAGCCATATGCCGGAACGGTCGGTCGGCTGGCGTCCGGCCCTGCAGGGGGAACTGGCATTGTCGGGCGATGGCCCGATGCGCGAACGCCCCATCCGCCTGTTCGATCGGCCGGAACGCGTGACCGTAATCTACGCTACTCCCGAAGGCCCCCCACGCCGGTTCCGCTGGCGGCGGGTGGTCCACGATGTGGTGAAGGTGGAAGGGCCGGAACGCATCGCCCCCGAATGGTGGCGCGAACGCTCCACCGCCCGCCTGCGCGATTATTACAAGGTGGAGGACGAGGCCGGTCGCCGCTTCTGGATCTATCGCGGCGGCGTGGTCGGCGATGGCCGCGGCGGCCCGCCCGAATGGTTTATGCACGGCCTGTTCGCGTGAGATAGGCTATGCCCGACCAGCCGCTTACTCCGCCCAAACGTGAATTGCGCCCCGGTGGCCCGATCCTCGCCAACCCACGCGCACCTTTCGTGGAGCTGGGTCTGGCAAGCGCGTTTTCATTCCTGCGGGGCGCATCCGATCCGGTCGATCTGGTCGAAGCCGCTTATGATCTCGGCTACGACGCACTGGGCATCGCCGACCTCAACAGTCTGGCTGGAATTGTCCGCATTCATGCCAATGCCAAACGCGCGAAGATCCGTCCGGTCATCGGCTGCCGATTGGAGTTGATCGAGGGATGTGTTTTCCTGGCCTACCCCGAAAACCGCACTGCCTATGGTCGGCTGTGTACACTGTTGTCGCAAGGCAAGATGCAGACGGCGGATGGCGAATGGCAGGAGAAGGGCGAATGCCATCTCACGCTGGATATGCTGGCAGAGCATAGCGACGAGGTGCAGTTGATCGCGCTACCCGGCGATGATGTCGAAACCTTTGCGCGCCAGCTCCCGCGCCTTACCCAAAAGCTGCCGAGCCTACGCCATATCGCCGCCGCCTACCTCTATCGTGGCGACGACCGCGCGCGGATCGAACGGCTGAACAAGCTGGCGCGCACCAACGGCCTGTCGATTCTCGCCACCAACGATGTGCAGTACCACAAACCCGAATGCCGCCCGTTGCAGGACATCATGACCTGCATTCGGGAGAAAACCACTATCGCGGAAGCAGGCTATCTGCTCGACGCCAACGCCGAGCGCCATTTGAAAAGTCCGGCCGACATGCAGCGCCTGTTCGCCGAATGGCCGCATGCCATCAGCGCCACCCGCGAAGTGGCCGATGCGTGCGACTTCACGCTCGACGAATTGCGATACGAATATCCG
>JBAUIN010000144.1:0-7496 GCA_049682975.1 Pontixanthobacter sp. | reverse complement strand
CAGCGGGGCAAGAAACTGGACAAGATCGGGCTGGATGCGCAGGATACGTCCGAATTGTTCTTCGACGATGTGTTCGTGCCCGGCGACAACATTCTGGGCGGGGAAGAGGGCAAGGGCTTCTACCAGCTGATGGGCGAATTGCCGCAGGAACGCCTGGTGATCGCGATGGGCGCGATGGCCGGGATCGAACGCGCGCTGGAAGTCACCCTCGAATACACGAAGGAGCGCAAGGCGTTCGGCAAGACGATCTGGGATTTTCAGAACACGCAGTTCACGCTGGCCGATCTGGCCGCGCGCGGTACGGCGGCGCGGGTGTTCGTGAACGATTGCATTGCGAAGCTGCTGGAGGGAAAGCTGGACGTATCGACCGCCTGTATGGCCAAATATTGGGTCACCGAACTGCAGAGCGAAGTGGTCGACAAATGTCTGCAATTCCACGGCGGCGCAGGCTATATCAATGATTACCCGATCGCCCGCATGTATCGCGACACCCGCATCGCGCGCATCTTCGGTGGGTCCAACGAGATCATGAAAATGGTCATCGCGCGGAGCATGTAAGCAGGGGACGGCACGGCATGGCGGAAGCGGACACTTTGCGCGTTCCCAAAACGGCGGAGCTGGTCGCCAATTCCATCCGTCGCCGGATCATCATGGGCGAACTGGGCGAAGGGGACACCTTGCCGCCCGAAGGGCAATTGATGGAGCAATTCGGCATTTCGCGCCCGTCCTTGCGCGAGGCATTCCGCATTTTGGAGGCGGAGCGGCTGATCGAAGTGCGGCGTGGTTCGCGATCGGGCGCGAGGGTCAGCCTGCCGACGGTCGAAAGCGTGTCGCGCTATGCCAGCTATTATCTGCAGGCGAGCGGCGTGAAAGTCGCCGATATCTATCGCGCGCGGTTGGCGCTGGAGCCGCATGTCGTGCGTAAACTGGCCGAGGCGCCGGCGTCCTACGGCGTCGATCGGCTACGCGAAGCCGCGAATGGTTTGGCGGAATTGGACGATAGCGGGCGGGAGGGCGATTATATGATCGCCTCCGCCCAGTTTCACAGCGTGCTGATGGAGGTGGGGCGCAACCGCACGCTGCATTTCTTCACGCGAATGCTGGAGGATGTGATCGCGCAATATCAGCAGCGCCTGCTATCCAGTCCGGCGGACGATGCGGAACGCCGCAAATGGCGCACGATGGGGGTCAAATCGATCAATAAGCTGATCGACCTGATCGCGGCCGGCGATGCCGATGCGGCGGAGCGCCATTGGCGACTGCATCTGGAAAACACCGCCGCTATATGGGGCAGCGAACGGACCCTGCGCGAAATGCTGGCGGGTTAGTCAATCGGCCTCACGCGATCGGGCGCTTGCCCATGATCGTCACACCGTAGCCTTCCAGCGCGACAAGCGACCGGTCGGAATTTGTCAGCAATTCCATTTCATGCACGCCCAATTCGTTCAGGATCTGCGCCCCGACGCCGTAATCGCGCAATTGATCCATCGGCTCACCGCTTTCGCCGTTCAGGCGCTTTACCTGATCGGACAGGAAAGCGGGCGTGGCGCGCGGAATGATGACGATCAGACCCGCTCCCTCGCGCCCGATAATGTCCATCGATGTGCGTAGTACGCCATCCGATGGCCCCTCCATCCCGAACATATCGTCGAATATGTCGAGGGCATGCATCCGTACGAGCGTCGGCTTGGCGGGATCGATATGCCCCTTGCGCAGCACGATCTGTTCGCTGCGGGTGGCCTGGTTGTAGAACGCGATCGCCGTCCATTCTCCGCCGAAGCGGCTGGTGAAACGGGTTTCGGAGCGCACCTCCGCCAGATGGTCGTGGCGCAGGCGATAGGCGATCAGATCGCGGATTGTGCCCATCTTCAATTCATGTCGCCGCGCGAAGCTGACCAGATCGTCCATCCGCGCCATCGTGCCGTCTTCGTTCATGATCTCGCAGATGACGCCCGACGGATTGAGACCGGCGAGCCGCGAAATATCGACCGCCGCCTCGGTATGGCCGGCCCGCACAAGTACACCGCCATCGCGCGCGATCAGCGGAAAGACATGGCCGGGCGTCACGATATCGTCGCGCGTTTTGGCGGGATCGGTCGCCACGCCGATGGTGCGCGACCGGTCGCCTGCGCTGATACCGGTGGTCACGCCCTCGCGCGCTTCGATCGACGTCGTGAACGCGGTTTCGTGGCGCGTCCGATTGTTCTGGCTCATCAATTCCAGGCCCAATTCGTCGCAACGCGTCTTGGTCATCGACAGGCAGATCAGCCCCTTGCCGTGCGTCGCCATGAAATTGATCGCCGCCGGAGTGGCCATCTGCGCAGGGATCACCAGATCGCCTTCGTTTTCGCGGTCCTCGTCATCCACCAGCACGAACATGCGGCCATTGCGCGCTTCCTCGATGATCTCCTCGATCGTGGCGAGAACGGGGGAATCGTCGTTCGCTTCGAAAAACCGGGTAAGTTTGCCGAGCGTGTCGGCCGTGGGGTTCCAGCCATCGTCCAAACAATCGCGCAGGGAATTGGCATGCAGGCCGGCGGCACGGGCGATGCCGGCACGGGTCATCGCTCCGCTATCGACAAGGGCGTGGAGCTTGGCCTGAACGGCGGTGGTGGCTGTATCGGTCATGAGCGCGGAGTAGCCCACGAATGTGATTGACGCAAGCGGCGGTCACATTGAAATGTGATAAAGCTGAGTTGCGATTAGAACTCGGTCGAGACGGACAGGCTGAAGCTGCGTCCGACTTCGTACGTGTTGATGTCGATCCGGTTCGTGCCATTCGTCTGAAATTCAAAATTGTCGCGACCGGTAATGTTGCGCGCCTCGAACTTCACTTCGAACGGACGGGTGCCCAGATTGATTTCCTGCCGTGCGACGAAATCCAGGCGGAAGCCGGGATTTTCGATAATGTCGGGCAGGGCGGCGGTACCGCGGCTGGTCACGCGCTCGCTCGAATAGGACATCAGGAAAGTGAATTGCTGCAACTTGTCGAGATCTTCGATACCCAATTGCAAATTCGCAAGATGATCGGATTGCCCCGTCAACGGTACGCCGTCGCGGAAGAAATTGGTCGCAGGCTGATCGGCGAAGGGGAAGACACGGGCAATATCCGCATCGCCGACTTTCAGTTCCGATTGGGTATAGGTGTAGTTCGCCACCGCAATCACGCGCTTGCTTTCGAACCAGCTTCCCAGTGAATCCGCCAGATCGATAAGATCGTAGCCATATTGTATGTCCAGTTCCGCGCCATACAGCGTCGCATTGGGCGCATTGGCGAAACCACTGACCTGCTGATTGTCGGAAAAACTGGAGAACACTTCGATCGGCTTTTCGATATCTTTGAAGAACCCGGCCAACGATATGCGGTTGCCGCGTCCGAAATAATATTCCGCGCGCGCTTCCGCGTTAATGAGCTCGCTATCGACCAGAAACGGGTTGCCGTTGAACTGACGGTTGGTTTCCGGATTGAAATAGGTTTGGAAGATCAGCTCGCGAAACTGGGGGCGGGCGATGGTTTTGGAGGCCGCGACCCGCAATTGCAGCGCATCGTCCACTTCCCAGGTAATTGTGGCGGCGGGCAGAAAATAATCGTTCGCCAGAAACGTGTTGCTGCCTGAATTGGTCGGTACGGCGAAAACCTCGACGGGATCGACCGTCTGCACCGCATCTTCGTATCGCACGCCCAGATCGATGCTGACGCCGAAGGCCGGCTCGATCAGACCCTTGATATATCCCGCATGCACTTCAAGCCCCGCATCGAAAGCGGGATCGGCCTGCGTGGTTTCGATGAGGCCGATATCGTAGAAATCGATTACCGCATCGCCCAGAAGAAGATCGGGCCGTAATGCGCCCACTGCATCGTCGAAATCGGTGCCTGCATTGAACAGGAATTCGCGGCGGGTGGAGAACCGATCAGTGTCGGAATAGGCGTAGCCCGCGGTCAGTCGCAGCCAGTCGGTCACGGGATAGCCGATGTCGATCCCGCCGAAATACAGCTTTTCCGTCAAGTCGGAAAACGCGACGGAGGCGCTGCCCGTCTGCCGGTCCAGGACGTTGATGAAAGTATTGCCCAGCGGATCGTTGGCGTTGTTGGTGCGGACATAGGTGAAGCTGTATTCGTATGGCGCCTCACGATCGGTCTGTGCGTAACCGCCGCGCAGATCGACACTGAGATCGGCGAATTCCAGCTCGGCGACGATCTGGCTGTCGATCAGCTGCCGTTCGAAAAAGGCGGTGTCCTGCTGGAATTCGCTGTCGTCGTCCTGAAAATCGGTGCCGGTCGACAGGCGCGTCTGCTTCAGCGTGTCGCGAATATACAGGTTGGTCCAGCGTATCTGGTGATCGTCCAGCTCCAGCCCCAGGCCGAGCAGGCCGTTCACCAGAACGCGGTTGTCGGTTACGAAGTCGCGGAAATCGGTATCGAGATCGAGATCCGCGTTTACCGCCGTTTGGCTGATGATCGACCGGTTGCGCCATTTATTGCTGATGGATGCGGTGGCGATCACGCCGAACCGTCCGCTATCGCCGAAATCGATCGCGTCGCCTGCGGTCAGCCCGCCGGAGAAATTGAAGGGCAGCCGCTGAATGTCCTGCGCGACGATCAGATTGGGATTGCCAAGCTGACGCGCGATGGCCTGTTGATCGACGCCCAGATCGGACAGGCGCGCGCCGCTGTCGAAGAATTGCTGCAATGCGGGCGGCGCGTCGCGCGTGCCATCGTCGAAGCCGAGGAAATCGAGGTCGCTGCCGAAATGGTCGAGTCCGGTGGACATCGTCGTCTGCGTATCGCCGCTGATCCCGGCGCTGACCTTGAAGAACCCTTCATCCGGCACGGCCCGGGTGGTCAGATTAATGACCCCGCCGCCGAATTCGCCGGGAAAGTTCGCTGAATACGTTTTCTGCACCAGCGAGGATGCGACGATGTTGGTCGGAAAAATATCGAGCGGCACGACGCGGCTCAACGGTTGGGGCGAAGGCAGTGGAAGGCCATTGAGCAGCGCCAGGGAATAGCGATCGCCCAATCCGCGCACGAACACGAAGCCCTGCCCCTGCACCGACAGGCCCGTGGTGCGCCCCAATGCGCCTGCAATATCGCCTTCGCCGGTCCGCGCGATCTCTTCCTGCGTCAGCACCGTGACGACCTGCGATGCGCTGCGGGTGACATCGCGATTGCGGCGACCGGTTACGACGATTTCGCCGCCGGGGATCGAGATGTCGGCTTCCTCGATCGGCTCCTGATCGGACCCGACGCCATCGGGCGACTGCAGGTCGAGCGGATCGGTATTTTCGGTTTCGTCGCCCCCGACTGTCTGCGCCGCTGCCATGGCTGGAAGCGTCATTGCTGTCGAAAGCAGGAGCAATCCCGCTAGGCGCTTGCCGATGGCCATGATGGACCCCTTCATAATATTGTAGACATACAGATCGGGGATCGTCGCTTCAGGCTGCGACGACCCCCGGAACCGATTGCGTTCAGTAGACCGGCAGCGAGCTGCACGATCCCACATTGTTGCCGAACGTGATGGCCGCGCTGTCGCAGGTCCAGCCTTCGAACCGCGTATCGCCCACCTGCGCCGCGCCGACGAAATCGGCATCGTCGAAGAACATGGAAATCGCGGTCACGTCGAACGGCGTGAGAGCGGCTTCGTTCGCGCCGTTCAGATAGGTCATCGTCAGCGAGTTCGTGTAATTCGCGTTATTGTTGCTGCCGCCGTCGAAGATCGCCTGAGCCTGCGCAGCGGTTACACCGCTGCTGCCGTCGCGGAAGCCGGTGTCGCAATCGAAATTGACGGATTCGAAGCGCGGCGGGCCGACATCGTCCAATTCGTTATTCGCGCCGCGCACCGTTTCGGGCAGATCGATCCGCAAACATGGCGTGCCCTGCGATCCGTCGATCAGCAGCGTGTTGAACAGCGAATAATCAGTGCCGCCGCGAATACGAATGGCCTGGTCGTTGGTGCGCCGCTGAATAAAGGTGGCGTTGGAGATCACCGTGTTCTGGCGCGGGGTGGAGTCCACGAAATCATTGTTGGAATCCGCCTCGATAATGCCGTCGCCCACTTCGTCGCGCTGGGCGACCACGACATATTGCAGCTGCGCTTTCACGCCGGTGTCGGTGTCGATGGAATCATCCTCCGCACCGACCACGACCAGCCCTTTCATATTGACCGTGCCGCCGAAGAATTCGACGCCGTCGTCGGAGCTGTTGTAGCTCATGATGTTGTTGAACACCGTGCCCGAACCGGTGCCGCCGGTGGTCAGCGATTGCAGTTCGTTGTCGCCCGACAGGACGAAACCGGAATAGCGGATCTGCACGAATTCCAAACGGCCGGAGCTGCCGCCGTTCGAATTCCCGCCGAACACAGCAGGCTGCGCCGCACCTTCGACCTGGCGTTCGCAATTGACGCTGCCGGGCGTCGCATTGGGCGCGATGCAATCGGTGACCTGCCCACGGCCGCTCAAAACGATGCCGCCCCACTGACCGGACGAGTTTTCGTTGTTCAGGCCCAACACATTGTCGCGGCTGGTGAATACGATCGGGCGTGTCGCGGTGCCGACGGCATTGATCGTGTTGCCCCGGTTGACGTTCAGGAACGATGCGCCGCTGGCATAGACGATCACGCCGGGTTCGATGCTCAATTCGACACCATCGTCATCCGCGCCATCGGAATCATCGTCCGACGGGCCGCCATCGTTACCGACATCGACGCGGCCATTCATGCGGTACAACAGCCCTTCGATATAAGGGAGATTGGCCGAGGCGGTGAATCGCGAAGGCAGGGTGCAGACGCGATATTCGCCGGTCGGGCCGGTGATGGTGCCATCATCGGTGAGGCCCGCCGCATCGCTGATCGTCGGGCAACCTGCTGCCGGAGTGACCAGAGTGGTGGTCGGTGGCGGGGTCGGCGTGGGTGCAGGGGTCGGTGCCGGGTTGTTGATGGTGATGTTGCCGCCGGTACCGGGCGAAACGATCTCTTCGGCGCCGCAACCAGCGATTGCCAGCGCGCTGCAGCCTACGACCAAGGAACGATGTAAATGTGTCACGGGCAAAGACCCCCTTAAAACCTGAAAGCGCGACCAACGCGAATTCGTTGATACGATTCGCGGGCTAGGGGCCTTGTGTGACAGTTTGAATGGAGTGTTGCGGCTTCGTGACAGCGCGACGGCGGCAGTCCGGTTTGTTACATTCAGATGACAATTTGACAGTTTTGTTGCAATTTTAAGTCAACCGCATTACATCGTTATTATATTTCGATGGAGACACGATATGAGCATGATTTTAACGGTAGCGGCCATTTCCTTGTTGCAAGTGCCAAACCCGGATGCCGATCGCGTCGATGTCGCGTATGATGAGATGACGGCCGACCAGAACTCCGCCGCTATCCGCCGTATCGAAGCCAACAGCCAAATCGCCGTGGACGATCCCGCCCGCCTGATAAATCTCGGCATCGCCCATGCCCGCGAAGGGCGTTTGGCCGAAGCGCGCGCTTTGTTCGATG
>JBAUIN010000143.1:0-1515 GCA_049682975.1 Pontixanthobacter sp. | reverse complement strand
CCAGCGGCGGCTATTGGGTAGCAACCCCGGCGGAACAGATTTTCGCCGAACCTGAAACGATTACCGGATCGATCGGCATTTTCGCGGTAATACCGACATTCGAAAACGCTGCGGCCGAATGGGGCGTGAACGGCAGCGGCGTTCGGACGACGCCGCTATCCGGGCAGCCCGATCTGATCGCCGGATTTACACCGGAAGTAGATGCGATCCTGCAAAGTTCGATTGAAAACGGTTATCGCGACTTCCTCGAACGGGTGGCTGCCTCTCGTAACATGACCATCGCTCAGGTCGATGCTGTCGGTCAGGGCCGGGTATGGGATGGCGGCACTGCCCGGCAGATCGGTCTGGTGGATCGTTATGGCGGAATGGCGGACGCGCTTGCCTATGCGGCGGAGAAAGCCGGTCTGGGTGATCGCGAATGGCATGCGCGATATCTCGTGGATGCCCCGAACCCTCTAGATGCGTTCCTACGGGGAATGCTCCAGGGGGAGGCGAATGCAGCACCGGCCAATGGCGATATGTTTTCCTTGATCGCCGGACGTCAGCAAATGCTGATCGGACAGGCGAAAACCGATATCGACCGCTTGATGGGCGTGCGCGGAATGCAGGCCTATTGTCTGGAATGCCCAGTCATGCCGGACAACCGAATTAAGCGGGGCGTTCCGCGAAACTGGTGGATGAACCTGATGGATTTCTCGACCGACTGATCGGCGATCGAACGCCCATACCTTCAAAGCAAACAAAAAGGGCGCGGAGAATTATCATCTCCGCGCCCCAATTATTTATCTGCGAGGTTGTTATACGGTGCCGGGCGTTCTGGTCGACACGACCGGCTGCTCCGGTGTGTTCGACACTGTTTCAGCGTCTGTTTCGCCCTTCTGTTCGTCGAAATGCTTCTTCGCCATGTAGCCGCCGAAGCCCAACAGGGCCATCATGGGCAGGCTCATGCGACGAAGGACCGCCGGTGCGATGAAGCCGATAGCCGCGCCGGCGGGGCCGCCGACACCGCCACGGGTGGATTGTGCGATTTGCGATCCGGCGACTGCGCCGATCAGTTTACCAATCATACTCGAAACTCCAATATCCTGTTTGCTCTATGCAAATTCGAACGGGTTGCCCCCGGCTTGGTTCCACCATTTCCAAACGGAATATCTATTCCGGCCGATCGGTCGTTATTCCCTTGGCTAGCAGCATATTGGCACGCGCTGCGACATCCAGCGTCAATGGATCGCCCTCTGCGCGCCAAATGGCGTAACGCAGGCCCAGGAACACGTTCATTCCCATGATCGCCCAAGCCTCGACTTCGCCGGCATCGGCACGAATTTCGCTGACCTCTGCACCCGATCGCAAGCGTTCGACGATCCGCGCCGCGATGGTTTCGTAATGCGCGCGATAGCTTGCCGGATCGACGAACTCCGCTTCGTCGATGATGCGATAGACTTCCTTATGTTCGGCAGCGAAATCGAGAAACCCACGTAACGCCGCCTGCTCGATTTCCAGGGATCGCATGTCGGG
>JBAUIN010000142.1:0-3229 GCA_049682975.1 Pontixanthobacter sp. | reverse complement strand
GCCCCGTCGCGCGGTTTGATCGGTTATCACGGTGAATTCCTGTCCGACACGCGCGGCACCGGGATCATGAACCGCCTGTTCGAGAAATACGGCGAGTATAAAGGCCCAATCGCCGGGCGGCAGAACGGCGTTATGATCTCCAACTGCGCAGGCGAGGCGGCATCCTACGCCCTCAACATGCTGGAGGAACGCGGTGAATTGTTCATCAGCGGCGGGGCCAAGATCTACGAAGGCATCATTATCGGCGAAAATGCCAAGCCCGAAGACCTCGAAGTCAATCCGATGAAATCGAAGCAGCTCACCAACTTTCGCTCGACCGGCAAGGATGACGCGATCCGCCTGACCACCCCGCGCAAAATGAGCTTGGAACAGGCCATCGCCTATATCGACGACGATGAAATGGTCGAGGTGACGCCGGAAAGCATTCGTTTGCGCAAATCGATGCTCGACCCGCATGAGCGCAAGAAGCACAAGCGCAAGATGGAAGCCTGACCTCCGGTTCAGCCGACCAGCGCGATCTCGCCCAAAACCAATGCCGCATACAGGGCCGCTCCACCAAGGAACGGCCCAAATCGGCTGCGGCGCTCCTCGGGCAGTTCTTCCTTCAGCACAGTCAGTATGATCGCGCCTGCAATAAACGCGAACAGGCAGCCGATCGCCAGCTCGGGCAGTTCGACCGACTGACCCAGTGCCCAGCCCGCCAGGGTCGCCGCGGCAAGGACATAACGGCCGATCCGGTCGTAAATTTCTGGATGATGCGCACGGCTACCGAAATCGGTCGTCACGAAATGCAGCGCCATCGCGATGAAATAGATCGCCAGCCCCGCAATGCTCGTGTCTTCTCGGTGGTTGAGCAGATACGTGATCGTCATCACCAGGATGGAGGTCGCCGCAATATGCAGCCAGAACACGCCATCCGAAGGGCGTTCCTCCTGTTCGGGAAGCGCCGGGTCGTCTCGGCTCACCAGAATGGCACGTTCGACACCGTAGAATAGCGCCAGACCCGCCAGTGAAAGCGTGTAAACCATGGCCTCGGCCAGATGGGCCGACAATCCCGTGGTTTCGGCGAACACACCGCCATGCAAACCCAGTTCGGGCAGCACATGCAGAAAGACATAACCCACCGCCACTCCACCCGCAAAAGACAGCCATGCACTGCGGGGCGCGGTATCGAGAAATCGCAGGCGACCGACGAGCAGATGAATGGCTGCAAAGGCGGATGCCATCGGCAAAGTCACCAGAGGGGACAGGTCGTTCATGGTTCACCCTTTCCGATCGTGCGTCGCTCCGCGTTTGCCATGTTTAACGAAGTTCGACCTGTAAGTTACGCAATACGGTTTTGTAACCGCCCATCGCCATAAGTTTGTTGCCGATACGCGGCACACGGCGCCGCATGGAACATGGTTTATATGCCGTTACCACGCAGTTTACCGAAGGTTTAAGCTTTCGCCGTAATCAAGTCGGCATGACCTATTGTGTGAACGCTCGATGATACGGACCCCGCACCGATCCGGCCTGATCCGTAGGCTACTGAATGATACGACAGCGAACACGCTGGCGATTTCGGCTGCGGCCGTCATCCCTTTAATCGGCGTCGTCGGCGGCGGTATCGATACCGGTCGTTTGTACCTCGCTCAGTCACGCCTGCAGCAGGCGTGCGATTCCGCCACGCTCGCCGCACGCAAGCAACTGGGCGCACGTGAATTGGAAGAAGACGGCATCCCCGCCGATCTTGAAGAAACCGCCGATAATTTCTTCGAAGCGAACTACCTGCCCGGCGCGTACGGTTCGACGGATACGGAATACGAGCTGAGTTTCGAGGAAGGCACGCGCTTGGATGGGGAAGCCGATACGGTCGTGCCCACCACGCTGATGTCCATCTTCGGTTACGACAATGTCGATATCAAGGTGAATTGCAGCGCCGATCTCAACCTGCCGAATATCGATGTGGTGCTGGTGCTGGACGTATCTGGCTCTATGAGAGGCGCGAAGATCGAAGCTTTACGCGAGGCGGTTTTCGGTTTCTACGACGAGATCATGGCGGTCGCACCGGCCAACGCGCGCGTCCGGATCGGCGTGCTGCCGTATAATGCGACCGTGAATGTCGGCAGGATGTTGAACGATCTATCCGTTAGGACCGGCGTAGATTACCTTGTGAACGAGCATACCTACCAAACGCGTGTCCCCATCGCTGAGACGAGAAACGTTCCCCGTGGGACGGAAGGCAGTACCGAGGTGCTGACATCCGACGAACGCGAAAACATACCCCGCGAACCTGAATGGATGGGGTCCGATAGGGCGTTCGATTATCGCTGGGCCACTAATGCCGGCGGCCGGCCACACGGTAAGGCCGGATGCGACGATATGGATGGCACCTACACCGTCGATGGGCAGCGATGGGTCGTCACCGATGACGATTATTTCCCGTATTATTTTGAAGATGAATCGCGGCCCGATGCGCTTGGCGGCTGTGTCGCACGCGTTCGCAAGTACCAGGCGCAGATTACCGAATGGCGCTATGAATTCCGGCCGGAAACAATCGACGTCCAGCGGTTCACGAATTTCGAAACCGTCGGCAGACCGACGGGTCGACGCCGTGCGATCGAGCGCAGCACATGGACGGGATGTATCGAAGAAGCGACGACGGTCGCGACTACGGATTTCAGTCCCATTCCGGCGGGCGCGCACGATATGAACATCGATCTCATCCCGACGGATGAAGAAACGCGTTGGCGGCCACTGTGGGGGGAAAACACATTCGAACGGTACCGGTTCGAGCCAAGGACTCTTACCGAGGACCAATTCGACAGATTT
Source organism: Pontixanthobacter sp. (assembly GCA_049682975.1). GTDB lineage: Bacteria > Pseudomonadota > Alphaproteobacteria > Sphingomonadales > Sphingomonadaceae > Pontixanthobacter. The sequence goes on along the minus strand of JBAUIN010000142.1, from coordinate 415 downwards.
ACCTCTCCTCCGAACAACTTTTTCGGTGACAAGCTCTTTGAATGCCCCGCTCAGGCGTTTCCGCTTACGCAGTACGCACTGGAGGGAGGTGCTCGTAATGCGCAATTCGAAAGTATCATCAACAGTCTGGTAGCTGATGGTGCGACCATGCACGATCTCGGCATGATATGGGCCGGACGGATGATCTCGCCAGATGGTATCTTCGGTACAGACAATCAAATTCCCGACAATGGCGAACCCATTGCCCGGCACGTGATTTTCATGACCGATGGCCTGAACAGACCAGCTCTCGATAACAACAACATCGCGCCTTTAGCAGCCTATGGCGATTACGACATGGATCGCCGGTTCGGTCGGGCCCCGGACGGCCGTTGGAACAACGACGAACTCCTACCCATCCACAACGCCCGCTTCG
>JBAUIN010000141.1:0-5303 GCA_049682975.1 Pontixanthobacter sp. | reverse complement strand
GCGCGCCGAATTGTTTGATGTTGTCGCGGATGAACAGGCTGAATGTCAGCCCGACGATCGCCACGCCGACGATGAAGCCCAACACCACAGTGATGCCGAAATTGATCGGAATGCCGGTGTTCTGGATAATGAAATCGACGCCGTCCTGCGCGAATTCGTCGCGGGTGCGGGCACGCAGACCGGTCTGTTGCTCGATCCGGTCCGCCAGGGTCCGCTGCCCTATCCCCTCGCTAGCGCCGACCAGTACGAAGCTCATCCGGTTGCGGGTGCCGGGCACATAGCGCAGCGCCTGGCTGTATTTGGTGTAAAGCACGACCTGGCTGGTGAAGCTGGGAATGGAGTCCGCGATACCGCGAATGACCGCGCGTTGATCGTTCAGCTCCAGCCGTTCGCCGATGGGGGACTGCCCGTTCTCGAACAGATTTGTGACGCCGACATCGTCGATGATGACGCTGTCCGGCTGACTGAGAACCGCCGTGCTGCCTTCGATCATGTTCTTCGGCAGGCCGATCAATGTCGCATCGTCCACCCCGATCACGCCGACCCCTTCCAGATCGCCCTCATTCGTGCGTACGGACGCGCTGGCCCGCAAATGGGGAACCGCCCACGCGACCCCCGCTACGCCGCGCACCTTGTCCAACGCAGTGGCCGGCATGGGGAAATTCACATCGGTCGTCCGGCTCACCTCGTCCATCACCCACACATCGGCGGATGGAACATTATACACGCCCGACGCGCCGCGTTCGACCAGATTGACGAATATCGTCAACTGCTGCGTGATGAGGAGCGTGGAGAACGCGATACCGAACAGCAGACCATAGAATTTAGTCTTGTCACCCGTCAGCATCCGGATCGCTATCCATAGCATTCGCGTATCTCTTCCCAATCGGCGGCTTGCACTTTTCAGCGGTGCACCACATACTGAACGATATCGTTTAACTGAACGGGGCCGTTCACTTTGTCAACAGACCATGTTGCCGTTCAAGAAAAGAAAATTGGCCGCCCGACCGATGTCGCGAAGCGGGAGGCGATGCTGGCTGCCGCCTCCGCATCTTTCTTCGCGCATGGGTTCGCCGCAACTTCTATCGAGCAGGTGGCGACCGACGCGGCCGTGTCGAAGGTTACGGTCTACAATCACTTTACCGATAAGAACGGCCTGTTCGCCGCCGCCGTGGAGCGCCAATGCGCCAATCTAAGCGGCTATTTTACCATCGAACAATCGCATGACGGAACGTTGGAGGATCGCTTTGCCCAGATCGGCACGGCGATGGGTGCGTTCCTATCGCGCCCTGAAATGATCCAGTTCGAACGGCGGATCGCTGCGGAAACCGAACAAAATCCCGAATTGGGCATCGCCTTCCTCGACGCCGGACCGCGCCGGATGAAAGCGCAGTTTTCGGCGCTGTTGGATCGTCTGGTGGAGGAGGGCGCATTGGTCATTGCCGACACATCGCTTGCTACCGAACAATTCGTATCGATGTGCAAAGGCATGGGCGATCTGGAACGCCGCTTCGGCGCCGGGGTGGACGCAGCGCGCGATCGCGAACGGGTGGCCGGGGCGGTGGCGGTGTTTCTGAAAGCGTATAGACCCGCATTATAACCATCCTGCCGAGCGCAGCTGTTATCTTGTCATTCACCTGTCTGCCCTTACATTATGCAGGCTGAAAGGATTCCCATTTCGATGAACGACGACAACGAACCGCAAACGCCAAACCCCTGGATGAAAAGCCTGATGGTTTGGGGCGGTATCTTCATGGCCCTGATCCTGGTGGTCACCATGTTCGGTGGTGGCGGCAGTACCAGCGGGACGGAGATCGATTATTCCGGCTTCCGCGACAAGGTTGCCGAAGGGTCCGTGGAAGAAGTGCAGATCGCGCCCGACAAGATCGTCGGCACGATGAAAAACGGCGAAGCATTCACCACTGTGCCGGTCGGCAACGACACGGGCCTTACCGAATTGTTGGACGAACAGGATGTCCGCTATTCCGGTGCGCCGGTCGAGCGGATGAATCCGTTGCTGGTCATTCTCATTCAATCTCTGCCGTTTCTGCTGATCCTGGGCATTGCGTTTTTCGCGCTGCGTCAGGTGCAGAAGGGCGGCGGTGCGGGCGGCGCGATGGGTTTCGGCAAATCAAAGGCCAAGATGCTGACCGAAAAATCCGGCAAGGTTACGTTTGCCGACGTCGCCGGCATCGACGAAGCGCGTGAGGAACTGGAAGAGATCGTCGAATTTTTGAAAGACCCGAACCGGTTTTCCAAATTGGGCGGTCAGATCCCCAAGGGTGCATTGCTGGTGGGTTCGCCGGGTACCGGTAAAACTTTGCTGGCGCGTGCAATCGCGGGTGAGGCTGGCGTGCCGTTCTTTACCATTTCCGGTTCCGATTTCGTCGAAATGTTCGTCGGCGTCGGCGCGAGCCGCGTGCGCGATATGTTCGAACAGGCGAAAAAGAACGCACCGTGCATTGTGTTCATCGACGAGATCGATGCGGTCGGTCGACATCGCGGCAACGGCGTCGGCAATTCGAACGACGAACGCGAGCAGACGTTGAACCAGTTGCTCGTCGAGATGGACGGGTTCGAGGCGAATGAAGGCATCATCATCATCGCCGCGACCAACCGTCCGGATGTTCTGGACCCCGCATTGCTGCGTCCCGGTCGTTTCGACCGTCAAGTCGTGGTGCCGGTGCCGGACATCGAAGGTCGCGAAAAGATCCTCGACGTCCACATGAAGAAAGTCCCCTTGGCGCCCGACGTCAATGGTCGCACCATCGCACGCGGAACGCCCGGTTTTTCCGGTGCGGACCTCGCTAACCTCGTCAACGAAGCCGCTTTGTTGGCGGCGCGCCGCAACAAGCGGCTGGTGGCGATGCAGGAATTCGAGGACGCGAAGGACAAAGTCATGATGGGCTCCGAACGCCGGAGCATGGTGATGACCGACGACGAAAAGAAAATGACCGCCTATCACGAAGCGGGCCATGCTCTGGTGTCGATTAACGAGCCGGCTTCGGACCCGATCCACAAGGCAACGATCATTCCGCGCGGCCGTGCGTTGGGTATGGTAATGCGTCTGCCGGAACGGGACAATTACTCCTACCACCGCGACAAGATGCACGCCAACCTCGCCGTGGCTATGGGTGGCCGCGTGGCGGAAGAGATCATCTTCGGCTACGACAAGGTATCGAGCGGAGCGTCGTCCGACATTCAATACGCAACCGATCTTGCCCGTAACATGGTCACCAAATGGGGCATGTCCGACAAGCTCGGCCCGTTGCAATATGAAGCAAGCCAGGAAGGTTATCTTGGCATGGGCCAGACGCAACGCACCATGGCCGGCGGCGAGACGAACAAACTGATCGATGCGGAGATCAAGAACCTGGTCGAAGGCGCGCATAAAAAGGCGACCGATGTTCTGAAGGACCAGGAAGACAAGCTGCATCTTCTGGCGCAGGCGATGCTGGAATTCGAAACCCTAACCGGCGACGAGATCAATCAGTTGATGGAAGAGGGCAAACTCGACCGGCCAGATATTCCGACGGGTTCGGGACCGATCAAGCCCGTGGCGGGGTCGACAATTCCCAAATCCGGCAAGAAGTTCGGCGGATCGGGCGGCGCAGCGCCGCAGGGGGCATAATGGAAATGAAAAGTTCGTTCGTAATACCGACGTGGGTCATACTAGGTGGCGCAATCGCTGTATTGTCGCTGTCCGCCTGTTCGGAACGTACGCAGGATGGTGTCGAACGTACGGCAAAATCCGTTGCCGCCGATACCGAAGCAAATGCCGAAGTAATGGGCGAGGCGTTGCAGGATGGCGCATCGAAAGCCGCCGGCAAGGTCAGCAAGGGCGCCGCGATTATCGAAGAGGATTTGAACGATGGCGATCGGAACGATGCTGGCACGTTGAACGGTACCGATAGCAGCAGGAACGACGATAGCGATTTGAATTAGTCGAACTCAGCAGTTCGATATTCGCGCCGGGCCAAACTCGATCATACCAATGCAATCGCCAGGATTGCGGTCGCATATAACGCGATTGGAATGATCAGAAGCATCATCAGGACGACGGTGCGCATCGCAGCATTTCTGCGGGAAAGCCGATATGCACCGCGCAACGAACGATATAAATGGAACATGCCGTAGAAGATCGGCACGATGGTTAGCACTTCCCATCCGATCGCGATGAACAGAGAAAACAGAACGATCAGCATGGTCATGACGCTGATCGAATATGTGACCACAACGAGATGGTCGTACATTCGAAATCGACGGCTGAACGGAAACAGCAGCCACATGATCGGCAGGCTGAAAGGAATGAGCAGCCATCCGAATTTGTAGGAATTGGTTTGTAATTTGTACAAAGCGAGCCCGGGATTGGCCCGCGCCTTTTTTGCGGAAGCTTCGATCCGGTCGGCGAATGTCGCAGCCTCTTCAGGCGGATCGACGGCGATATCGACATCAGGACCGCCGTTCTCGTCCCTTTCGATGGCGCCGACCAACGCGCCGCGCACGCCTTTGATACCTGCTATCTCGCTTTGCAACTCTGCCCTTTCGATGGGGTCGATCTGCGGCGCAGCGGCTTTCGCTTCCAGCGCCTTCAGTTCCGCATCCGATTCCGCCAGATCGGCCTGCATTTCCTGCATTATGGCCGGATCGTTCGTTCCGGGGTCGCCGAACCCGCCCGACGCGCTGAAGATGGCGAAGGTAACGAACACCGTGAACAGGAACAGCGCGACGGGGCTAATATATTTGGCGCGCCTGCCATCGATATATTCGCGCATAACGATGCCGGGTCGCCAGAACAATGCGGGCAGGGTGCGCCATAATTTTCCTTCGAAATGCAGGACGCCGTGCATCAAATCGTGCCCGAAACCGCGCAATGTCCGGTGCAGATGCGCCTTTTGCCCGCAGGCATGGCAATGCGATCCGCGCAGCGATGTGTCGCAATTGAGACAGCGGTTTTTGTCGATAGGATGTTCGGCGTTGTCAGGCACGGCCCATCTGCGTCAGCTTTGCTTCCAACGCATGCCAGAGTTTGACCACACCGGCAAATGTCGGCGAGGATTGCGCGAATTCGCCTAGCGGTTGACGGCGCACGGCACATTGTTCGGCGGCGCTGGAAAAGGGAATGACCGGCCAGCCACGCGCATCCTCCAGCGCCTGTCGATGCAGGGTCCGCCGGCGGTCGACCATCGACAACACCGGCAGCATCGGCGGATGGCTCTTACCCAACGCCTTTACCTGCGCGGCAACCTGCGTAAAGGCACGGGTCGAAAGGGGGGAAGGGGGCAGCGGCACGACGATAAGAT
>JBAUIN010000140.1:0-12811 GCA_049682975.1 Pontixanthobacter sp. | reverse complement strand
TCGGCGAAAGGTTTGTGATTGGCCGTGTCGTTCACGGCATGCTGCGATCGCTGGACAAGGCCAGCCTTCAAGAATGCCTGATCGATGATCGCTTGATCCGCCATTCGCCTACACGCGCCTTCCAGCGAGGCAATGCGATCCAGTTCGTTCTGCGCTTGCTCGGCAATCATATTTAGTGTCGTTTCGACATGGGCTTCGGAATAATTCTGACCGCCAATTAATGTCCGGCGGATCGCCTCGGAAATTTCCCACGCCGCGGATCGATTCCCGAATTTGCGAGCGGCGGCTTCGGGAGCTTGTGCAACCTTGTAATTGGTCGAAATGGTGCCACTGGCCCGTGCGGCCAGGCTGCGCTTCGCCACGCTGATAAGGTCGTGTTCCTGTAAAGCCCATTCGATATGATCGCGGCGCTGAAGATTATGCGCCAGAATCGGACTATCGGGGCGGTGCGTCATCAGACCGATCGTACCATTTTTCTGTAGAACGCGTGCCATCTCCGCCGCGGTCGGTTCGATCTCGCTATATTCGAAACCGAACTGACTGACGATAATAGCAAACGAACCGTCGGCGAAGGGCAAACTCTCCATTGATATTCCGGATTTGACGGTTATTCCTTCGGGCGCTTTGGGCAAAGTCGGTGCGCGATCGATACCGGTCAGTTCAAGATCGGCACGGGCGTGTTGAAGCCATTGCAGAACACGGGCATCACCGGTTGCCAAATCAAAAACATGAGCGCCTTCGGCGATCTCTTTCGCAAATTCGCGCCAAGCGCTGTGTTGTGCTTTCTCGATGCTTTGCCAGCTTCCCGGCAGGCAACCTCCGCTCCCATTGTGCTGTGCATTGGAAGCCCAAAAATCATCCCAGGCATGTTCGTGTGAGGCGGTCATGCGTTTAGTTCCTGCTATGCTGAATGTCGAAAGCTACGCTCATCCGTCGACCGGAGGCGAAAGGGCGGGTGCCGTGATACATAATGCTGGGAAAGAGGGCGAGATGTCCGGGTTTTGGCTCGAAACTGGTTAGGGGTTCGAGATCCGTCATCAAATTTGCGGCAGGGCGCCCGATTTCCAACCAGCCCGTTTGCGCGACTTCATCTGTTTCAGGCACCTCGATATAGAGCGCCGACGACAGAAGACCTTCCGGGTGAATATGAGCGGCATGATAGTCGCTGCGATCGTGCGCTTGATGCTGCAACCTGACCGACCACGACCCCGCCATCGCCCAATTATCATCGCGTGCTTGCAGAAAGGGGTGCGCATCGTCGCGCGGAGGTAACGATGTTCGATACCGTTCGACCGTCGTCATGATCGCTTCGTGCAACTTGGCCAAAACCGGTTCGGTACGATGGAACAGGTTTGCGCGCGTTTGCGTTCCGCCTCTTAGCGATTGACCAAGTGGGAAGGGAGACCGATCGTGAAGTTCATGCAATAATTCGCGCGCTTCCGGTATGATCGTCGCCGCATCGTCCAAGGGCATCGAGCGAGATAGGCAGCTATCACCGATCAGCCAGTAGAGGCGAGGATGATCAAGTAGACGCCACGTCACGACGCGTAAGGCCCATGCGGCCACGTTTGACGGCACGACCTCGATTAAACGATCGAGCAGCATATCGGCCGCTTCCGGCGCCTTCATACGGATACGGTGCCGCGCTTCATGTAGCAAGCGTTCGGGATCGTCTTTCTGCAAATCACCGAAGATGGTTTCCGCGCGATCGAGCTGTCCGGCGGCGCTTGCATGGATAGCTTCGAGAAACGCGAAATGGAGTTCGTTTGGAAACGATATTCGTGCTTCCGCTGCCACGTCGGCCGCTTCTGCATCGCGGTTCAATCCGGTGAGAAGCGCACACAGCTCCCGCGCGATAGTGGGATTTGCCGGCGCGCGGGTCATTGCATCGTGATAGTGCGCGGTGAAATCGCTTTCGCCTGCGTCGGACCGCAATTGCGCGAGAAATTTTAATCCTTCGGCCCATCCCGGGGTCTGCCGTATCAGCGCCTCGACAATAGCCCGCGCGGCAGAATGATCGCCCGCGACATCCAACGCCTGCGCCTTGCCAAGCCACAATACGGGATCGCCTGAATTGACGGCCAGAGCCCGTTCGAACCATTGCATTGCCGCCGGATTGCCGCGCTCCAGCGCAATCAATGCCCGACCATGCAAAGCCTTCGGACGCCGAGGTTCGAGCGCGAGCGCCTGCGTATATGCGCGTTCCGCCAGCGCTGCCTCGCCCGCCTCGCGCGCGGCATTGCCCTGGGTCGACCAATAGATCGCCCGCCCTTTCGCACCATTTTCGATACGTGCGAGTTCGGCCAGTGCTTCGCGAACGCGTCCCGCCGAAGTCAGCGCGATCGCGTGATTAATCGCAATGTCGACATTATCCGGCATCAGCCGCGCGGCCACTTCGAAATGTTTGGCGGCCGCCGATGCGTCGCCCATCTTCAACAGCAAATTCGCCGCATCGTTCTGGAAATGCGGATCGTTTCCATGCGCCTCGAACCCGCTGGTCAGCGCATCACGAGCACCCGCCAAATCGCCCGCCTGTGCAGCGCGAACCGCTCGCGCATGCCATTCACGCGCCGCGACGTTCATCGGTCGCGAAGCCAGCCGGTAATCGCGAACCGTCCCAGCGGCGCGAAAGGCGGCACATACGACACATTATGGCGCGACGGAACGGCGAACAGATTGAGGGCATTGAAGCGCGGGCGATAGCCATGCACGATGTCGCCATCTTCATCGAAGAAATTGAGGTATCCGCCCCAATCGGGCTTCCAGTCGTCCAGCCCCAGATTGAGCACATAGGCGACGCGCCACCCCTCCGCCACATGGCTGTCGGTGTGCAAACCCAGGAAATGCTGCGGCGCGAACAGGGTCGCCTGCCCATCCGCCTTGACCAGTTCGGGCATGCCGACGACGTCCCGCACCAGATCGAGAAAGTCCGGTGCGTTCAAATATTCGAGCAGCATTTGATGGGGTCCATCCGGATCCCAGTTCTGCTGCATCGCCTGCACCAGCGAATATTGCGCAAAAGCGAACCCGTAATCGCCTTCAGCCGCCGCCTTATACGCCTCGTTGGCGTAGAGCTGCGCATTCCGTTTGCCGGTGTCGTTCGTCAGGCTATCGGCAAGCACCTGCTTCGCTTCGCCCGTTTCGCCCGCCTGTGCCGCGACACCCCAGCGCGTCGCCTTGCCCAGGATCATGCGTATTTCTTCCGCTGTCTCACGCGTCAGCACGTCGCGTATCTGTACGCGGCGGTCGGCGGCAAATTGCGCCCTCAACGCCGCGCGGTCCAGCTTCGGATTTATGGCGAATAGTTCCGTCGGCATCGCGCCTGTCTATCGCGGTCGCGCGTTCGTTATGCAAGCCGGCGGGAGACACGCATGCCGATCATCCATATCGATAGTTCACCCTTACGTTTACGGAAACCCGCTTGACCGCACGGCGCCCGACCCGTTACCCATCCAACCGAAACATAGAACAATCCAGATCTGGGAGAATGAAATTGGCCGCAGCCTATATCGTCGATGCCGTAAGAACCGCCGGTGGCAGACGCGGGGGCAGGCTCGCCGGCGTCCATCCCGTCGATCTGGCCGCCAAATCGCTGGATGCGTTGATGGAACGGACCGGTGTCGATCCCAAAGCGATCGACGATGTGGTCATGGGCTGCGTCAGCCAGGCGGGGGAGCAATCGATGCAGGTCGGGCGCAATGCGGTTCTGGCATCGAAGCATCTTCCCGAAAGCACACCCGCGGTCACGATCGACCGGCAATGCGGATCCAGTCAGCAGGCGATCCAGTTCGCGGCGCAGGCGGTGATGTCCGGAACGCAGGATGCCGTAATTGCCAGCGGTATCGAAAGCATGAGCCGCGTACCGATGGGATCGACCGCGACGTTCCATGCGAAGGAAGGGCTGGGCATGTACAAATCGCCCGGCCTGGAGGAAAAATATCCCGGCATCATGTGGTCGCAATTTACCGGCGCGCAGATGATCGTGGAAAAGCACGGCTTTTCGAAGGAAGATCTCGATCGGTTTGCTTTGGGCAGCCATGAAAAGGCGATCGCCGCAACGAAAGCCGGTGCGTTCGACAAAGAAATGGTGCCGATAACGGTCGAAACGCCGGATGGTGAAGAACAGCATATTGTCGATGAGGGTATCCGTTTTGACGCAACGCTGGAAAGCATCGCGTCGGTTAAACTGTTGAGCGAAGATGGCGCGATTACCGCGGCCAGCGCCAGCCAGATCTGCGACGGGTCCAGCGGTGCGCTGGTGGTGTCCGAACAGTTTCTGAAAGATCATGGTCTGACGCCGTTGGCCCGCATCCACAATCTGACGGTCACGGCGGGCGATCCGGTCATCATGCTGGAAGAACCCTTATTCGCCACGGACCGTGCATTGGAACGGGCGGGCATGAAAATCGGCGATATCGATCTGTTCGAGGTGAACGAGGCGTTTGCGCCGGTACCGCTCGCCTGGCTCAAACATACCGGTGCCGATCCCGAAAAGCTCAACGTCAATGGCGGCGCGATTGCTCTGGGCCACCCGCTCGGCGCATCGGGCACGAAATTGATGGCAACGCTGCTCCACGCATTGAAGGCGCGCGGCGGCAAATACGGTTTGCAAACGATGTGCGAGGGCGGCGGTGTCGCGAACGTAACGATCGTCGAAGCGTTATAATCAAACAACCTACGGATTTAGGAGAGAACACATGGAAGTTGGAAAAAACACACCCGCAATCGTAACCGGCGGCGCGTCCGGACTGGGTGAAGCGACCGCGCGTGCCCTGGCCGCGAAAGGCGTAAAGGTCGCGTTGTTCGATCTGCAGGAAGAAAAGGGCGAAGCGGTCGCCAAGGATATCGGCGGGGTGTTCTGCGAAGTGAATGTGACCGACGATGCCACCGTCGATGCCGGTTTCGCCAAAGCGCGCGAAGCGCATGGGCAGGAACGCATTCTGGTGAATTGCGCCGGTACCGGCAATGCGATCAAGACGGCCAAGCGCGATCGCAATTCCGGTGAAATCAGCCACTTCCCGATGGATGCGTTCAACTGGATTATCCAGATCAACCTGGTCGGCACATTTCGCTGCATCGCCAAATCGGCGGCAGGCATGATGACGCTGGACCCGATGACCGACGATGGCGATCGCGGCGCAATCGTCAATACGGCATCCGTTGCCGGCGAAGACGGTCAGATCGGTCAGGCCGCCTATTCCGCGTCGAAAGGCGGCGTCATCGGCATGACCCTGCCGATCGCGCGCGATCTGATGAGCGAAGGCATCCGAGTGAACACCATTCTGCCGGGTATCTTCAATACGCCCTTGATGAACGCGGCCCCCGATCAGGTGAAGGAAGCGCTGGCCGCATCCGTGCCGTTCCCCAAGCGTCTGGGACATGCCGAAGAATACGCGCATCTGGCGATGACCATGATCGAAAACGGATATTTCAACGGGGAGGACGTGCGCCTCGACGGTGCGATCCGCATGGCGCCGCGTTGAACGGCTTTCCTACCTAGTGTTCGGTCGGGTAGGTTTGAGAGCATGATACATCACCGTTCATCCCTTCTGCCGCGTTCGTTCGACGCCGGGAGGGATGGCGGTGATGTTTTGCATCAGGATCGTGTAACATCCGGTCCATGTCTTTAGGAATACGTGCCGAAACAAGGGGTTGGAACGATGAGCGAATATAGTCAAATTTTGCTGGAGCGCGACGGTGCGATCGCGACGATCACGCTCAACCGACCCGACAAGATGAACGCCTATACCCGCGTGATGATGCAGGAGATCATCGACGCGATGGACGTGATCGACGCCGATGACGATGTGCGCGCGGTCATTTTCACTGGGTCCGGCGATCGCGCCTTTTGCGCCGGTGCCGATCTGACGCCCGATGATGGCGCGAAGCCGTTTTCCAGCGCCGAAGAGGTCGCCGATCTGTCCGATGATATCGTACGCGACGGTGGCGGGCGGCTGGTGCTTCGGCTGTTCCAATCGACGAAGCCGCTTATCTCCGCCTGCAACGGCGTGGCGGTGGGGGTCGGCGCAACCATGCAGCTGCCGATGGACATACGGCTGGCATCCAACAATGCGCGCTATGGCTTTGTCTTTGCAAAACGCGGCATCGTGCCGGAGGCGTGCTCGAGCTGGTTCCTGCCCAAGCTGGTCGGTCCGCAACAGGCGCTGGAATGGTGCATGACCGGCCGTATCTTCGACGCGGAGGAAGCGAAGGTCGGCGGTCTTATTCGCTCCATCCATCCGCAGGGTGAATTAATGGATGTGGCGCGTGGTCTGGCGCGGGAAATCGCGGAAAACACCTCCGCCATATCGGTCGCGATGACTCGCGCGATGCTGTGGCGTCTACCGGCCAAGAATCACCCCATGATGGCGCATCGAATCGACAGCCGGGCGATTTACCGCCTCTCGCGCGGCAAGGATGCGGCGGAAGGGGTACAGAGCTTTCTGGAAAAACGCCCGCCGGAGTTTCCCGGCCAGGTTTCACGGGACATGCCGGATTTCTACCCTTGGTGGGACGAACCGGCGTATAAATAATCGCGCCGACAAAAGGCTTGTAAAATATCCGGTTTCGATTGAAACAATTTTGCATGTCCAAGGATGGGTTCAATCTCGCGGAGTTTCTGCCGTATCAGCTTTCGGTTGCCTCCAACGCCGTCAGCCATCGGATCGCGCGCGTCTATCGCGAAGAATTCGGTCTGAAAGTTACCGAATGGCGTGTGATGGCCATGCTGGGCGATGCCGGGGAGCAAACGCAGCGCGAACTGACGGCGCGCACTTTGATGGACAAGGTGGCGGTCAATCGCGCGTGCAAATCGCTGGAACAAAGGGAACTGGTTCGCCGCGTTCCCAATCGCAATGATGGCCGGTCGCATCATCTGGATCTGACGGACGCAGGGCGGGCCATGTATGATGCGATCGTACCACGCGCCAAACATGCGGAACGCGATCTGCTGGCCCTGATGACTCAGGACCAGCAGCTGGTGTTTCGCGATCTCCTTCGCCGCATGCGCGACCATGCGATATAGCGTTTTGTGCGTGTCGTTTACGGCTTCTGCGCGGCCGGACCGGATGAGAATGCATCGCTGATCGAACAGGCTGCCGGGCCGAGGATGACGATGAACAATACGGGCAGGATGAACAGAATGAGCGGAATGGTCATGATGGCCGGCAAACGCGCTGCCTTTTCCTCCGCCCGCATCATCCGTTCGTTTCGGAATTCAGCCGATAGCACCCGCAACGCGGATGCCAGCGGCGTACCGTAGCGTTCCGTCTGCACCATGGTCGTGACCACACCCGCCACCGCTTCCAGATTGACGCGATAGGCCAGATTGTCGAATGCGTGCTTACGTTCGGTCAGGAACGATAGTTCGATGGCGGTCAGTGCGAATTCGTCGCCCAATTCGGGATAGGCGCGGCCCAGTTCCTTCGCCACACGGTTGAACGCGGCATCGACGGTCAGACCTGCCTCGGCGCAGATCACCAAAAGATCGAGCGCATCGGGCAGACCCTTGCGGATCGCATCAGTCCGTTTGCTCGCCTTGTTTTTCAGGAACGTCTCGGGCCCTTTGTACCCGGCAAACAGTAGCGCACCGAACGCACCGATACGCTTCACGCTGCCCCAGTCGGGGAAATAATTGGCGACATAGATAACCAGAAAGCCGATCGTGCCCAGTATCAGCGGCAATGCCAGTCGCAAGGCAATGACATAGGGTGCCATTTCCTTGTTGCGGATACCGGCATGGGCCAGTTTCTGCTGAATGTCGGCAACCTGACTGTCCTGCAGCACTTTCATGCCGGACAGTGTGCTCTTCATCTTTTCGGTTTTGTCGGTCTTACGCACCAGGCTGGCGCGTTTCTTACCCGACGAAGTCACGATGCCCGCCTTCAATTCGTCGCGGCGTTCGCTCAGCGCCTTGACTCGCTTCGCCATGGGGTCGCGCACGGTTACCGCGGCATAGATCGCCATGACCACCGCCAATGCGGCGACCCCGGCCAGGATCGTGCCGATAAAGATGAGGTCGAAGCCGAGAAGCGTAGGACCAGAAGCCTGATTGAGCATGTCTATCTGTCCCTATCTTAAATTTCGAAGCTGACCATTTTGGACATGATGAAGACCCCGATCCCCATCCACGTGAGCCCGCCCAGGCCGGTCACGATAAGCCGCTCTTCATAGAAGAAGCCCCCGATGTAATCCGGGTTGATCCAGTAGATCATGCCGAACACGATGAAGGGCAGGGCACCCACGATGTATGCGGATGCTTTGGATTCCGAACTCATCGCCTTGATCTTCAATTTCATCTGCGACCGTTTGCGCAGAACGTCGGACAAGTTCGACAGGGTTTCCGCCAAATTGCCACCCGTTTCGCGCTGAATAGCGAGGGTGATACAAAAGAAGTTGAATTCCGGAATGCCGAGCCGATCTGCCGTTTCCTGCAGGGAATCGTCCATCGAACGACCAATTTTTATCCGTTCCACGATGCCTTTGAATTCGACGCCGACGGGTCCGGGAACTTCGGTCGCCACAACTTGCAGAGTTTCCGTAACCGGCAGACCCGATCGCAGGCCCCGCACGAGCAGTTCGATCGCGTCGGGAAATTTGGCGTTGAATTGGTTGGTGCGGCGCTTCATGTGGAAGTTCACGACCATGTGCGGCAGTCCCGCGCCGACGAACAGACCGACGCCCAGCGACAGAAGCGGCGCACCGGTGCGCAGATACATGACGACCGCTATCGCCAAAGCAAGGCCCAATGACGCATAGAGATACTGACTGATCGACCACCCTTTCCCTGTACGATCGAGCCGGATCGCCAGCGCTTCGGTGCGTGTTTTACCGGTGGCTGCATGCTGCAGCTTCGGCTTGCGGGAAGCGATCGCTTTCTTGAATTGCGATTCCACCTTGCTATCGGTGCTGTCCGAATGCCGGAAACGCAGCGCGTCCAACCTGCGCTGTCCCGATTTGGACGCGGAGGGGCCGGCGAACATGGCGAAGATGAGAACCAGCAAAGTGATGGTTCCGGCGCCGACCAGCAGGAGCTGAATGATATCCATGCGCTAAAACCGCCTCTCGATAGTGTTTGTGTATTCGTGTTTCGTAATGGGCATCGGTGGCGTGCTGCGAAGCCGCCACCGGGTTGGCCGCGCCCGAATACCGGACGCGGCCGCTTGGTGACTTATTCGGCCGGAACCGCGCTTTTGCTCGATTCCTTCTTGCTATCCTTCTTTTTCGCCAGCAGCGATTTCAGATCGAAGCTGCCGAGCAGGGACTTTTTCTGCGTATCGCCATCTTCCAGTTCTTCCTCCGTCGCGCCCAGAATGCGTTCCGACAGTTGCTTGATAACGGCGGTCGATTTGCTGGTGCGGTTCGCTTCAACGAAAGTCTGCCCCAGTTTCGCGGCGTTGGCCGCCGCTTTCAGATCATAGGGTATGACGAAATCGATTTTGCGTTCGATGGATGCTTCGAAATCCGCCTTGCTGATCTCGCTCGCCGCGGTCTGAACCTTGTTGGCGACCACGATCGGCTGCGCATGTGCGGCATTGGATTTCAGCCAGCTTAGCAACCGGATCGTATCGCGCGCTGACGCCAGCGTCATCTCGGTGGAAAGCACCACGACATTCACATCGCTGAGCAGATGTGGGAAGTTGATGAGCATGTTGCGCGGCAGATCGATCATCGTCATTTCGAACGACTGGCGGAATTCCTCCTCCAACTGCACGAATGCCGATCCGTCCGTCATCAGGGGCGCATTGATCGGCGCCTCTGCCGACAGGATCGCAAGATTGTCGTTCGCGCGAATCATGGCGCGTTCGATGAACAGGCCATCGATACGGCTGGGATTGTCGATCGCATCGGTCAATCCGCGGCCCGGTTCCAGATCGAGCGCCAGAGCGCCCGTGCCGAAATGCACATCGAGATCGAGCAAAGCCGTTGGTAGCGCATGATCGTCACTGAACAGCCAGGCGAGGGAGGTCGCCAGAGTGGACGCCCCGACACCGCCGCGCGTACCGACGACGGCGGTCGATACATGACGTTTCGCCGTTTCCGGATCGCTTGCCCGCGGTGCGTTGAACACAGCCTGGGCCTGGTTCAAGCAATCACGCAGCTGGTCGGCCGACAGCGGCTTCAGCAGATAGTCGTGAATGCCGCTGCCCAGCAGATCGCGATACAGGCGCACATCGTTGACCTGACCGATCGCAATGACGACCGTTCCCGGCTCGCACACTTCCGCGAGTGAGTTGATATCGTTCAGCGGATCGCCGCTTTCGGACAGATCAACCATCAGAATGTTCGGGCTGGCCGATACGGAAAGCGACTGCACTGCATTGCGCAGACCGCCTTTCGCGCATTTTTCCGGCTGCCATCCCATCTCGACGACGACCGGACGCAGCACGTCCAGCGCGGTTTCGTCGCAGATGAAGGCGGCGAAGGGGTCGCGGTTGCCCGCTCCGTTTGGTTTCCAGGGTGCGTTCATGGTTTAGTTTCCTCCGCCGGTGTCAGATGCCTTCAACCCGCCTTCGCCGGTGGGTGCCTGATCACGGTAGCTGCCGATGGCCTTGTTCGAAGTGCTGACGATGGTTTCGCCGCTGCCTTCCTGCCCCTTGATCAAATCTTCGGGGTTCGCGACCATCGCAGCCAGATTGCCGTTGACGGCGCATCCGTAGCCGGGGCTGGTCGCGTTGTTGTAATTCGCATCGGAGCTTTCGCTCCAGTCGGAACATTCAGGCACGTATGCGCGCGAACGGGTGAGGACGACGCGGACATTGCCGGGCTCGACATATCCTTCCGTCACCGGGGCTCCTTCCTGAACCAGAATACCGTGACGCCCCGCCAATTTGGCGACGGCAGCGCGCGTGTCGCCGTTCATCATCGGATCGTCGATCGACAGACGGTCGCCATAGCTCAAATTCATGGCGTCGAACCAACCGGCCAGCCGTTGCTGTTCGGGAATGGACAGACCGCCTGCGCCCGCCGCCACGTCGAGCGTGTAATTGGTGCGTTCGACCACCGGCTGCTTCGTGCTGTTGAGGCTGGCATTGCTTGGCATACCGCCGCAGCCGCTCAGCGTTACGCCGAGCGCCAGGGCGATCGCACCTGCGAATTTTCGTGTTGTTGCGATAGGCATTGTCGTCACCATCCTTATTTCAGGTTGAAGCCGGGCGCGGCCGCAACGGCGGTGCCTTCGGAATTGCGGTTCTTGTCGTCGGCTTTCGCGTTGCGTTCCGGTGCACGTCCGGGACCGGGCTCGTCGCCAGGCAGGACGTTTTGCGGATCGACGCTCGACACGGCGGGCGGCGTGGCATCGCGATTGACGGCCGTGGGTTTGGGTCGCTCCGCACCGCTTTTGCCGTCATGGGTCTGGAACCCGAGGACCGCATCGAGCGTGGAGGCTGCACGGAAGCCGTCGGTCGGCAGGCGAATGTCGCCGTCATTGACCGGATTGACCAGATACGGCGTGACCACGATCACCAGTTCGGTCTCGCCCTTCTGGAAAGAGCGCGAACGGAACAGATTGCCCAAGATCGGCACGTCGCCGATGCCGGGTGCCTTGTCGATGGTCTGCGAGGCGTTGTTGCTCATCAGCCCGGCGATCATGAAACTTTGGCCTGAACCCAGTTCGACCGTCGTTTCCGCCCTGCGGATCGTAAGCGCGGGAACCTGGAAGCCGTCCAGCGTGACAGCACCTTGCGTGGACAGTTCGGACACTTCTGGGCGCACGCGCATCGAAATCCGGCCGTTCGCCAATACGGTGGGCGTGTAGGCCAAGCTGACACCGAATTTGCGATATTCGATCGCGGTCGTGCCCAGACCCTGACTGATCGGGATGGGGAATTCACCGCCCGCAAGGAAGTCCGCCGTCTCGCCCGATAGGGCGGTCAGGTTCGGTTGCGACAGGGTCGTTACCAAACCGTGCGTTTCCGCAAGATCGAGCGCGCCGATAAGATCGAGGCCGAGGAATTCGCCGGCAAGCGCAATCGTTGAACCCGGCGTGATCGGGGTGACGGAACTGCCATCCACCGTGATCTGCAACGGATTGGCTTCGGAAACCGGCGCCAGTGGATTGAAGTTGGGGTTCGGAACTGCAACCCCCAGATCGCCACCGACACTCGTTGCCGAACCTGGGCGGAAAAACGGGAACGCCCCTTCACGACCCTGACCGATACCGCCTTGGATGCCGCTGGTTGCATCGATGCTGTTCAGATTGACGCCCAGCCGGCGCACCAGCGAACGGCTGACCTCGGCAAAACGAACGCGCAGATTGACCTGCAACGGCGTCGCCATTCTCAAACGGCTAATGACGTTGGCGCCGTCACCCAGGAACGCCTGAACCAATCGTTCGGCTTCGGAGGCATCTTCGGGCGCAGCGACGGTGCCGGTCAAGAGGACCGTGTTGGTGCCCATCGTGGCCACGTTCACATTCGCTTCCGGCATCGCCAAGGTCAGCATCTGATCGACGCTGCCGATGTTGGAGCCGACGCGGACATTGGCGGACCAAACGATATCGCCGCGCGCATCGCTGGCGTAGATCGTCGTTTCGCCGCCGGCCTTGCCGAACACGTAAAGCTGACGCTGCGATTTGATCTGCACATCGGCCACGCCGTCATTGGCGATGAACACATCGGCCATGGAGTTGGGCACGGTAACCAATTCGCCGCGCCCGATCGACAGGACGATATCGGATGCCGGGCTGACGATCGATTGCGCGCTGGCGGTTCCGGCCGGAACGCCGGCGATCGGTGCCATGGCGATACCGGCCATCAATAGTGTAGCGGTAAGGCGGTTCATGGATTTGCCCCTCGTCTGTGAATGGGTGCGG
>JBAUIN010000139.1:0-1625 GCA_049682975.1 Pontixanthobacter sp. | reverse complement strand
ACTGATCCTGCAAAATACGCGCGGCATAAGCCACGGCATCTTCGGGCGTGACAGTACCGTCGGTTTCGACATTCAGGCTCAGCTTGTCGAAATCCAGTTCCTGGCCGACACGTGCCTTTTCCACCTTATAGCTGACCTGGCGAACCGGCGAGTACAGCGCATCCACCGGGATCAGACCGATCGGCGCATCCGCCGGGCGGTTCTGTACGGCAGGCACATATCCGCTACCGATATCGGCGGTCAGTTCCATGTTGAACGATGCGCCTTCATCGAGATGGCAGATTACGAGGTCTTTGTTCATAACCTCGATATCGCCAGTTACGGCAATGTCGCCCGCCTTGATCTCGGCAGGGCCGGTTGCGGAAAGCTGCAGACGCTTGGGACCTTCGCCTTCCATTTTCAACGCGATTTGCTTCACGTTCAGAACGATGTCGGTCACGTCTTCACGCACGCCGGCGAGGCTGCTGAATTCATGCAGCACGTTTTCGATCTTGATCGACGTGATCGCCGCGCCCTGCAGGCTGGAGAGAAGCACGCGGCGCAAAGCGTTGCCGAGCGTCAGGCCGAAGCCCCGCTCAAGCGGTTCGGCGACGAAAGTGGCTTTGCGCGATTTGTCGCTGCCTTCTTTGACGTCGAGGGTATTGGGTTTCTTGAGTTCCTGCCAGTTCTTGGTGTTGACGGACATGAATTTCCCCTGGGGTTCTAATGCGGGATGGACCGATACGCCGATTGCCTAATTCAGCGTGCCCGGTCCGGAAAAACGCGGCGGTCGCATCGTGCAACCGCCAGGCAGGTTCGGATCAGACGCGCCGCCGCTTGGACGGGCGAACCCCGTTATGCGGAATGGGCGTGACGTCACGGATCGATGTAATGGTGAAACCGACCGCCGCAAGACCGCGCAGCGCACTTTCACGGCCCGATCCCGGGCCTTTCACTTCGACTTCCAAAGTGCGGACGCCGTGTTCGGCGGCTTTCTTGCCGGCATCGTCGGCCGCGACCTGCGCGGCATAGGGTGTCGACTTTCGGCTGCCCTTGAAACCCATCATTCCGGCGCTGGACCAGCTGATCGCGTTGCCCTGAGCATCGGTGATGGTGATCATCGTGTTGTTGAAGCTGGCGTTGATGTGCGCAACGCCGCTGGAGATATTCTTCTTGTCGCGTTTTCTAACCCGACCTGGTTCGCGTGCCATTATAGCAGTATCCTGTATCTAATTTGAAAAAAGACGTAAGCTGCGTGCGACGCGCTTACTTCTTCTTACCCGCGATGGGCTTCGCCTTACCCTTGCGGGTGCGGGCATTGGTATGCGTGCGCTGACCACGAACGGGCAGGCCGTTACGGTGACGCAAACCGCGATAGGACCGCAGATCCATCAAACGCTTGATGTTCATCGCGATTTCGCGGCGCAGATCGCCTTCGACCTGATGCTCGGCATCGATCGTTTCGCGAATTTGCAGGATTTCGCCGTCGGTCAGATCCTGCACCCGGCGGGCACGGTCGATTCCCAACTTGTCGGCGATTTCGACGGCGGTCGTGCGACCGATACCGTGAATATAGGTGAGCGCGATAATAACGCGTTTGTTGGTGGGGAGGTTTACCCCGGCAATACGAGCCACTTACTTCTCCA
>JBAUIN010000138.1:0-5111 GCA_049682975.1 Pontixanthobacter sp. | reverse complement strand
ATGGTGAAGCTGGATTTGCCCGACCCGCTGACGCCGGTGACGCAGGTGAAGGTGCCCAAGGGAATGGAGGCGGTGACGTTCTGGAGATTGTTCGCACGCGCGCCATGGACGGTCAGTTTCTTGCCGTTGCCCTTGCGGCGTTTGGGCGGCACCGCGATTTCGCGGCGGCCGGTGAGGTAGTCGGCGGTGAGCGATTTTTTGGATTTGAGCACCTGTTTCAGCGTGCCCTGCGCCACGATCTCGCCCCCGCGCACGCCCGCGCCGGGGCCGATATCGACCACATGATCCGCCTGACGAATGGCATCCTCGTCATGCTCGACCACGATCACCGTATTGCCGAGATCGCGCAGGCGTTTGAGGGTTTCCAGCAGCCGGTCGTTGTCGCGCTGGTGCAGGCCGATGCTGGGTTCGTCGAGCACATAGAGCACGCCCGACAGCCCGCTGCCGATCTGGCTGGCGAGGCGGATGCGCTGGCTTTCCCCGCCGCTCAACGTGCCGCTGGTCCGGTCGAGATTGAGGTAGTCGAGCCCGACATTGTCGAGGAAGCCGAGCCGTTCGTTAATCTCCTTCAGGATGGCCTTGGCGATCTGGCTCTGCGTGGGGTTCAGCCTGTCGTCCAGCCCAAGGAACCAGTCCTTCGCATCGGACACGGACATGCGGGTGGGCACGCTGATATCGATCGGATTGTCGCGCGGACCGACCTTCACCGCCAGCGCCTTTGGATTGAGGCGTGCGCCGTTGCAGGTCTCGCACGGTTGCGCGGTCTGGAATTTCGACAGTTCTTCCCGCATCCAGGCGCTTTCCGTTTGCATCAGGCGGCGGTTGAGATTGCCGATGACCCCCTCGAACGCCTTCTGCACCGTGTACTGCTTGCGCCCGTCCTTAAAAGTGAGCGGCACGCGCTTGCCCTTGGTGCCGTGCAGGATGACCGCGCGCGTTTCGGCGGATAGTTCGTTCCACGGCGTCGTCAGGTCGAAATCATACGCTTTCGCCAGCGATCCCAGCACCTGCATGTAATAGGGCGATGGCGGGTTCGATTTCGCCCACGGCACGACCGCACCTTTCTTCAGCGAAAGTTCCTCGTTCGGCACCACCAATTGCGGGTCGAACAGCAATTTCTCGCCGATCCCGTCGCAGGTCGGACATGCGCCCTGGGGGGAGTTGAAAGAGAACAGACGCGGCTCGATCTCCTCAATCGTAAAACCACTGACGGGGCAGGAGAAGCGTTCGGAAAATACGATACGGTTCGCCGGCAGCCCCGCCCCTTTCATTGCACCGCCCGACGCATTCTCATCCTCGCGCCCCGGCACCACGCCGTCGGCCAGATCGACATAAGCCAGTCCATCCGCCAGTCGCAGTGCGGTTTCGAAACTGTCCGCCAGCCGCGTCTCCAACCCTTCCTTGATCGCCAGCCGATCGACGACGACCTCGACATCATGTTTCAGCTTCTTGTCGAGCGTCGGCGCTTCTTCGATGCCGTACATCTCGCCATCGATACGTACACGGGTGAAGCCCGCCTTCTGCCATTCCGCCAGTTCGCGGCGATATTCGCCCTTGCGTCCGCGTACTACGGGCGCGAGCAGATAGATGCGCGTACCCTCCGGCAATTCCATCACACGGTCGACCATGGTGGACACCGTCTGCGCCTCGATCGGTTCGCCGGTCGCGGGCGAGTACGGCACGCCGACCCGCGCCCATAACAGCCGCATGTAATCGTAGATTTCCGTCACCGTCGCCACGGTCGATCGCGGATTGCGCGAGGTGGTCTTCTGCTCGATCGAGATGGCGGGAGACAAGCCGTCGATATGTTCGACATCCGGCTTCTGCATCATTTCGAGGAATTGCCGCGCATAGGCGCTCAAACTTTCGACATAGCGCCTCTGCCCCTCCGCATAGATCGTATCGAATGCGAGCGAGGATTTGCCCGACCCCGACAGTCCCGTAATCACGATCAACGCATCGCGCGGCAGGTCGATGTCGATGCCTTTGAGATTGTGCTCGCGGGCGCCGCGTACTTTAATTTTGGTAAGAGCCATGATCTCACAAATGGGTATGTGTTGCGGGAAGTTCCAGACGCTTGCCGGGATCGCTCGCGTTCTTACAATGTTCGCATTCGGTCAAGGGCTGGGCAAGCCTTCTGCCCCGTTCGATGTGGCGGACCATACGCGCGTTCCAGTCGCGCAATCCGCGCTGTCCGGCATAAGTGGAATTACGCATGGCTGTCCCAACCCGGCCGAAGCGGCAGGCAAAGTAAACCTTCGTCCAATCAAAAGGACGAACAGAGTAATGATCAACGGCGCCATATTATCGAAGGTGGCTTTGCGCGCATGGCCGAACAGTCCGGCACAGGCCGCCCATGCGCCGTGCGACGGGGTTGCCGAACATGACCCCGCTTTCGCTGCGGAAACGCGTATCGAAACGTTGAAAATGGTCTGCGATATCGAGAAACATTCGGTTCCCGCCAATGTTTCCGCATGGCTCGTCATCGCCATTGCCGCGACGATGCTGCCCAATGCCGGCGCTTTCGCCATTCCCTTATTGTTGCGATTATGGGCCATGGTGCTCAATCGCCGTGGGTGGCACGATCTGCGCCAGCAATTGGTGGAGAAGCCCGATCGCGTTCCATCCTTCACCTATCTGCGTCTGTGCCTTTTCGCGGCCGGTGTGACATGGGCCTTGCTGCTGTTCCCGCTGCTGGCCCAGACCATGGTTCACCCGGCAAGGGTGGCGGTGGGGGGAACCGTCATCATGGGTATCTCGGTCATCTACAGCATGCTGGCCCATATGCGATCCTGCGCCGCCTCGCTCGGGATCGGATTTCTGGCCGGTTTCGCCATGGCGATGCCGTGGCACGATCCCGTCTTTTCGGTCATCGCCTTGACCGGTGCAGTCGCAATGGGTGGATGTCTGATGGCGTTTTCGAAATCGGCGGCACGTCAGAAGATCACCACCGCAAGAACGCTGGTGCTTAATCGGCGGCTGGAGGTGGAGCTCGGCCAATCGCTGGAACAGGCGCAATATCTCGCCACACGCGATCCCTTGACCGGATTGCTGAACAGGCGCGCATTTTTCACCGGAACCGCCGATTTTGCGACCGACGACACCGAACGCTTTTTGATGACGATGGATCTCGATCATTTCAAACAGGTCAACGATGTACATGGGCATGAGGTCGGCGATCAGGTGCTGGTCGCGACTGCCCGGCAAATCCACGCACTCTTGGCTGAAATGCCCGGCTCCGATCATCGGGCCTGCCGTTTCGGCGGGGAGGAATTCGTAATGCTGATCTGCGGCGCCGATCAATTGAGCGTATATCGCCACGCCGAATTGTTGCGCCAGAACTTGCGGCGCATTCCCGATATCATCGGCATGGCGGGCGATCTGAAAGTATCGGCATCGATCGGTGTCGCTCATATCGCGCAGGATGAAGATATCGACGATGCTCTACGCCGTTCGGACCTGGCCATGTACCGTGCGAAAGATCGTGGACGCGACAATGTCGTCATCGCCAACGAATTGGAAAAGATCGGCTGATCGGCGCGGCAGCTTACGGTACGATCGCCCCAATTACATGATCGGATTGGCCAGCGTGTTTTCCAACCCGGCTTGCTGCATGATATTGGCAATCCATTCCCCGACCATCACCGCTTCCTCGTCGAAGATGGCGCTACTTGCCTTGTCCCGCTCCATCCGATCGCGTGTTGCGTAATCGCCACCCAATTTGCTGTGTTGGTCGAACAGATCGGCAGGGATGGCCTTGGCCAAATCGTCGGTCTCCATCGGTGCCCCGACGAAGTCCGTAACCGCTGCCAACGCACCGAGCCGATTCTTATTGAACCGATCGCTGTCGAGACTACCCATACGCTCCGCGCCGAAGTGGGCCATATTCTGCGTGAACCAACGCCGTTGCAACATCCACACCAGCCCAGCCACCTGCATATCGGTGAGTGCGAATGTCGCCCGGCTGTCCAGACACATATCCAGCGGTGCGTAACCCTGCACCTGCATATACAGTTTACGCACCCAATCGCGTCCGAACAAACCGCGCCGGTTGATCGCATTCAGAAACGATCGAAGATCATGGCTGATGCATATTGCCTTTGCATTCGGCACAATTTCCATAAGTGTCGGAATAAGCCTGTTGGCGAGATTGGTCGGTTTGACGAATATCGTTCGCGCATCGCCGTGCGGGCGGGCAAGCAGCCGGGTAACACCGGTCAGAAATGCATGATCGATCGCATGGCCGCCCGCACAATCGGCAAGAATGGCGGGCTCGTTCATCCCAACGCTTCGGCCAAAGATATTCAGCGCGCGTACCAACAGCGTCGAGCGGCAGAATGCCGTGTGGAAAATAAAGTGAAGCGCGCCGCTCGTAACAGGCGCCTGTGCAACAGCCGTCGCTTCGACCTTGCGCGTTGCGAGCGCGGTATTGGCAGTACGATCGGCCAGGAACATCGGCTGCGCAAATGCATCCATGTCCAATTTAAGGAAGGACACCGCCCCCTCGTCCCGCATCCATCGATGGGGGAGCCATTGCGGATCCGCTAATAATTCAGCATTTTCGTCCATGACAGGGGCTTTAACTCCGACCTCCCGCAGCTCCAACCCCTCCCGGTAAGCGGCTGTTTCGGACCTTTTGACCTATTCGCCCGTTTACGAGGTAAGAGAAAATAACAGATTGCGATCCTCCGCCCATTCGGGGCGTCGAGCGAATACGGTTGTTATCTGGCAGACCGAACGAGAATTTGCATGACCGGCACTGGTAATTCACCCCGCCGATATTCCAACCAGCTATCCGACACCCGATCCCATCCGCGACCACGCCGCTATCGACTGATACAGCGATTACGCCAGCGGCGTTCGCGACAGCGCGCCATCGACCTTTTCGGCCACCGAACCCGGACAACTCGTTTCAAACGCAAAACGACCTTGGCGATATCGGCCAGTGTGATGGCAGTCGGTTCGATTGTCGCGCCCGCTATGGGTGATATCGGCGTATCCCAAACGGAGCAGCATAACGATATTCGCATGCTCGCGTCGAAACTCAACACCAGCGCAGACATGAAAGAGGCGTTGATCGAGGAAGAAGGTGTCCGATACACCGTATATGA
>JBAUIN010000137.1:0-2312 GCA_049682975.1 Pontixanthobacter sp. | reverse complement strand
CGCGTCGCGCTGCCGATGCCGAGAATGTCGTCGGTCACATCCATGAAGGCTTCGTCCAAACTCAACGGTTCGACATGCGGGGTGAATTCGTTGAAGATTCCTCGGATGATCTGCGATGCTTCGCGATAAGCGTCGAACCGGCTTTTGACGAACACCAGGTCGGGGCATAGGCGCTTGGCCGTCACGCTGGGCATGGCGGATTTGACCCCGAATTTGCGCGCCTCGTAACTCGCCGCCGCAACCACGCCGCGCCCGCTGCTACCCCCGACCGCCACCGGCTTGCCGCGCAGTTCCGGATTGTCGCGCTGTTCCACACTCGCGAAGAAAGCATCCATATCGACATGGATGATCTTGCGCAGCTGGCCCGCACCCTCATCTGCAACGCTGTCGGTCGGCTCGTCCATTCCGCCGCCAATCTAGGCACGATGGGCCAACAGTGGAACCACATGCAGCACCGACCGCTTATTGTGCACATGCGAAATGATGACTTTTCAAACGGCCCGGCGGGGCCCAAGGCACCGCCTATGCCCGCCACTTTCGCCAACGATCTGCCCGAACGGGCCACGCGCAAACCTTTGCGGGAGATCGAGCTCATCTGGATGATGGCGATGCTGATGGCGTTGCAGGCATTCGGTATCGATGCGATCCTGCCCGCGCTGGACGAACTTGCGGCCGACCTGAATGCCAGCGGTAACGACCGGCAATTCGTGGTCGGCGTGTATCTTCTATCGGCGGGGATCGGCGCATTGGTGCCCGGCGCGCTGGCCGATCGGTTCGGGCGACGGCCTATCCTATTGGCCAGCGTCGCGTGTTATATCGCATTGTCGCTTGCCAGCGCGGCGGCGGGAAGTTTCTGGACATTGGTGGCAATCCGCGCCGGGCAAGGCTTCTTCGGCGCGGGCATTATCGCATTGCCGCCCGCGATTATCCGCGACCGGGTCGGCGGCGACCGGATGGCGCGAATGATGAGCCTGATCTTCGTAATTTTTTTGCTCACGCCGGCAATTGCCCCGACCATCGGGGAAGTCATCTTGCTGGTGGGTGATTGGCGCATCATCTTCGTCGCGATGGCGGTGCAGGGCACGCTGATGGGACTGTGGGTCTATTTTCGCCTACCGGAATCCTTGAGCGAGGAGAACCGTCAGCCCATTCGGCTGTCCGCGATCGGCCGCAATATGTGGGGCGCATTGGCGCAGCGGCCGGTGATCGGATATGTCTTCGGCAGCGCATTCGTGTTCGGCGGGTTGTTCGGCTTCATCAATTCCAGCCAGCAATTGATTGGGGAGGCTTTCGCGGCACCCGACCTTTTCCCCTACATATTCGGCTTTTGTGCCGGATCGATGGCGGCGACCAATTATTTCAATTCGCGCATCGTCGAACGGTTCGGCGCCCGGCGCGTGGGGCATAGTGCGCTGTTCGTTTTCGTCGCGGTCAGCGGCGCGCAGGTTGCCCTCGCGTTTTCGGGGAGCGAGACATTATGGCATTTCGTGCCGCTGATGGCTGCGAACATGGCGCTTCTCGGCTTCATCGGCACGAATTTCGGATCGATTGCCATGAACCCGTTTTTCGCAACGGCGGGCGCGGCGAGTTCCGTCCACGGGTTCGCACGCATGACCACGGGCGCGTTGCTGGGCGGGGCGATCGGCTATGCCTATGACGGCTCCGCCAAGCCATTGGCGCTGGCGCTGCTGGCGGGCGGAATACTGAGTTTGGCATTGGTGTTCTACAGCGAGCGCGGCAAATTGTTTGGTCCGCCGCAAGAGGAACTGGGCGCCGATTAGGTATCGCGCAGTTTACGCCAGGCCAGGTCGGCGAATTCGCATAATAGCGGCCTTGTATTGCGTGGGTCGATAATGTCCTCCACGCTGAATTTTTCGGCACTGCGGAACGGGCTGCGTACGCGGTTCAGCCGTTCGCGGATGGCGGCAAGATGGGCGGATGGATCGTCGGATGCTTCCAGTTCCGCTTTGTAGGCAACTTCGATCCCACCCTCGATCGGCAGGCTGCCCCAATCGCCGCTGGGCCAGGCAAAGCGGTATTGGAAATGGTCTGCATTGCTCATCGCGCTGCCTGCAATGCCGAAGGCACGGCGGATGATCACACTGGCGAGGGGCACTTTCGCGCGATAGATCGCGTTCATCGCCTGCACGCCGTAGCGGATCGTACCCGCTTCCTCCGCCGCGCGTCAGATCATGAATCCGGGATTGTCGACCAGATGGACGATCGGGAGGCGGAACTGATCGGCCAGTTTGACGAAGCGTTCGACCTTCTCGCTCGTCTTCGCCTCCCACGATCCACCCAAGAAGCTGGGG
>JBAUIN010000136.1:0-2188 GCA_049682975.1 Pontixanthobacter sp. | reverse complement strand
GCGAAATATTCGAGCATGGCAGTGCCGCTCATTTCGCGGGTGCCGGTGAACGCTTCCAGCGCATCCGGCCATGGCTTCGATGCCCCCATTTCGAGCATCGCGTTCAGGTTTTTCCCAACTTCCTCGTCGCCGTAGAAGGAACAGCGATGCAACGGCCCATCCCAACCTGCCTGATCGCAGGCGGCTTTGTAGAACTGGAACTGCAGGATACGGGCGAGGAAATAGCGCGAGTAAGGCGTGTTGCCGGGAATATGATATTTCGCACCGGGATCGAAAGCGTCGGTAGGGCGATCCACGGGCGGGGTAATGCCCTGATATTCGCGTTTCAATTCGTGCCATGCGCTGTTGTAATTTGCAGGTGTAATCGAACCGTCGAACACGCCCCAACGCCATTTATCGACCAGCAGACCGAAGGGCAGGAACGCCACCTTGTCCATCGCCTGACGCAGCAACAGGCCGATATCCTTGTCCGCGCCGGGCACTTGGTTCCGGTCGAGCATGTCGATCTGGACTAAATATTCGGGCGTGATCGACAGGGCGATCATATCGCCGATCGCCTCGTGAAACCCGTCATTCGCGCCGTTCAGATGCAGGTAGTCCTGTTCTTTGTAGGCGCGCTGATAGTAATTGTGACCCAGCTCGTGATGGATGGTGACGAAATCGTCCGCATTGCGCTTGATGCACATTTTGATGCGGATATCGTCCTTATTGTCGATGTCCCAGGCGCTGGCGTGACAAACCACATCGCGGTCGGCGGGCTTGGTGAATTGGCTGCGTTCGTAGAAGGTTTCGGGTAACGGATCGAAGCCCATGGACGAAAAGAATTGCTCACCCACGCGGACCATCTGCTTTTCGTCGTAACCCTTTGCTATAATCAGATCGGTCACATCGTATCCGATGTCGCCTGCCCCTTCCGGTGCGACCAAAGGATAGATGTTGCCCCATTCCTGCGCCCACATATTGCCGAGCAGATCGGCGCGGATCGGCCCAGTCGCGGGCTGCACCTGCGCGCCGTGATGTTCGTTCAATTTGCGGCGGACATAGGTGTGCAGGCTGTCGTAAAGCGGCTTGACCTCCGCCCACATGCGTTCCGTTTCGGCGGCGAACTGATCGGCGGGCATGTCGTAGCCCGAACGCCACATCGCGCCGACATCGGTGAAACCCAGCTCCCCCGCGCCTTCGTTCGCGATGGCGACCATGCGGGCGTAATCGTCCTTCATCGGCGTGCCGACCTGCGTGTGCCAGCTGGCCCACATTTCAGCGAGTTCGGCGGGAGTGCGCTCCAAATTGCCCATTTCTGCTTCGATATCGGAACCGTTGATGGGTTCGCCGTTCAGCGTTCCCATGCCCTTGCCATATTGGCTGTTGAGGTCCGTCGCGATCCGATTGAGTTCCGTGGCCGCACCGTCGGCGGTGGGTGCCGGCAGGACGATGCCATTGCGCAGCATGTCCAATTTACGCGCAACCTCCGCATCCAGCCCGGCAATTGTCGCGTATTTGGCCGCTTCCAACGCGTAATTCACCGATTTCTCGGTACCCTCCGCGCCTATCTGTGCCGCCATCGCGTTGGTATCGTGATTGAGATAGGTGGAATTGACCCAATAGACCCGTCCGGCCTCGACCGAAAAATCGAACAGATCCTTTTCGACCATATCTACCCAATCGGCGGCGCCCTGCGGTGTCATCGGGAAAACGGGCTGTGCCGCCATTGCAGCGGAACCTTCGGTATGGGCGGTCGC
Source organism: Pontixanthobacter sp. (assembly GCA_049682975.1). Lineage (GTDB taxonomy): Bacteria > Pseudomonadota > Alphaproteobacteria > Sphingomonadales > Sphingomonadaceae > Pontixanthobacter. The sequence continues at coordinate 449 of JBAUIN010000136.1, read as the reverse complement.
CGGTGCTGCAATCGCCAGAGCCATTACGGAAAGGGATGTGGAAAGAAGGATTGATACAGATTTCATGGTGGCCATCCTCATGACGTCGTTGTTTTATCGGTGATACGCTTGGACCGGCGCAGGCGCGGAATCAAGCGCGGTGCGACGGATCACCTATGCTCGATCCGCCACCAAAAACCGCACCAGCGCATCGCCCAAAGCGCCCTCGGTGACGGAGCTCATATGCGTGCCGGGGATCGCGACATATTCGGCATCCGGCAGGATTTCGGCGAGCTTCGTGGCGGAACCGTTATCGTCGTCATTCTCGCCGCACAGTACCATTGTCGGCATGGTCAGGGCGGAAAGCTGCTCCGGCGTCGCGTCGGCCACCGATTGCAACAGCAATCGCGCGGCCACCAGATCGACATTCATCGTTTTCATGAAGCTCTTGGCCATGAAGGCATTGTCGC
>JBAUIN010000135.1:0-3575 GCA_049682975.1 Pontixanthobacter sp. | reverse complement strand
CTTTTGAGCAAAGCTTGGGCATTCCAACGGGCTATGGTTCGTTATGTTCTGTCCGCCCTTTGCCTTTTCTCTTCCGTAACAACGGCCGCGCAGGATGCCGCGGAACCGACCCGATACGATCGCGCATTGGCTGCAGGCTACAAAGCATTGATGCTGTGCGGCGCGATCGGGAACAGTGATCCCGCAGGTTCTCGGCGTTCGGTGGCGAGCGTCGAGCAGTACGAACTGACCGGTATTCAATCGCCGCTCGACTCGATTGTCCCAATGCTCACGGCCCGCGTCGAATCCGGACAGGATGGCTTCCTCGACTACGTTGCGGTCGAATGGGCGGACGACATGCCGCCCCGCATCGCTGCATTCCGCAATCCGGGCGGTTGCAGCATTCTACCGATCGGATCGGAAACGCCCACCGCCGAAGCATCGACAATGAAACGTATCGACGATTTCGGTAGGTCGGGTGGCGATATGCGCGAAGCACTCCGCCCGCCGCATCCCGCTGCTTCATCCATAGCCGAAGCGGCGCTCGGCGACAGCTATGGCGACGGCACACGCACGACTGCTGTACTCATCCAGCACAATGCGCGCGAGATCGCACACAGCTATGCCCCGGGTTTCGATGGCGACCTGCCGCAGCGAACCTGGTCCGTTGCCAAAAGCATTGCTGCGACATTGGTCGGGGCGGCGGTCCATAACGATGCCGTCGACGTGTCGGACAGCGCCGACCTTGGCCTTGCGAAAGACGATCCGCGCCGGGCGATTACCATCGATCATCTGTTGCGCATGACTTCAGGGCGCATATCGGACACCGCGGGCAATCGCACCGATCCCGTTTATTGGGGCGGGGCCGCGATATCCGAACGTGCGCCGCACTGGCCCCTGCTATACGCGCCCGGCAGCACCTATCGCTATGCCAACAATGACACGCTGATGGCGATCCGTGCGATCGAACCCTATTTGGCCGAAAACAGTCCGGCGCAGTTCTTCGCGACGATCGGCATGCGGGGGACGGTTGCGGAAACCGATTGGCAGGGCGGATATGTACTTTCCAGTCAGGTTTGGTCGACGGCGCGCGATTTTGCGCGATTGGGGCAACTTTATCTGGACGATGGTGTAACCCGCGACGGTGTCCGCGTTCTGCCCGAAGACTGGATCGAATATGTTTCCGCGCCGACCGGCCCGCAGCCGGAAGGACGGGCCTTCGGTTATGGCGCAGGCTTCTGGTTGATGAACGATAGCGAAGGTGTGCCGTCCGATACGTTCGCGGGTTTCGGCAATCGCGGACAATACCTCGTCATCGTGCCCAGTCTCGATCTCGTTATCGTCCGGCGCGGCGAAGACCCGGTCGGCAGCCGGTTCGACATCGCCGGTTTCACGCGCGACGTGATTGCCGCACTTCAGGAGTGAGCAAGCCACCTGCGCGCATAGCGCATTACATGATCTCGGCCCGGCGATACTATCGGGCCGATCCAAATTATTTTTCGGGAGCACATTCATGAATTTTCGCACCGCATTGCTGACCGCTTCGGCCGGTTTGATCGTTTGCACCCAACCTGTGGCGGCGCATGATCCCGGCGATTATCCGGCAACACGGGCAACCGATCTGGTGGAAACGAAATTCGGGGAAGAGGTGGCCGATCCCTATCGCTGGCTGGAAAACGACGTGCGCGTCGATCCCGAAGTGGCCGCGTGGGTCGATAAGCAAAGCCGGTTTACGGCCGAATATCTGGCAACGCTGCCCGGCCGCGATGCTTATGCGGCCCGGATCAAACAGCTGTACGATTACGAACGCTTCGGCCTGCCGACCGAGAAGGGCGGGCGCTATTTCTACACCCGAAACGACGGCTTGCAGAACCAATCCGTGCTGTATGTTCGCGACGGTATCGATGGCGAGGGCCGGGTGCTGATCGATCCGAACGCATGGGCCGCCGATGGCGCGACCGCGTTGGCCGATTGGGTTCCGACCAAGGATGGGTCGAAACTGCTATACGGTATTCAGGATGGCGGCAGCGATTGGCGCACGGCCAAGGTTCTCGACGTGGCGACCGGCGAAATCCTCAGCGACACGGTCGAATGGATCAAATTCTCGGCGCTGGAATGGGATAAGGATGGCGAGGGCTTCTTTTACAGCCGCTTCCCCGTGACCGAAGACGGCGAGACGTTTCAGGCATTGAATACCGATCAAAAGGTCTATTACCACCGGCTCGGCACCGATCAGAGCGCCGACGAAGTGGTGTTCGCGACCCCCGACCGCCCCGAACTGAACAATACGGCGGTGGTCAGCGATGATGGCCGATACCTCATCACTTCTTCTTCAAGCGGAACGGATGATCGTTACGAAGTGTCGCTGATCGACCTTACCGGTGCCGACCGCACCCCGCGCATTCTCGTCCCCGGTTTCGAAAGCAATTTCACCTATGTCGGGAATGAAGGCGATCGGTTCGTGTTTCTGACCAACGAAGATGCGCCGCTGCAGAAAGTAGTGGCGATCGATATTACCGATCCGAAACTGACGCGCGAAACGATCATCGCGGAACGGGACATGAAGCTCGACGGCGTATCGATGGTCGGGGGCCGTTTGGTCGCCGAATATCTGGCCGATGCGAAAAGCGAAATTGCCGTGCATGCGCTGGACGGCTCGCTTGTTCGCCAGGTCGCTCTACCGGGCATCGGCAGCGCCAATGGGTTCGACGGAGATGCGGAGGATGGTGAAGTGTTCTACGCCTTCTCCAGCTTCAATCGCCCGACCACAATCTATTCCTACGATCTGACAAGCGGTGAGAGCGATGTCTGGGCGCAACCCGAGATTGCCTTCGATCCGGATGACTATGTGGTGCAGCAACAATTCTACACCTCGAAAGACGGCACGCAGGTTCCGATGTTCCTGGTCCGCCGTGCGGATATTGCGGCGTCGGGGCAGGCCGTACCGACGCTGTTATACGGTTATGGCGGGTTCAACATATCGGTGACCCCCGGCTTCAGCCCATCGCGCATCGCGTGGATGGATGCGGGCGGTGCGTATGCGCTCGCGAATATTCGTGGCGGCGGCGAATATGGCAAGGCCTGGCACGATGGCGGGCGCCGCGCGAACAAGCAGAACGTGTTCGACGATTTCGCGGCGGCCGGCGAGTATCTGAAGGCGAACGGCATCACGACCGCCAATGGTCTGGCGATCGAGGGTCGGTCCAATGGCGGTCTGCTGGTCGGTGCCGTGGTCAACCAGCGGCCCGATCTGGTCGATGCGGCGCATGGCGCGGTCGGCGTGATGGATATGTTGCGTTTCGATCAGTTTACCGCCGGACGATACTGGGTGGATGATTACGGCTACCCTGATCGGCCGGAAGATTTCGCCCTGCTGCGGGCCTATTCCCCCTATCACAATATCCAAAGCGGCACCGATTACCCTGCCGTTCTAGTGACGACGGCGGATACGGACGACCGAGTGGTACCGGGGCACAGCTTCAAATATGCGGCAGCTTTGCAGGCGGCGGATGTGGGCGACAAGCCGCATCTGATCCGGATCGAAACGCGGGCCGGGCATGGTTCGGGCAAACCCACCGACAAGGCGATCGAAGAGG
>JBAUIN010000134.1:0-1513 GCA_049682975.1 Pontixanthobacter sp. | reverse complement strand
GGCAGATCGCTGAAGGATGATCGCGACGCAAGCGTAACGATGTGCATGCCGGGCTGTGAGAACGCGATACGGGCATCCCCGGCGGGCGCGCCCATCTCCAGCGCATCGCTCCGGTCGGTTGTGCCGTCCGGCCCCTGAACTTCGAAGCGCGTGATATGCTCTTTCGGCACGGCCCAACGGCTGCGATCCTGCCCATGCCCTACGAATAGCGAAACGGGCACGACCGCCGGCTCATCCAGCGCGAACCGGTCCGGCTGGATCCAGAAATCATGCGCCAAAGTCGGCGCGCAGATGAGTCCAAGCGCTGCTGGCAGAATCATGAAGCGACGTATCATGGCTACTGTCTTTCCGTCGTAATTATCGATTGTCTTTAATACGTTTGCGAAGATGGAACGGTTTGTTTCGCCGCAAGAAACCCAAAGATGCGTTACGAAATCGGTCCCATAGTCAGAACGATCTGTCTTTGCCGATCGGTAAAGACCGCGCTTTCGGCTGTAGCGGATATAAGTCGCCAGTCGCCTACACTATCGCCGATGCCGATCGAGCGCGTCCCACCACCGGGGAGCCTTAGCAACACTTCGACATCGTCGGGCAAGCGCCCGGCAATACCGATCAACTCCGGTTCGCTCGTACTCGCTGCGATTGCCGGGCCGGCGTTGCCTTCGAAAAGCTTCGGTATGTTTGCAGCGTCGGCGACCGATACGGCAAGGCGGGCTGTCGGAACCGTTCGTGTCGATGCGGTTTTGACATTCGTGGAATCGGGGCTGCCCCTATCCCAATTTACGACGGCGATTGCACCCAGAACGGGCAGTGCGGCCAGCCATCGCAGAACGATATGTGTTCGTCGTTTCATCACGGCCGTTTCGCCATTTGGGAGTGCCATGGCACTTGCAGCATTCCGGTAAGCCGAACGCTCGCCGACATATCACCGGCACCGGGTTGCAGCCGCCAGCGCACGAACCGCATTGGCGGGGCTTGGCTTTCGATCGTATCGATGGCGTCGATAACGTTCGCTTGCGTACCGGAAAGGTCGACATCGAATTGAAGCGCGTCCGTGACCCCATCCGGTGCGCCGTCCGAAGGTGCCAGCAAAGCAAGTTGCACATTATTTTGTGTGGTGATCGCAACCAACCGCGCCCTGATCTTTTCGATCGCGTCGGCCCGGTCCGTGCCCCGCAGTATCGGCGCGGTTGTTTCAAACAGTTTCGGTGCCGCTACGGTTGATGCGGCTTCGATGCTATACAGCACGCGATATACACCATCATCACCGCGCGTCTGCCCAACCTCGCGATAGGCGGACAGGGCGGTGTCGGCGCGAAGAAGCGTACGAAGATCGTCGGGGTCTTGGGTGCGCAGTTCTACCGTAATTCCTTCGTCGCCGCCCCCTGTAACGGCGGTCAACAGGTCGCCGGGCAATGCATCGAAGGGTTGATTGCGAAGAGCGGACACGATGCCGGGTTGCGCGAATGCCGATGCCACTGCCGATCCCGATGCGTTGGCGCTCGCTACAGGG
>JBAUIN010000133.1:0-2172 GCA_049682975.1 Pontixanthobacter sp. | reverse complement strand
TTGGGCCGAAAGGAGACAGTCGGAATTTGGCTTTCCATCAATATATCTGGCCGTTCAGTCACAAGAAAAGCGACCACGCAAGAACGCGCGGAGTTAGAACCAGAAGCGCACGCCGAGCACATAATTTGTGACGCTGGGATCTTCACTATCTGCGCGAGCATATGTCGCGCTTTGCCCAACTTTCCATTCCTGCTCTACGCCGACATAGGGGGCGAGCTCGCGCGTAATCTCATATCGCAGGCGCAGCCCAATCTCCGCGCTGTCCAATCCCGCACCGATACCCAATTCCGGCACATTCTGCAGAGCCAGATTGACCTCGGCACGGGGCTGAAGAATTAGCCGCTGCGTTATACGCTGATCCAGCTCGACCTCCATCCGCGCAGTCAGATCGCCATGGTCGGATAAAAACGCAGCCGCATCGATTTCGAAAAGGTAGGGCGAAAGCCCCTGAACGCCGACGACGGCATAGGTTCGGTCCATTGGCGCGAAGTCCTGGCGCACACCGGCCTGCAGATCGAAGAACGGTCCGATGGCGCGGCTGTAGAGCGCCTGCACTTCGACTTCTTCGATTTCCTCCCCGAAACTGCCTTCGCCCTCTGACTTGAACCAAAGCTTGTCGAGATCGCCGCCGTAATATCCCTGGACGTCGAAGAGATAACCGTCGCTTCCCTCACGGACACGATATTCGACGCGATCGCCCTGAAACCAAAGGGTCGTCATGCCGCCGTTCTCGCGGGCGAGCGCCGTGCGGCTGTCGCGCATAGCCTCCTCGCCCCAGATCGCATCGGCGGCCCGCGCCGGACCACTGCCCGCTGCGGCAGGGGGTGGGCCGGATGGAATAACGATATCATTGGCATTGCCCGGCATTTGGTGGCCCATGGCTCCGTGATCCATCGGAGCGGCGGTGGCGTCCATTTCTATCCCATCTGCTTCCACGGACTTGCAACTATCAGCTGAAACCGCGTGACCCATGGCCCGGTGGTGGGCCGCTTCGGATTCACATTCCGCGATCGCATCGGTGGACGGCACCGGGGGTTCCTCCGTTGGGACCGGAGCACATTGGTCTGGTGGAACAGCGTGCCTCATCGCGCGGTGACGCGCCGCTTCAGCCTCGCATTCGGCCATCGTATCAACGGGTTGCTGTGGAGTTTCATCCATGCGGACTGGCGCGCACTGGTCTGCTGGAACGGGATGCCCCATTGCGCGGTGACGGGCTGCTTCGGCCTCGCAATCGGTGACCTCCTGTGAGGGTGATGCAACATGGCCCGTATGGTCCTGCGCCACCGCAGCATTCGGCAAAAAGGCGACCACGGCGATAGCGGCGAATGACAGGCGCATCATGCTTCCGCTCCTTCCGGGGCGACCGTCACGATCTGGAACATGCCTGAGTGCATGTGATAGAGGAGATGGCAGTGGAACGCCCAATCGCCTTCCTCATTCGCGGTAAGGTCAAACGTAGCGCTTCCACCGGGCTGCACTATCACCACGTTCTTCTGCGGTTGAAACCCATCGGGTGCGCCGTTGACCAGCTCGAAGAACAGCCCGTGCAAGTGGATCGGGTGCGCCATCATGGTGTTATTGACTAGCTTCACCCGGACCCGTTCGTTGTAGGCGAAGCGGATGGGTTCGTCGCTGACGGCAGTGAACTTCTGCCCGTCGAACGACCACATATACCGTTCCATGTTGCCGGTGAGGTGGATTTCTATTTCCCGCGAAGGAGCTCGCCTGTCGTCGTGAGGTTCGAGCGCGACCAAATCCCTGTAGTTCAATACGCGGTGGCCGACCGTATCGAGGCCGATGCCAGGGTCACCCATGCGGTCCACGGGGTTCATTGCAACCATGTCGATACCAGGCCCGACTTTTACGTCAGGTGGCAACAGCGACGTGTCGCGCATGTTCATGCCGTCCATCGACATTCCCGCCATCGATCCGGTTGCCGTATCATTGCCATGCCCCATGGCCGAATGATCCATGCCGGACATCGGCTGCGCGTTGTCATCGGCCATGTTACCGTGGTCCATGCCGCCATGATCCATACCGCTCATGCCCATATCGGCCATGGTCAGGAGCGGCGGATCGCGCAGCGCGGGAATCGCCGCCCGTGCCCCCGGCCTGCTTGCCAGCGTGGCCAGCGCCATCCCGGATCGGTCCATCGATTCTGCGACGATCGTC
>JBAUIN010000132.1:0-6419 GCA_049682975.1 Pontixanthobacter sp. | reverse complement strand
GTGCAATCCATGATCATGCGCGGTCCGCGCCGCCAGGTGAAGCGCGGTTCTTCGATCGGGAAGGCGCGCCCGGTAAAGGTAAGATCGGCGGCCAACCCCTCCCCTTTCACCCGTATGCGCAGCTGTTCGAGCGGTGCGACGACCTCGATCGCGATGCCGCCGCATTCCAGATCCATCCGCTCCATTTCGAGGTGCCGGGAGGCGTGCAGGCAATGCTGTATCCCGTCACGAATAACGCAGAAATGCGCGTCCGCCACGTTCAGGACCGGATAGACGCCGAATGCCAAGGCGAAGAAGGTGCGGCCATCGGGCGAATAGCCATTGAAGAAATAACGGTCGTAAAAATTGCGGTCGCTGCCGGAATAGGCGATCGGTTCGGGCGTCTGATGCAGGGGGAAATCGTCGCCTTTGGTCAGCATTTACGGCTCCTTCAAAATATCCAGCGCGTCGGTGTCGCGAACCAGTTCCAGCGCACCATACGCCATCGACAGGAAATTGGCGTCGCCACGAGGCGTGCGTACGACATTCGCAGCGCTGAACACGGCCGTCGATACGCCCCGGATCGCCCCCATGCGATAACCCGCCGCAATATCATCGTGGGTCAGCGGAACCCCGTGCCGCGCCATTTCCTCGCAATATAGGCCGAGCAATTCGTCCTCTGCTTCTCGTCGCAAGTCGGGGGCGATCCCCGCGCCCAGAAAATACCCGATATCGGACGCGCCATCGCCGGGGTAGATCGTCTGCCAGTCGATAATCGCCAGCGGCGCCGCCCCGCCGCGTACATCGAACAGCATGTTGTCGAGCCGATAATCGCCATGGACCAGGCAGCGCCGCGGGTCGTCATAGGCGAAGATCGCATCGGTTAATTCGCCCATCCGGCGCACGATATCCATTAGTTCGGCGGGCAGTTCGCTCGCATACCGATCGATGAAAGTGGCCGTGGATTGCGGGTAGAGCGAACGGGTTATCTCGCGGATTTTCGGGTCCGGTTGCAGGAAGGCGGCATCGATGATGGTCGCATCGTTCCAACTCGGCCCATGGAATGCCGCCGCCTGTACGATGGCCGCCCGCGCATCGGTGAGACTGCAACCATCCAGTTGGTTGCCCTGCCGCGCGGGGGCCAGATCCTCCATTAACAGGATGAACGCATCGCCCACATCGTTCACTTCGGCAGCAATCAAGCCGGGGGTGCGCACCGGCAGCAATCCGCTGCATTCGCGAAAGAAGCACATTTCCCGGTGATATAGGCGCATCATCGTCGCCGTCTGGCGACTGGCCGCATCGCTCGCGGCGAACTTGCCAGCGAGAGTCGGTGGTCCGGCGCCTTCGGGATCGTAAGTGACGACGAACCGGAACGATTCTCCGATCTGCCCGGTGCCGATAGGCTCGTGCGCAATATGAGTAGCCCGACCGTCCGATAGCTGCCCGGCCTGCATCAGCCGATCCGTCAGCCATTCGGGCGTGACCGCTTCCGGCCTGTGCGGAAAATCCTGTTCCATCGGTCGATGGCTAAGCCGACTTGGTCCCATCGGCAAGACTGCGTACGCCGTTACGATACCAGCCGATCGTCCAACACCGTGGTTCCATCGGGCGCAATCACGACTTGTCCAGTGTCCTGAATATCGTTCGTTTTCAATCGGCCTTTTGCGCCGATACGAAAATGATGCCCTGCCTGAAATGCGTCCGGCCCGGTGAATTTCACGAATTCCCATGCATGCGGTTGATACGCATCGGCGAGCTTGGGTTCGAGCGATGCCAGCGTTCTATCCAGCGCCGCGTAGTCTACATCGCCCAGCCGGATCAGCATGTCTTCGATATTGAAGGTGGACGCATCGCCAGTCACGGTAATTTCGACCGGAGCCGGTTCGCCGAACGTGCCGGTGTCGCCTGCCATACTCGATTGCAGCAATTTGCGCGGATCGGCAGGATCCTGATATTGGACCATACAATAGGTCACGGTGCCTGCCGGTTTGTCATCGCGGCTTTCAATATCGCTTCCGACGCTGAAATTGGTCATGACCTCAGCGATCTTCGCATCCGGTCCGAGCTTTTCGGCCGCCGCGTCCAGACACACACCCGGCCCATCGGCAATGTTCAAGGCCGCCGTTTGCGGTGTTTTCTCTGCCATCGCGGCGTCGTCGGCCAGCGCGACGTCGCTATCCCCCGTGTCGTCGCCGTTGCCGCACGCCGTCAAACCGATGCAGGCGATCGTCGCCATACCCAACATGACCATTCCCGGTGTGTTGCGTGTTCGTCTCGTCATTTTCATCCCCCTCATCAATTATCTGCAGTCTATGGAGGCAAATCGGTTGTGGCAAGTATCGCAAAACGGCTCGATTCAATGTTGTATCAACCAATCTACCGGCCCCCTGCGGTGTTCTTTCAAAAATGCGTTCGCGCGGCTGAAGGGTTTGCTTCCGAAGAAACCGCGCCGTGCCGATAGGGGGCTGGGGTGGGCGGAGCGGAGGATCAGGTGGTGGCTATAGGTATCCAGTCCCTCAATCCGATCCGCAATCCCCTGCGCGTGCTTGCCCCATAGCATGAAGACGCTCGGTTCAGGGCGATCCGCCACGGCCTGCAACGCCGCCTCCGTTACGGCGTGCCAGCCGCGTTTGGCATGGCTGCCCGCCTTGCCATCCTCCACACTCAGCGAACTGTTCATTAGCAACACGCCCTGCTGCGCCCAATGGGTGAGGTCGCCATGATCGGGCACGGGCCTGCCCAGATCGTCCGCCAGTTCCGTGTAAATGTTGCGCAATGATGGCGGAATACGCTGGCCCTTCGGCACCGAGAATGCGAGACCGTGCGCCTGGCCCGGCCCGTGATACGGGTCTTGCCCCAATATCACCACACGCACGGCGTCCAGCGGCGTCAGTTCGAAGGCGCGCAATCGCTGGTCGCGCGGCGGGTAAATCGCTTTGCCCGCGGCCTCCTCTGCCCCCAGCCATGAATTCAGATCGCGCATGGCGGATCGCGCGAAAACGGGGCCGAGCGCAGCGCGCCAGCTATCGGGGATGGTCGCTTCCATAGATGTGCGAATACGCCGGAATGGTTCTCGCCGCCATGCGCCCCTTCCCCTCAATCCCCAACCGGCCTAAAGAACGCGTCATGACAGTGCATTTTCACGAAGAAGACTTGCCCGAGGGCGTTTTGACGGGCGGTGGCCCGCTGGCCGTCGATACCGAAACGATGGGCCTGATCACGCCGCGCGATCGCCTTTGCGTCGTGCAGATCAGCGACGGATCGGGGGACGAGCATCTGGTGCGATTTGCCGTCGACAGCGATTTTGCCGCGCCGAACCTCAAGGCGGTTCTGGCCGATCGCAACCGGCTGAAACTGTATCATTTTGCGCGCTTCGATCTGGCCGCGATCGAATATTACCTCGGTGTCGAAGCCAGCCCGGTATTCTGCACCAAGATCGCCAGCAAGCTGACCCGCACCTATACCGACCGCCATGGCCTGAAGAATCTGGTGGTCGAATTGCTGGGTGGCGAGATATCCAAGGCGCAACAGAGCAGCGACTGGGGCGCGCCCGAAATCAACGAGGCGCAGCGCGATTATGCCGCGTCCGACGTGCGCTTCCTCCACCGCCTGCATGACGTAATGGTGACGCGGCTGGAGCGCGAGGGGCGCACCGATATGGCGCAGGCCTGTTTCGATTTCCTGCCGACCCGCGCGCGATTGGACATGGCGGGCTGGCCCGAACACGACATCTTCAGCCACGCGTAATCGGGGCGAGTTTACGAACGCAATATGGCAACGCAGCGGCGCATCGAAACGGCGGAGGCCAAACAACGGCGCAATGCGCGGCAGCGTTTCGCCACGCCGGGTGGTCGGCACGACCGTCTGATCGCGTTCCTCGGCAAGGCGTTGCCGATGGGTGTGGGCGTGCTGGCCGCATTCATGATCATCACGCCGCTGAGCCCGCGCGGCGAAATCAGCTTCCTGCTCGACCGGAACAAGGTCGCGGTGATCGACGAGCGGCTGCGCGTCGACAATGCGCTGTATCGCGGACAGGACAATGACGGGCAGCCTTTCTCGCTGACGGCGGGCGAGGCGGTGCAGCGATCGAGTGCCGAAGGGATCGTGCGGTTGCAGGAGGTCGTCGCGCGCATTCTGCTGCCCGGGGGCCCGGCCCGGCTGACAGCGGGTGGCGGCGCCTACGATCTCGATCGGGATCGGGTCGATGTGCCGGGCGAAGTCCGCTTTGCTGCCGCGGACGGGTACAATCTGCTGACCCGCAACGTGCTGATCGATTTGGATGGCAAGACCCTGCGCGGCAGCGGCGGGGTCAGCGGAACGGTGCCGGCGGGCACGTTCTCGGCCAATCGCATGGAAGTCGATCTGGCAGCGCGGACCGTGGCGCTGGACGGCAATGCGACGATGCGGATGATACCTGGGAAGTTGAGAACGCCATGAATTCTTTATCGTTCAAGTCCATCGCGCAATCGGCAGCGCTCGGTTTCGTCCTGACTCTGGCTGCCTTTGCGGGTATCCAATTGCATGCGCAGGGGATCGGGTCGCACAATTCCAACGCGCCGGTAAATTTCGGGGCGGACCGGATCGAATTGCAGGATCGGCAGGACCGGCTGGTGCTGGCGGGCAATGTCGTGATCGAACAGGCGGGGCTCACTTTGCGGGCGGCGCGGACCTTGGTGAATTATACCGATGCGGGATCGCTTAGCATTCAACGTATGACCGCAACCGGTGGCGTTCGCGTGACGCGCGGTAACGAAGCGGCGACGGGCGACGTTGCGGTGTATGACTTCAATCGGCGGATCATCACCATGGCGGGCAATGTCCGGCTGCGGCGCGGCGGCGATACGCTGAATGGCGGGCGGCTGACGATCGATCTGGCGAGCGGTGTGTCGAGCGTGGATGGGCGCGCAAGCGGATCGTCGCCCGTAACAGGCGAGCCGAGCGTCGGGGAAACGTCCAGCGGGCGCGTGACCGGCAGCTTCCGGGTGCCGCAGAACTAACGTCGCGTATTATCGTCGCGTATCACCTTCGCGTATCATCTTTTCTGGGCGGCGTGCCGGGCGATCTCCGTCAGCCCTTGCGACAACAGCACTTCCGCCGCGTGACCATTGCCGATCAGCGCACGATGCAGACCGATCAGCTTAGTGTTCAACCGCTCCAGCCGTTTGCCGCGCCAACGCCCGATCTGCGTCGCGAGATCGCGCTCGTCTTTCCAGAAAATACGCCGTGCGCGTTTTTCGGCCTGGATCGTCTGCCCGATATCGCCACGCGGGCCGATCCGCGCCGACAGCTGCGTCAATTGCGCCGCGCGCCGTTCGAACGCCAGCAGCAGACCGACGGGATTGAGCGACAATTCGCGCATCCGCCGAAGCTCGCCGGGAAGCTTGTTGATCTCGCCCGACAGGACGGCGTTGACCAGCGGCATGAACCCGTCATCCTCCGTCGCTGCGCCGATCTCCGCCAAAGTGGCCGCATCGACCGCTTTGGGCGATTGCGGATCGGCATCGCAATAAAGGGCGAGCTTGTCGATCTCCGACTGTGCCAGCCGCACATCCAGCCCGGCGGCGCGCGCGATCCGCTCGCCCAGATCGCCGTTCAATTGCAATCCGGCCGCGTCGGCCATGCGGCGCACGGAACCTGTGACCGATTGCAGATCGGGCGGATAGAACATCGCGACCAGCGCATCGTCGCGCTTTTCCAGCAATTTCGCACAGCGGGACTTGTCGGTGGCGGAGGTCGCCACGATCAATACGGGGCAGGCATCGCCGCTGCCGTGGATATGCGTTTCCAGCGCAGCGGCCGCTTCATCGCCGCTGGCACGCACCATGATGTGGCGGTCTGCGCCGAACAGCGATCCCGATCGCGCTTCGTCGCCCAGCAGCACCGGGTCCTTGCGCAATACAGCCCCAGCCATATCCACGCGTTCACCTGGATTCTTCAACAGCGAGACGATTTTGGCGGCGGCGGCGGACGATCCCGCTTCGTCCGGGCCGCAGAAGAAGAAGGTCCGGCACTGGCCCGCCGCGCGACTGGCGACGGAAGCGAAATCGCGCTGCGTTGCTTTCACTGCGTTTCGCGCAGGGTCAATGCCAGCTGCGTTACGATCCGGTCGGCGATTTCGCGCGACAGGTTTTCCAGCGCCGTCTGCTCCGCCGCAATGGTGGCGTATTCGCTGGACACGACGTCGATCCCGGCATCGCTGCCCGCGGTCGCATCCAGCAGGATGGTGTCGCTCGCCATATCGACTAGCTGATAGCGCGCCCGCAGAATTCGCCGTTCGCGTCCGATCGTATCGTCACCCAACACGCCCAGCCCCTCCAGCTGATCGTCCAGCCGCACATCGAGGCGGTATCGCGTTTCGGCATTGGGGGCAGCATTCAACCGATCGCGCAGCGCATTGCGAACCAGCCAGCCCGCCTGCCCTTCGATGGGCGCGACGG
>JBAUIN010000131.1:0-4644 GCA_049682975.1 Pontixanthobacter sp. | reverse complement strand
CGCAGCGGGAGAAACTTCTCCTGGCTATTCAAGAAAATGGGATAGATTTGCATCATGAGTGATGTCACGATCAAGCGGGCTTTGCTGTCCGTGTCCGACAAAAGCGGGCTCGTCGATTTGGGGCGTGTATTGGCTAGTCGCGGAGTGGAGCTTGTGTCCACCGGCGGCACGGCGAAGGCCCTACGCGACGCGGGGCTAGACGTGAAGGACGTGTCGGACCTGACGGGCTTTCCGGAAATGATGGATGGCCGCGTCAAAACTCTGCATCCAAAGGTGCATGGCGGCCTATTGGCGGTGCGCGACGATGAAGCGCATATCACAGCGATGGACGCGCACGGGATCGGCGCGATCGATCTGGTGGTGGTGAACCTCTATCCCTTCGAAGAGACGGTGGCGCGCGGGGCGGAGCGAGCCGAGATTATCGAGAACATCGACATCGGCGGGCCGAGCATGGTCCGATCGGCGGCGAAAAACCACGCCTTCGTGACCATCGTGACCGATCCCGCCGATTATAGTGCACTGCAGAGCGAGTTGGCCGATCATGACGGCGCGACGACCCTGGCCTTGCGGACGCGGATGGCGGCAAAAGCCTACGCGGCAACGGCTGCCTATGATGCGGCGATCGCCAATTGGTTCGCTTGGGGGGATGCGTTCACCAACCCACTGGGTGCCGAGGCGCTCCAGGCGACAGCCTTTCCCGACACTATACCCATGGCCTTCAAACGTGCCGATACGCTGCGTTACGGCGAAAACCCGCATCAGGATGCGGCGCTGTATCTAGGGCAGGCTGCGGGCGGACGCGGCATCGCGGCCGCAACGCAGATTCAGGGTAAGGCTCTGAGCTACAACAATCTGAACGATGCGGATGCGGCGCTGGAACTGGTCGCCGAATTCGCCGATGCCGGCCCGAGTGTGGTTATCGTCAAGCACGCGAACCCCTGCGGCGTGGCGACCGGCAACACGCTGCTCGACGCCTATCGCAGCGCGCTTGCCTGCGACGACATTTCGGCGTTCGGCGGTATCGTGGCATGCAACCGACCGCTGGATGGACCGACCGCCGAAGCGATCACCGAAATATTCACCGAAGTCGTCATTGCCCCCGGAGCCGACGATGCGGCGAAAGACATTTTCGCGCGCAAGAAAAACCTGCGATTGCTAATAACCGATGGTTTCGGCGATGCGGCGCGGGCGGGGTTCACCATGAAGTCCATCGCTGGTGGAATGCTGATCCAAAGCCGCGATAATGGGCGTGTGGATCGCGGCGACCTGAAGGTCGTCACCAAACGCGCCCCCACCGAACGCGAGTTGGATGATTGTCTTACGGCATGGACTATTGCGAAGCATGTCAAATCCAACGCGATCGTTTATGTGAAGGATGGCGTGACGGCCGGGATTGGTGCGGGGCAGATGAATCGGCGCGATTCGTCGCGTATTGCCGCAGTGAAAGCGGCGGAAGCTGCCGAAACGCATGGGTGGGCCGAACCGCGCACGATCGGCAGCGCCGTCGCCTCCGATGCATTCTTCCCCTTCGCCGATGGCCTACTAGCCGCAGCGGAAGCCGGGGCAACGGCGGTCATCCAGCCGGGCGGATCGATCCGCGACGACGCGGTCATCGCCGCCGCCGACGAGGCTGGATTGGCCATGGTCTTTACCGGGATGCGCCACTTTCGGCATTAAACCCGCCGGACGATGTAACTTTCCGTCGCGCCCGTTCGTATCATGAACGACCCTATCGCATTCAGCCGCCCGTAAGTCGCTGAATGCTAGTTGTCGGTCATCGTAAAAGATATGAACGCAGAAGAACGACGATTATGAAACTTTTGAAATCGGACCTGTCCCGCAACTTCGCCATCGGCTTCATCGCCGGTGCGCTCATCATCGTGTTTCAGGTTAATCCGGACATAGCGCAGCAGATCGTACCTGAAGCAATGGCGGGAACCGTTCGATGAAACCGCTCGGTCGTATCCTCACTCCTCTGGCCGTTTTGGGGCTGGCCGTGGGCGGCTGTCAGCAGGCGGCGCTCGCTGCGGAAAATGTCGTTCGCGCACCTGCGGCCAAGCAATTCGCCAAAGAAGGGTCCGGCTTAAAAACCGCCGTGTTCGCGGGTGGTTGCTTTTGGGGTGTCGAGGCGGTGTTCAGCCACGTCAAAGGCGTCAAAAGTGCGATCTCCGGATATCATGGCGGTAATGCTGCCACCGCGACATACGACAAGACGAATAGCGGGGTTACCGGCCATGCCGAGGCCGTACGCATTACTTACGACCCGAATGTCGTGCGATACGACGAACTGCTCCGTATTTTCTTTTCGGTCGTTGCCGATCCTACCCTTCACAATCGCCAGGGCCCCGATCGCGGCAGTCAGTACCGGGCTGCGCTCGTCCCCCTGAATGCGGAGCAGCGCAAAGTTGCCTCCGCCTATCTGAAACAGATGAGCGCCTCCGGCGTATGGAACCGTCCTATCGTGACCAAAGTGGAGCGGTATAAAAAGTTCTACAAGGGCGAAGAGTATCATCAGGATTTCGCGCTGAAGAACCCCAACCATGGCTACATCCGTCGCTGGGACAAACCAAAGGTCGTCGCGCTGAAACGCCTGTATCCCTCGCATTATCGGTCCAGCTTCGTCCGCAATTGAGCATTGCTGGAAACTGCCGCCCGGTCTCGCTATATGACCGTCATGGCGAACGATAATCATCCGCATCATATCGCGTCCGGCGACAATCTGATCGACGCCGCGAAGGCTGCTTTAACGGGTGCGAACGAGCAATGGACCAGCATGCGGGCGGATGTGTTCACCGAACTGGCCAGCCACGAACGCCCCGCCTCCGCCTACGACATCGCCGATAATCTTTCGGCCAGGCGCGGCAAACGGGTGGCGCCCAACAGCATTTATCGCATCCTCGATCTATTCGTGGCGAACAATCTTGCCCTGCGCGTCGAAAGTTCCAATGCGTATCTCGCCAACAGCCACCCCGGATGCACCCATGATTGCATCTTCCTGGTGTGTGACGAATGCGGCCAGGCGACCCATGTCGACAATGACGATGTGTCGCGGACGGTACGTGCCATTGCTGGCAAACACGAATTTACGGCGCGTCGCCCGATCGTCGAAATTCGTGGAATATGTGCGAGCTGTAACTAACGCGGATGGGTGAATCGACAATCGAGGAGCGCGGGGCTAAGTATATTGCATGTCTCAATCCCCCGATACGCCCCTTCTCGATACGGTTCATTACCCGGCCGATCTCCGCGATCTGAAACCCGAGCAATTGCGCCAGCTGGCCGACGAATTGCGCACCGAAATGATCGATGCGGTCAGCCAATCCGGCGGGCATTTGGGTTCGGGGTTGGGCGTCGTCGAGCTGACCGTCGCCATCCATTATGTATTCAACACGCCCGACGACCGTTTGATCTGGGATGTCGGCCATCAATGCTATCCGCATAAGATCTTGACCGGGCGCCGGGACCGCATTCGCACTTTGCGGCAGGGCGGCGGGTTGTCCGGTTTCACCAAGCGGAGCGAGAGTGAATACGACCCGTTCGGCGCGGCGCATTCCTCGACTTCCATTTCCGCTGCGCTGGGTTTCGCGATGGCGAACAAGATGACCGATGCGCCCGGCCGCGGAATTGCCGTAATCGGCGATGGCGCGATGAGCGCGGGCATGGCGTATGAGGCGATGAACAACGCCGAACAGGCGGGCAATCGACTGGTCGTAATCCTCAACGATAACGATATGTCTATCGCGCCGCCTGTGGGTGGTCTGTCGGCCTATCTCGCGCGGACCGTTTCCAGCAGCGAATATCTCGGCCTGCGTAGCCTCGCTTCAAAGACTTTCGCGAAATTGTCGCGCCGGATGCATAAAGCGGTCGGCAAGGCTGAGGAATATACGCGCGGCATGGTGACCGGCGGAACTTTGTTCGAGGAATTGGGCTTTTACTATGTCGGCCCGATCGATGGGCACAATCTCGATCATCTGATCCCGGTACTCGAAAATGTACGCGACGCCGAGGAAGGACCGGTCCTGATCCATGTCGTGACGACAAAGGGCAAGGGTTACGCGCCTGCCGAGGAAAGCGCCGATAAATATCACGGTGTCCCGAAATTCGATGTGGTAACGGGCGAGAAGGCGAAGGCTAAGAGCGGCCCGCCTGCCTACCAGAATGTGTTCGGCGAAACCCTGGCTAAACTGGCCGATACCGACCCACGTATCTGCGCAATTACCGCCGCCATGCCGAGCGGTACGGGCGTCGACAAATTCGCAGTCGCACATCCGACACGCAGTTTCGACGTTGGTATTGCGGAACAGCACGGGGTGACATTCGCCGCCGGCCTGGCCGCGCAGGGAATGCGGCCCTTCGCGGCGATCTATTCGACGTTCTTGCAGCGCGCCTACGACCAGGTGGTGCATGATGTCGCGATCCAGAATCTGCCCGTACGGTTCGCCATTGATCGGGCCGGGCTGGTCGGGGCTGACGGATCGACGCATGCCGGATCGTTCGATGTGACGTATCTTTCCACCTTGCCGAACTTCGTAGTCATGGCAGCGGCCGACGAGGCGGAACTCGCACATATGACCTACACCGCCGCCGAACACGATGATGGCCCGATCGCCTTCCGCTATCCGCGCGGAAACGGCACCGGCGCTG
>JBAUIN010000130.1:0-3545 GCA_049682975.1 Pontixanthobacter sp. | reverse complement strand
TCATGCAGGCGGCGCGCGCGTTCGGGGTCGTCATCCGCATGAGTGAACCCGATGGTGGCAAAGCCCAAACGCATCGCTTCCGCGATCAGCGCATTCTTGAGTTCCGCGTTAACCATAATTGGGGTTGCTCCCATTCATAAGCCGGGTCTAGCGGGGCTGCATGACCTTGCCGCTAAGCGATAGTACGACGACACGCAACTTCCCCGGCGATGCCGCGCGCTCTCTGGCGATCGAAGCGCGCGGGTTGATCAAGCGGTTCGACGGCACCACCGCCGTCGACGGCGTCGATTTGGCTGTGCCCGAGGGCGCGATCTACGGCATTCTCGGACCGAACGGCGCGGGCAAGACCACCACGCTGCGGATGTTGCTGGGCATTATCGACCCGGATGAGGGCATTCGCAAGATTTTCGGGCATGAGCAGCCGCACCATATCGCCAAGCTGATCGGCTATCTTCCCGAAGAGCGCGGGCTTTATCCGTCGATGCAATGCGACGAGGCGATCGGTTTCATGGGCGCCCTGCGCGGATTACCCAAGGCGGAGGGTAAACGGCGCGGTCGCATCATGATGGAAGAACATGGGCTGGGTCATGCGATCGATCGGCAAATCCGGCAGCTATCGAAGGGGATGGCGCAGACCGTCCAATTGTTGGGTACGCTGGTTCATCACCCCAGACTGGTCATATTGGACGAGCCGTTTTCCGGGCTCGATGCGATCAATCAGGGCAAGCTGGAAGTGATGATCCGCGATCTGGCCGCGAATGGAACGACGGTCATCTTTTCCACTCATGTCATTCATCATGCAGAGCGTTTGTGCGAGCATGTCGCGATCATCGCGGGCGGCAAGGTGCCCTATGCCGGATCGGTCAGCGAAGCGCGCGACCGCATTCCGGCGCAAGTCCGCCTGGAAACACGGCAACGGGAAGGGCGCTGGCGCAAGGCATTGCCATCCGATGCCAGACGCGAGGGCGATTTCTGGTTTTTCGGTCTACCTGAAAGCGGCATCGAACCGTTGTTGCGCGCGCTGATCGAAGGCGATGCGGGGATCGAGTCCCTGTCGATCGAGCGGGCCGGATTGCATGACGCCTTCGTCGAAATCGCCGGCGCCGCCGCTGCACGTGCGCTGGAAGCCGACAATGCCACTGGAGCGCCCGCATGACCGATACGATCGACACTTCCGCGCAGTCGCGCCTGTCCATTTGGCAAGCCGCTTTCGTTATTGCGCGGCGCGATTTTTCGGCGATCCTGTTCAGCAAGGCGTTCCTCCTGTTCCTGATCGGTCCGTTGTTTTTCATCGGCATCAGCCTGGGTGCCGGCTTCATCGGCGCGGCCACGGCGGAGGGGCAGAGCAATCCCAAACTGGCCGTGACATTGCAGGAAAATGAAAATGCCGATTTCGCGACAGCGCATAAGCAGTTGGAAGAATTGGTCGATCTGCCCGACATCGAAGCCATTCCAGCAGACCGCGCGCAGAACGCGGACGCATTGCTGAACGACACGTCGGACAACTTCGCCGCTGTCCTTTCGGGCACCCTCGCCGCGCCCAAGCTGACCGGCACGCAGGACCGGATCGATCGTTGGGAAGGTGAGGTCGCGCTTATCGCGGCACGCGCCGCCGGTCGCACGAATGGCGGTACTGCGCCTTATCCTACGATCGCGCTGCAACCCACCAACACCAGCATGGCCGATACGCGCAATGTGAACGCCGCCACTGCGACCGCCGCGTTGACGCTGATGTTCCTGCTCACCATGCTGCTCGCCGGGATGGTCCTGTCCAATCTGGTGGAGGAAAAGGGCAACAAAATCATCGAAATATTGGCCGCCGCCATTCCGATGGATGCAGTATTCTTGGGTAAGCTGTTCGCCATGCTCGGCATCAGTTTCGTCGGCATCGCGGTATGGGGCAGCATGGCCGGGCTGGTTCTGTATTTCGGGTCGGATATGTTGCCCACTCTGGCCCCTCCCGCAATCGGTTGGCCGATCCTGGTCGCGCTTTTCCTTATCTATTTCGCGATGGCGTATCTGTTGATCGGATCTGTGTTTCTGGCCGTAGGATCGATGGCACCGACCGTGCGCGATGTGCAGACGATATCGATGCCGGCGACGATGCTGCAGCTAGGCGTCTTCTTCCTTGCGACATTCGCGATGAACGATCTGGGATCGCCGATCGAGATATTCGCGGTGCTGTTCCCCTTGAGCTCCCCATACGCGATGTTGGCCCGCGCGGCGCAGGAACCGGCGATCTGGCCGCATCTGATCGCGTTGGGGTGGCAGGTTCTATGGGTGGCGATCTTCGTCAAAGCCGGGGCGACCCTGTTCCGCAAGAAAGTGATGAAGTCGGGCGCAGGCAATGCCGCGCGTAAAGCCAAGGCAGGCGCCGGCGAAAAAAATGCGGGCCGTCGCTTCGGACTGTTTGTACGCAAGGATCAGTCGCAAATCGAAACGTAGTATTGACATTGATGTCAGCAGGTTCAGGATAACCCCTTACCGACTCCGGCAAATGGGGCGGTTGAGGAGAGACTGATATGGCCACCACCGCCCCACCGAGCGACGTAGCGAAAGAACCCGAATACCGGACATCGCCGACAGCCTACGAAACGCTGCTGAAGCATCTGGAACTGCATCCCGAAGATACGCCCCGCCATACCGAGAAGTTCGATGTCAGCCGCAGCGACATCTATGCCGAGGATCGCTGGCAACCGATCTTCGCCGAAATGCGCGCGAAGGGCGATCTCCATCATGTGTCGCAAAGCCCCTACGGCCCCTATTGGAACGTGGTAAGCCACAAGGCGATCCAGCATGTCGAGGCGCTGCCCGAACTGTTCTCATCCAGTTGGGAACATGGCGGCATTACTATTCTGGAGCGTGACGACGATCCCGAACTGCAATTGCCGATGTTCATCGCGATGGACCGGCCTAAACACACCGGCCAGCGCCGCACGGTAGCGCCCGCTTTCACACCCCGCGAAATGAAGCGGATGGACGATGAAATCCGTGCGCGTACGGGCGAAGTGCTGGATTCCCTGCCGCAGGGCGAAACCTTCGATTGGGTCGAGAAGGTGTCGATCGAACTGACCACCGGAATGCTGGCGATCCTGTTCGGCTTTCCGTGGGAAGATCGCCAGTTGCTGACCTATTGGTCCGACTGGGCGGGTGATACCGAAATCGCGACGGTCAAGGGGCTGACGCAGGATCGCGAGAAAGTCCTGCACGAAATGGGCGCGTATTTTCAGCAATTGTGGATGAAGCGATCGCAGGAGGAACCCGGCGCGGACCTTATATCCATGATGATCCATTCCGACGCGATGAGCCATATGGATCCGCGCGAATTCATGGGCAATCTGGTGCTGCTGATCGTCGGCGGCAATGACACCACGCGCAACACTATGTCGGGCATCGTGCATGGGTTCGATAAATTTCCCGACCAGCGCGAGGCATTCGAGCAGAACCCCGACCTCATTCCCAACGCGGTTCAGGAATGCATCCGCTATCAAACCCCGCTCGCCCATATGCGGCGTACCGCGTCGGAAGATACCGAACTGTTCGGC
>JBAUIN010000129.1:0-6746 GCA_049682975.1 Pontixanthobacter sp. | reverse complement strand
CGGTGCCGCTCTCGCGCTCGCGAATATCGCGGCTTCGCTTGCGCCGGTCGCGGGCGGAGGCTGTGGCGAGCCGCGTTTCCAGAAGAAACATGAACAGTGCGATGACCAGTTCGGCCATGGTGACGATCCATAAGACCGCGACCAGCGTTCCCATTTGTGGCCGAATGAATGCGCTGATGAACAGCAATGCGATGACCAGACAGATGGTGAGCGCCGCTGCCGTGCTGAAATTGACGGCCAGTTCGGCATAGTTCTGGCGCTGGCGCAAGGCGGGGAGTTCCTCGATCTGCCGCCCGGCAATGCCTGTTTCATGCATCTGTTCGATCCCGCTTACGCGATCGACGATCCAGATGAGGCGAGCGTTCATTACATTCAGCACGGCGCCGATCGCAGCCAGCAGAAACACCGGTGCCAGGCTGAGTTGCACGATTTCTTGCACACGCACGGCGCTGGACGTGCGTTCGATCAATTCACCGGTAAGGGATAGCGTCTCAAGCATTGCAGCGCCTCACGAGGCATAGGGGTTCTTCGGACTTTTCAAATTGACCCGCACCGGCACCGCATCGAAGCCCAATTCACGGCGGATTCCGTTGACCAGATACCGTTCATAACTTTTCGGCAGCGCATCCAACCTGGTGCCGAACACAACGAAGCGCGGTGGGCGCGTGCCGACCTGCGTTATATATCGCAGCTTGATCCGGCGACCTTTGGGTGCGGGCGGCGGATTGTTGATGAGTGCATCGTCGAACCAGCGATTGAGCGCTGCGGTGGGCACGCGTTTCGACCAGCTCGCGCGCAGTTCGAACGCCGCTTTCAGCATGGTGTCCAGTCCCTTACCGGTCTTGGCAGATACGGCGAATAGCGGCAGACCGCGCACCTGCGCCAATCCTTCGTTCAGCGCCTCGCGAATGCCATTGAACAGGCTGGACGCATTTTCGGCGACGTCCCATTTGTTGATCGCGATCATCAATGCGCGCCCTTCCTGCAGGCACATATCGGCGATCTTCAGATCCTGATGCTCCAGCCCTTGCGTCGCATCGAGCAGCAGCACGACGACTTCTGCGAAATCGACGGCATGGCGGGCATCGCTCACCGCCATGCGCTCCAGTTTCTCGGTCACTTTCGCTTTCTTGCGCATTCCGGCGGTGTCGATCAGGCGGATGTCGCGCGCGTCGCCGGTCGTCGGATCGGTCCATTTCCAATCGACCGCGATGGAATCGCGCGTGATTCCCGCCTCCGGCCCGGTCAGTAATCGGTCTTCGCCCAGCAGACGGTTAATGAGCGTGCTTTTGCCCGCATTCGGTCGCCCGACGATGGCGAGCTTCATCGGACCTTCCATCTCTTCGTAAATCGGCTCGTCGAATTCTTCGCCAGCCTCTTCGGCGGCGTCACGCGCAATTTGTATTTCCGCCGCTTTCGCATCGGCGGCGTCCTTCGCTTCCGCTTCCAGCCGGGCTTCGCTGTCGCCGATGATCGGCCATAGCGCGCCGAACAGGTCAGCGATGCCTTCGCCATGTTCGGCCGATACCGGCACCGGATCGCCGAAACCGAGCGCGTAGCTTTCGAAAATGCCCGCTTCGGCGGCTTTGCCTTCCGCCTTGTTGCACACCATGACGACCGGCACTTTTTGGCCACGAAGCCAGAGCGCGATTTCTTCGTCCAAAGTGGTGACACCGGCTCGCGCA
Source organism: Pontixanthobacter sp. (assembly GCA_049682975.1). Taxonomy (GTDB): domain Bacteria; phylum Pseudomonadota; class Alphaproteobacteria; order Sphingomonadales; family Sphingomonadaceae; genus Pontixanthobacter. The sequence continues at coordinate 5,061 of JBAUIN010000129.1, read as the reverse complement.
TCGATCACCATCATGGCAACGTCCGCGCCAACCAGGCTGAGTTCGGTTTGACGGCGCATCCGGCCCGGCAGAGACGCTGCGTCCTTATCTTCCCACCCAGCGGTATCGACCACGGTGAATTTCAGCCCGGCGATCTCTGCGTCGCCCGACCGGCGATCGCGGGTTACGCCCGGTTGATCGTCCACCAGTGCCAGCTTCTTGCCGACGAGCCGGTTAAACAGGGTGGATTTACCCACATTCGGGCGGCCGATGATGATGACTTGCGGAAGCATGATGGAAGCGGCAAGTGGCCCTTCACGCCCGCAATGGCAAGCCCCGCAATGGCAAGCGTTATGGCTGTTGTCTTATGCTTTCGCCACGGGAGGATCGTCGCCCAGATCCTCGAACCAAGCTTCCACCGGTCCATTCAATTTGAGTGTCAGCGGATTGCCCTTGCGATCCATCGTCTTGCCGGCCTGAACTTTGACCCAACCTTCGGAAATGCAATATTCCTCAACATTGGTGCGTTCCGTGCCCTTGAAACGGATACCGATCCCACGCTGAAGAATATCACCGTCAAACAACTTACTGCGCGGGTTCACCGATAGGCGATCCGGCGGAACGTCGTCGCTTTTGGCAATCTGGTCGAGGGCGGCGTTATCGCTATCGAGTGGCGGGCTATCGATTGGCGCGCTGTCGTCTTTATGTTGGTCGGTCATTGCGCCGCCGTAATATGCGTCGCCTTATGCGGCAACACCAAACAGCGCGTTATTCTCGCCCGGTCACCGCTCGTGGGGTGGCGGAGTTTCCGGGGTGCCACGACCGGGTCGATCGGTATCTGGTCGCGGCGGCACGATTTCCGGCGGTTCGGTGTTCGGCGTTTCGCGCGGTTGCGGGTCGGCGGGCAGTTCCGGCGGGGCGGCGGGTTCGATTATGTCGGGGCCGGGTTGTGTAGCCATATCAATGTCCTTTGCTGATACTTTACGCATTCAATCGGGCGGGAGCAACGTTTCGGGTGTCATCGAGTCGAGTTCCTGCTCCCCCGCTCCATCCTTCGCATTGCCGCGCGAAATGGCGCGATTGGCCCGCGTTATTTCATCGTCAGCCTTGCTGACATCGTTCGATCCGGGGCGGTCGCTATCGCCATCGATATCGGCACGTTCGCGCGCATCCTTCGCACTGGCATGTTCGTCGATTACCGGCGGCGTTGCCGGTGGAACTTTCGGGGTCGTATAGTCGGTCATGATATGTATTCCTTCCGGCCTATAAACGCAGGGTGGGAAGATAGCGTTCCAGCCCGTGTTCATCCTTCGGAGGCGAAATTTCTTGGCGTTTGCGTATGTGACTGCCAGATCGATTGCATGACGTTGAAATTACAGCTGCTATGCGCAGCGATCGCACCTTTCCTTTCCGTCAACGCTTTTGCGCAAGACGGCGCGACGCCGCTGCAGGAAGCGCAGGCACAGCTGGACCGGATCGCGGCACTGGACGATGCCGGGCCACAATTGAATGCGGTCATTGTCACGATCGACGATTTGGAAACCGCAATATCCGCCGCGTTGCAAACCGGCGGGCCATTGCAGGGGCGCACCGTGCTGGTGAAGGACAATATCGAGGCCCGCGAATTCGCGACCACCGCCGGCAGTCTGGCGCTCGCCGACAACCGAACGGGCCGCGATGCGCCGCTGATCGCCAATCTGCGTGCAGCGGGCGGGGTGATGCTGGGCAAAACCAATCTCTCCGAATGGGCCAATATCCGCGATGGCAATTCGACCAGCGGATGGAGCGCCGTGGGCGGGCTGACGCGCAATCCGCACGCGATCGATCGGAACACTTGCGGTTCGTCCTCCGGCAGCGGCGCAGCGGTGGCGGCTGGCTTTGCCTGGGGTGCGATCGGCACGGAAACGAATGGCTCGATTACCTGCCCTGCCGCGATGAACGGCGTGGTCGGGTTCAAGCCCAGCGTCGGACTGGTCAGCCGCCGTCACATCGTACCGATCAGCAGCACGCAGGACACCGCCGGGCCGATGACTCACAATGTCTTCGACGCCGCCCTGCTACTGGGCGCGATAGCAGGGGAGGACGCGGAAGATAGCATCACGACTACCGTGCCGAACCGGCGGGCGGATTACACGACGGGACTGGCCACGGCGTCGCTCGACGGCGTGCGGATCGGTGTCATGCGCAACCAGATCGGCGATCGGGACGATCTGGCCAAGATATTTCAAATCGCACTGACCGACTTGGAACGCGCCGGGGCGGTGTTGGTCGATATCGAGTTCGAACCCGACACCCGAATGTACGGCGACAGTTTTACCGTTCTGAAGTTCGAATTGCGCGAAGAGATGGGCAAATATCTGCGCAGCCTTCCGGGCGACGATATGCCCAGCAGTCTCGCCGATCTAATCGCCTTCAATTCCGCCAATGAAGCTGCCGAAATGCGCTGGTTCGGCCAAAACATATTCGAACAGGCCGAGGCCACGACCGATCGCGAGGCATATGAAAAGGCGCGCGCGAACGCCATTCGCATCGCGGGGGAGGAAACCATCGACGCCTTGCTGGCGAAAAACGAAGTCGCGTTCCTAATCGCGCCCACCCGCGGTCCTGCCTGGATGAGCGATCTCGTCAACGGCGACAGTTTCAACGGCAGCATCGGTTTTATTAGCCCGGCGGCAATCGCGGGTTACCCGCATCTGACGGTGCCGATGGGCGCGATAGAGGGGTTGCCGGTCGGTATCAGTATCTTCGGAGCCCAATGGGCTGACCACGAAGTACTGAAAGTGGGTGCAGCGTATGAACGGGCGCGCAGTGCAAGTTTGCCCGAACCATCCTTCGAACGCTGGAAACCGGCAGAACGACCCCGACCGTAACCGATTGCGACGGCACGATCGCAATCGCGCGCTTGCCCTTTGCCGCGTGGCCTTTTAAGGGCACGCCCTTGCTCGCGGGCGTCACGCCCGTGCGGCTTTGTTCGTGTTGCGGGCGTGGCGGAATTGGTAGACGCGCTGGTTTTAGGTACCAGTATCTTGCGATGTGGGGGTTCGAGTCCCTTCGCCCGCACCAGAACATCGCCGCCATCGCAGACACACGGTGAAGAGCCGCGACATTATTGAGATTTGAAAAAGGTTTAACAGCGCATCATGCAGATCAAAGAGACCACCAACGAAGGCCTCAAGCGCGGCTATCGACTGACCATTCCGCAGGACGATATCGCCAGTCGAATCGATGCCGAAGTCAAAAAAATCGCCCCGCAGGTCAAGATGCCCGGCTTTCGCCCCGGCAAGGTTCCGGCCAATCTGGTGCGCAAAATGCACGGCGAACAGTTGCACGCACAGACCCTGAACGATGTCTTGCGCGAATCCGTCGACAAATTGATTAAGGACAAATCGCTGCGCCCGGCGATGCAGCCCGCCGTCAATCTGGAAGAGGGTTACGAGGAAGGCAAGGACGCCGTCCTTACCGTGGATCTGGAAGTCCTGCCCAAAATCGACACGCCCGATACGGACAATCTGAAGCTGGAACGCCTGACCGTTCCCGTAAGCGAAGATGCGGTCGAGGAATCGCTGCAGAACATCGCGGGACAGCAGAAAAGTTACAAAGACGCACCCAAGACGCGCAAAGCGAAAGAGGGCGATCAACTGATCATTGATTTCACCGGATCGATCGACGGCGAGGAATTCGAAGGCGGCAAGGCGGAAGATGCGCCGCTCGTCATCGGTTCGGGGCAATTCATTCCCGGCTTCGAAGACCAGCTGACCGGCGCCAAAACGGGTGACGAGAAAACCATTTCCGTCACATTCCCCGATGATTATCCGGCCGAAAATCTAAAGGGCAAACAGGCGCAGTTCGACGTCGCCGTCAAACAGGTGAAGGTCGAAGGCGATACGAAACTGGACGATGATTTCGCGACCTCGCTCGGCCTTGAAAGCATGGACAAGCTGAAGGAACTTTTGCGCGGTCAGCTGGAACAGGAAACCAACGGCCTCACGCGCACGCAGATGAAGCGGCAATTGCTGGATCAGCTTGCCGGAAGCCACGATTTCGATGTGCCTGAAAAAATGGTCGACGCCGAATTCGAACAGATTTGGGCGCAACTGCAACAGGAAGCCGCGAAAGACGACGATCCCGACAAGGCGATGAAAGAAATCGAGGCGGAGAAGGACGATTATCGCAACATCGCCGAACGCCGCGTTCGGCTCGGCCTGCTGTTAAGCGAAATCGGTCAAAACAACGGTGTGGAAGTCACGCAGCAGGAAATGAGCATGCTCATTCAGCAGGCGGCACAGCAATATCGCGAGGAAGACCGCGAACGCTTCATGCAGTATATTTCCCAGGAACCAATGGCGGCCGCACAGCTTCGCGCGCCTCTATACGAAGACAAGGTCGTCGATTTCCTGTTCGAAAAAGCGGACATCACCGAACGTGAAGTGACGAAGGAAGAGCTGGAAGCTGCGATCGAAGCCGACGAGCAGGCGGAAGAAGAAGCGGCGAAGAAGGGCGGCAAGAAAAAGTCTGCCGCCAAAAAGAAGGCGCCGACGGAAAAGAAAGCGGCCGCCAAAAAGAGCGACGATAAGAAACCCGCCGCGAAGAAAGCGCCTACCAAGAAAACGCCCGCTAAGAAACCGGCTGACAAAGAATCTGCGGCGGCGAAGGGCGACGCTAAGAAGTCCGACGACAAACAGCCTGCTGCGAAAAAAACCGCTGCGAAGAAGCCTATCGCCAAAAAAGCGCCAGCAAAGAAGAAATAGCGCATCCGCCTCTTAACGGCGGAGCGGTTGAAAAAGGGCGGTTCGTTGTCGCAACGAACCGCCCTTTTTGTGTCTTGTTGGCTACGCCCCCGACACCTGCGAAGCGCATTTGTGTTCAGGGACACGCGTCGCGTCGCACCTCGACCTCGTCTTTCGGCACTTCTGTCTTGCGCGATGGAGACAGGGAAACGAGATCCGCGTCCTCACCCGTATGAATGTGCGCTTTGCGTGATTCGGCAAATTCGATGATCCGTCCCGCGCTGACACCATGAATGATGATCGACGCCAGAATGGTGAAGGAGATCGTCGCCCATAACAGGTCGATCTGCGCGAA
>JBAUIN010000128.1:0-9119 GCA_049682975.1 Pontixanthobacter sp. | reverse complement strand
GTCTGCCAAACTTTCGGCCTCCAGCAACAATTCATCGTCGATCGCACCACCTGGTAGCTTCTCCCGACCGATCACCACCATGACCGGCACCGCCAGCGGGCTGACGCGGTCCAGTTCGACATGCACCACCTGTTCCGCCGAATTTTCCAACAGCGTCCCCAGCCGCCCCACATCTGTCATCCGTTCCCGCGCATCCGCCCATGCAGCCTTCAATAGCACATGATCGGGTTCGTGCTTACGCAGCACATCGTAAATGAGATCGGTCGAGAAGGTCACTTGCTTACCCGTCTTGCGCTTACCCGGCTGCTGCCGTTCCACCAGCCCGGAGATCACCGCCACCTCCCGAAAGGCACGCCGCAGCAGATGGGAATCCTGCACCCAATCGATGAACTCGTCGGTTAATATGTCCGGCGACAGCAATGGCAGCGGATCGCGTACCGGTTTCAAGCCCCATACCGCCAGCGAATAATCGTTCGCCACGAACCCACCCGGTTGCAGCCCCCGATCCTCCATCCGCCGAGTGATGAGCATGCCGAGCGATTGGTTCGCATTCCATCCCTCGAATGTATAATAGACTGTGTAATGGCGTTTCACATGCGGGAAGCTTTCCACCAGTAGTTGCCCCGGTGCCGGCAGGACCGACCGGTAGTCCTGCATTTCCAGCCATTCGCGCACATCGTCCGGGAACCGCCCCCAGCCTGCGCGATCGTCTAACATGGTGCGTACGCGATTGGCCAGATGCGTGGTCAACGGCATGCGTGCGCCGCCATAGGATGGGATCATCGCCGATTTTTTGGACGCGCGGACGATCACTTCCATGTCCTTGACCTGCTCCACCTCCAGCGCGGTCCCGGCGAAGGAGAATGTATCCCCCGGCGACAGTGCGACGGCGAACCGTTCTTCGACCTTGCCCAGCGAACGCCCGTTGCGAAACCGGACCTGCAGCATTTCGCCGTCCAAAATGATGCCCGCATTCAGCCGGTGCTTCGCCGCATATTCGGGATGGGCCAACCGCCAGGTGCCGTCCTTCAACCGGATGATCCGTTTGAACCGATCATAGGCGCGCAGCGAGTATCCACCGGTGGCGACGAAGTTCAACACGCGATCCCAAATCTCCGCATCGATCCAGGCGTAGGATAGCGATGAACGTATTTCAGCAAGCAGCGCGTCTTCGTGAAACGGCGCGGCGCAGGCGCACGCCATGACATGCTGCGCCAGCACATCCAGCCCGCCTTCGCGAAAATCCTCGCCATCGCGCTGACCTTCTTCCACTGCGTCGACGGCGGCAGTGGCTTCGAGGAATTCAAAACGATTGCCGGGCACCAGCACCGCCTTGCTCGATTGGTCGAGCCGGTGATTGGCACGCCCGATACGTTGCAACAGGCGCGATGAGCCCTTGGGCGCACCCATCTGCACCACGCAATCGATATCGCCCCAATCCACGCCCAAATCGAGGCTGGCGGTCGCGACCAGCGCCCGCAGCTCGCCCCGCGCCATGGCTCCTTCCACCTTGCGTCGTGCCTCGCGAGATAACGATCCGTGGTGAATCCCCACAGGCAGTTTATCGTCGTTCACATCCCAAAGGTTTTGAAAGATGTATTCGGCCAGAAACCGCGTATTTGTGAAAATCAGTGTCGTCTTGTTCTTGCGAACCAGTTCGTAAAGCTGTGGGATCGCCCAGGTTGCCGCATGGCCGCCCCAGGGAATACGCTCTTCGATCGGGAGCAGGATCTCGATATTGGGGTCCGCGCCCTCCTCGCCCAATACCAGATCGACCGTGTCGAGGTCGCCCCAGGGGGCGAGCCATTCCCGGAACCGTTCAGGTTCGGCCACCGTGGCAGATAAAGCGGCGCGTTGCATATCCGGCGCAATGGCCTGCAGACGCGAGAGGGCGAGCGCCAACAGATCGCCGCGCTTACCGGTGGCAAAGGCATGCACTTCGTCCACCACAATCCGCTTCAATCCTCGAAAAAGATCGAAGCTGTCTTCATAGGATAGGAGCAGCGACAGGGATTCTGGTGTCGTCAGCAAAATATGCGGCGGCTTGCTACGCTGCCGACGCTTGCGATCGGATGGAGTATCCCCGCTGCGCGTTTCGATGCGCAATGGCAGGCCCATTTCTTTGACCGGCGTTACCAAATTGCGTTGAACGTCATGCGCGAGCGCCTTCAAAGGCGAGACATACAGCGTGTGCAAACCTTCCGGCGGAGGCGTATCGCCGAATTGCGACGGGCAGAAAGCGGTGAGAGTTGGCAGAAACCCCGCCAGTGTCTTACCCGCACCCGTATCCGCCACCAGCATGGTATGTTTTCCCGCCCGCGCGGCGGCGTACATATCGGTCTGATGGCGACGGATACGCCAATCGCGTGCGGCAAACCAATCGGCAATCTCAGGCGGCATTCGCGATTCAGGAGGCGTAGATGCCATGGATGCAGAAACGGGCGTGATGGCCACCCGGTTCCGGCGGGGGCGATTACATTGCCGGATCGATTGCTTCGTCTTCCGGTGCCTCATCCTCTATGACTTCGACACCGATGTCCCACCCTTCGGCCAAGACTTCGACGCTTAGCCCCGTCAATTCGGCCAGACGTGCTTGCTGCGTTCCATCCAGCTCGTCGAAGGCGCGCGGTTCGCTCAAACCTTCTGTCGCCGTCGCCATACGTTGATCGATCCCTTCGAACATGCCCATCATGTCCGGCATGGCTTCCATCGTGGTGGCCATCAATCTGGGATCGCTGGCCAATGTGAAGGACTTACGCGCATAGGCAGCACCGATGTCCGTTTGGAAAAACGCGTTGATACCCGCGAGTTCGATGTCGGTGAAATGCACAGCATACAATTCGCCCATTGCCTGCCGCATGACCGGTTCCATTTTGGTCATCATTTCGGACAATATCGCCGGGAATATATCCCGTTCGATCGCCTGGCGTTCGCGCCAAGACGGATCAAGAATAGTCAGGGCTTCCGCCGCTTCTTCTTCGGTCATCGAAAGATCGGGACTGTAGAGACCAAGCTGGGCTGATACCTTGTCCGCATCGGCATCGAGGTCCAGATCCATCATGGGGCCGAAAATGCCGCCCATCATCTTGTCCATCATTTCCATCATCGCGCCTTCGGGCAGGATCCGCGATACCACTTCGCGCGCGAGTGGCAGGCGCGCCTCCTGTTCGGCAGTCAAGGGCTCGGCTGTGAAGACGGAGGCCAGTTCGGCGAGAACCTCGTCCTGGGACATTTCGTCTTGGGCAGCAGCGGACTGGCATGTCAGCACCAACGCTGCACCCAGTGAAAAGATCGTTCTACGCATCCAAAAGTCCTCCTTGTTACACGCCGCTAATGCGCCGCCTGCTCGCCGCGCTCGAGCCCCGAAGCGGCCAGTTGTTCGTCGATCTGCGCCATCAGGCGTTCCAGTCCCGCCTCGCTGTCGCTTTCCGCACGTGCGACCAAAACGTCCTGCGTGTTGGATGCGCGAAGCAGCCACCAGCCATCGTCGTTGGTAACGCGCACACCGTCGGTCCCGTCGACCTGCGCCGGGCTGTTCGCCAGCCGCGCCTTGACCTCGTCGATCGCCGCGAATTTTCGGGCTTCATCGACCTGGAACCGCATTTCGGGGGTGTTGATCATCTGCGGCATGTCGCTGCGCAACTGCGTAACCGACCGGCCGAGCTCGACCGACGCGGTCATGAGGCGCACGCCGGCATAAAGGGCGTCGTCATAGCCGTAATATTCGTCCGCGAAGAACACATGCCCGCTCATTTCGCCAGCAAGGGGTGCATTCGTTTCTTTCATTTTGGATTTAATCAGCGAATGGCCGGTTTTCCACATGACCGGCTGCCCGCCATGCGTCGCGACGTGATCGAACAACGCGCGGCTGGCCTTCACATCGGCAATAATGGTGGAGCCGGGCATCTTTTGCAGAAGGGCTTCGGCATAGATCATCAGCAATTGGTCGCCCCAAATAACGCGCCCCTGCCCGTCGATCGCACCGATACGGTCGCCGTCGCCATCGAAAGCCACTCCGAAATCGAGCTTCTTATCGGCGACGAGTGTGCGCAAATCTTCCAAATTGGCTTCCACGGTCGGATCGGGATGATGATTGGGGAAATTGCCATCGACTTCGGTAAACAACAAATGATGCGTGCCCGGCAGGCGCGCGGCAAGCAGCTCCAATGCGGGCCCGGCCGCACCATTGCCGGCATCCCATCCGATGCTGCAATCGGCCAGGCTACCGGCAGCTCCGCTATCCTCAAGCGCCCGGATCGGGGCACAGATACGGTCGACATACTCGACCAGGATCTCGCGGATTTCGGACGTTCCCGTCCCGTTTTCCCAATCCGCGCCCTCCGCCATCCGGCCGAGCGCGAGGATATCCTCCCCAAAAAACGGTCGGCCCTGAAATACCATTTTGAAGCCATTATAATTGGCGGGATTATGGCTGCCGGTTATCTGAATGCCGCCATCTACATCTTCGATTGAGGCGGCGGCGTAATACAACATCGGGGTCGGCCCCATCCCGACCCGCACCACATCGCAGCCGCTGGCATTCAGCCCTTCGATCAATGCATGTTCGAGGATCGGTGAACTGGTGCGTCCATCGTAACCCACCGCGACTTTCGATCCGCCCACACGCTTTATCAGCGTCGCAAAGCCACGCCCGATCGCGCGCGCATCGTCCGGCCCCAGCGTTTCGCCGATAATTCCGCGAATATCGTATTCGCGCAAAGTGGTGGGGTCGAAACTGTGGCTCATCGTCAATCCTTCGTCGTTCCTGAATGCGGTAGCGTACCGATCAGCAGATCGCGCGCGGCATTCGCTTCATGCATCTGTTCGCTGGACCCGCCCCGATCCGGATGAACGCGGCCGACCAGTTTTTTGTGCGCCTGCACGATCTCTTCGCGAGTCGCGGTTCGGCGGACGTCCAACAGGTTACGCGCCCGCGAAAGCGATTGTTCCCGGCGGCTTTGTGTAACGGCGAATTGCCAGGGCCATTTGCCGGTCAGCATTTTGCACGCGAAGCAGATGATCGCTGCGATAAATAGCAGCTTTATCACGGCTTAGGCCGGCTCCAGCGCGGATTGGGAGGCGGTCAGCGATGGCAGGTGCAAACTGTTTAATAGATTCCGCATTTCCTGCCGCGCCACCAAATGGCTGGTGCCGAGTTCGCCCAAATGCCCCTTATCCAGCAGGGTCAGGCCGGACGGGAACAATTCGCGATAGATCACCCGTTCGGACAATCCCTTCGCGACCCGGAAGCCGGCCCGCTTCGACAGCTCCGCCAGTGCTTTTTCGATCCGCAACATGTTGCGCGCTTCGGTATGGCCGCTGCGATTGCGCACCACGAGCCAATCGATTTCCTTGCGTTGCTGCAAGGCGCGGGTCTTGCGCGTTTCCCAGATCAGTTCGGCATAAAAGGACAGGCGGCGCACCTTAAAACTGGTCGCATCGACCTGCCCGATCAGATCGAAATCGACAAAGCTGTCATTCATCGGCGTAACCAGAGTGTCGGCCTGCGTCGCGGCATGGCGCGCAAATTCATCGTCGCGGCCGGGCGTGTCGATGATAAGGTAATCCATTCCAGCACCGCGTTCCGCGACCATCGCCTCGAATTCGTCGATCGACGACCCACGAAACACGTCGCTCTGCGCTGTCGGCAACGATAACCCACGTTCCGCTGTATAATCGCGTCTATTCTCGAAATAGCGGTCCATCGTGCGTTGCCGCGGATCGCAATCGATCGCCGCCACCTTGGCCCCGTGATAGGCGAGCGCGACCGCGACATGTACCGCCGTCGTAGACTTACCGGTACCGCCCTTTTCGTTGGCGAATGTAATCCAATGCGGCGCGTCGGGCAAAATCAGGCGTCCTTGATAGCGGTTGTTTCGGCCCATGACGAACGGCTAGGGCCCATGAAATTGCTTCTACCGGAGGGCTGCGGACCGTGCAAATCGTCGATCGGCTGGATATGTTGAGAAATGCCATAGCGCAGCTGCGAAAGGATGGCGGCCGTATTGCACTCGTCCCCACTATGGGTGCGCTGCATGACGGGCATCTTACATTAGTGCGCGAAGCGGCGAAGCTGGCGGATCATGTCGTCGCGTCGATCTTCGTCAATCCCACCCAATTCGGGCCGAATGAAGATCTGGACGCCTATCCCCGCCAATTGGACGCGGATGCGGCGTTGCTGGAGGCGGAGGGTGTCGCACTCTTATGGGCGCCGGACGTAGCCGTTATGTATCCCGATGGCTTTGCGACGTCGATCTCGGTCGCGGGCGTGAGCGACCATCTATGCGGGGCGAACCGGCCGGGGCATTTCGACGGCGTGGCCACCGTGGTTTGTAAATTGTTCAATCAGGTGCGCCCCGACATCGCCTGCTTCGGGGAGAAGGACTGGCAGCAACTGGCAGTGATCCGCGCAATGGCGCGCGATTTGAATTTGAATGCTCCATCGGCGCAAGACATCATTGGCATTCCCACGGTGCGGGAAGCGGACGATCTGGCGATGAGCAGCCGCAACCGCTATCTGTCGCTAGAACACCGCGCCGCCGCAGCAACGCTGCCGTTGCAAATGCGCGAAGCCGTGGCGCGAATTGCGGACGGGCAGGAGGTGCGCCGCGTGCTCACCGCGATGGAATACGCATTGCTCGGCGCGGGGTTCGACAGTGTGGACTATGCGGAACTGGCGGATGCGCGCAGTTTGCAGCCGATCGGGGAAAGAGCCAACCGCCCTGCACGCTTACTGGTCGCCGCGCGGATCGGGGGAACGCGGCTGATCGACAATATGGCGGTCGATCCTTAAAGGCCCATCCGGCCCTTCACCGCTACGAACGCGGCAATCGCGCGATCGATTTCATCGTAGCTCAGGCCCGACGACATTTGGGTTCGAATGCGCGCCTTCTCCTTCGGCACCACGGGATAGGAGAAGGCGACGACATACACGCCTTCCTTCAACATCTCGTCCGCAAAATCCTTCGCTGTTTTGGCGTCATACAGCATCACCGGCACAATCGCATGTTCGCCAGGCAGCAAGTCGAAACCGGCAGCCTCCATCTTTTCGCGAAAATAAGCGGTTTTCTCCTGCAGCTCTGTAATCCGCGACGGGTCGCGCTCGATCGCGTCGATAGCCGCGATCGCGCCCGTCACAACCGGCGGTGCGACGGTGTTGGAAAACAGATAGGGTCGCGACCGTTGACGCAGCAATTCGACGACTTCGCGTTTGGAGCTGGTATAACCGCCGCTCGCACCACCCAACGCCTTGCCTAACGTGCCGGTTGTGATGTCCACGCGGTCCATGCAGCCGCGATATTCATGCGTTCCGCGGCCCTTCTCGCCAACGAAGCCGGTCGCATGGCAATCGTCGAAATGCACCATCGCGCCATATTTATCAGCGAGGTCGCACACCTTGTCCAATTGCGCGATGAAGCCGTCCATCGAAAACACGCCATCGGTGGTGATCAATTTGAACCGAGCGCCCGCCTCGTCCGCGGCTTTCAACTGCGTTTCCAGGTCGGCCATGTCGTTGTTCTTGTAACGATAGCGCTTCGCTTTGCTCAGCCGGATGCCGTCGATAATGCTGGCATGGTTGAGCTCGTCGGAAATGACTGCATCCTCCGCTGTCAGCAGCGTTTCGAACAGGCCGCCATTGGCGTCGAAGCACGATGGATACAGGATCGTATCTTCCATACCGACGAATCTTGAAATGCGGTCCTCCAGCTCTTTATGCTGGCTCTGTGTGCCGCAGATGAAGCGGACGGAGGCCATGCCGTAGCCCCAATCGTCGATCCCCTGCCGGGCCGCCGCGTTCACGCCCTCGTCCTGCGCCAGGCCGAGGTAATTGTTGGCGCACAGATTGATGACTTCGCGGCCCTTGAGATCGACAGTCGCGCCCTGTGCCGAAGTGATCGGGCGTTCATCCTTATACAGGCTGTCCGCGCGGATCTGATCCAGTTCGCCCTGAAGATGCTGCTGAAACTTACCGTACATATGTCAATCTTCCCAATTCAAAACCACTTTGGTCGCTTCGCCCGACAGCATCGCCTGAAAGCCCTGTTCGAACTCGGTGTAGGGCAAGCGGTGCGTAACCAGCGGCGATATATCCAGGCCGGATTCGATGAATACGCTCATCTTGTACCAGGTTTCGAAAATCTCGCGGCCATATACGCCTTTTAACGTCAGCATATTGAAGATGACCTTGTGCCAGTCGATCGCCATGCCCGCTTCCGGCAGGCCGAGAATGGCGACTTTCCCACCATGACACATATTGTCGATCAGGGACGCGAACCCCGCTTCGTTGCCCGACATTTCCAGGCCGACATCGAAACCTTCGGTCATGCCCAGTTCCGCCTGCGTCGCTTCGATCGTCGTTTCCGCGACATTGACCGCGCGTGTAACACCCAGACCGCGCGCCATTTCCAGCCGTTTCTCATTCACATCGGTGATGACCACGTGGCGCGCGCCGGCATGACGGCAGACGGCAGCGGCCATCATGCCGATCGGGCCGGCCCCGGTTATGAGTACGTCTTCGCCCAGCACGTCGAACTGCAGTGCGGTATGAACGGCGTTGCCGAACGGATCGAACAGGGATGCAACGTCGAGGTCGATGTCCTGATTATGCAGCCAGACATTGGCGGCAGGGATCGCGAGATATTCGGCGAAAGCACCGGTGCGGTTGACGCCGATCCCGTCGGCGTCGGCGCACATATGACGGCGCCCGGCCATACAATTGCGGCAGCGACCGCATACCACATGCCCTTCGCCCGATACGATCTGGCCGACTTCGTAGCCGCGCACATTGCTGCCGATTTCCACGATCTCGCCCACGAATTCGTGGCCGACCGTCATGGGTACGGGCACTGTATCCTGCGCCCATCGATCCCATTTGTAGATATGCATATCGGTGCCGCAGATCGCCGTGCGCTTCACCTTGATAAGCACGTCGTTGATGCCGCATTCGGGCTTCGACACATCCTGCAGCCACAGTCCCGGCTCTGCCTTCGCTTTGACCAAAGCCTTCATGTCGTTTCCCATCGTGCACATTTTACCATGCAACGATAATTACCTCATTGCGCAATAATTGCCAAGCTTAGACACTGGCCGAACGCACGATAGATCAGTCCTTTCGTGGT